>NZ_HG422173.1:1537339-1540694 GCF_000341545.2 Nitrospina gracilis 3/211
CAATGTTTTTGAGGTCGGCGATGTCACTCTTGATGGCTTTCTCGAACTCGTCATACAGCGGCAGTTGCCATAAACGCTCGCCGGTCTCTGTGCCGCAGTCGATGAGGTTCTGGATCAGTTTGTCGTCGGTGCCGACCACCGCAGTGGCGACGTGCCCCAAAGCCACGATCACCGCGCCCGTGAGCGTGGCGAGATCGATCACCGCGCGCGGCTTGTATTTCTGCGCATAGACCAGCGCGTCGGAGAGGATCAGCCGTCCTTCCGCATCGGTATTCAGCACCTCAATGGTCTTGCCGTTGGAGGCGGTGAGGATGTCGCCGGGCTTGATGGCGGAGCCGCCGGGCATGTTCTCCGTCGCCGGAACCAACCCGACCACGTTGACCGGCAGTTTCAGGCTGGCCACGGCCGCCAGGGTGCCAATGGTCACCGCGCCGCCGGACATGTCGAACTTCATCTCGTCCATGCTTCCGGGCGGTTTCAGCGAGATGCCGCCGGTGTCGAAGGTGATGCCCTTGCCGACGATCACCACCGGGGCCTGGCTTTTTTTGCCGCCGTTGTATTCCATGATGATGAACTTCGGCGGTTCGTGACTGCCGCGCGCGACACCCAAAAGCGCGCCCATTTTCTTCTGTTGCATGTCCTTCTTTTCGAGCACGCGGCAGGTGAATTTGTATTTGCGCGCCAGCTTTTTTGCCTGGTCGGCGAGGTACGTCGGCGTGGCGGTGTTGCCGGGATGCGTCATGAGGTCGCGCGTGGTCATCACCGCCTCGGCCAGTTTTTCCGCCGACTGCACGCCCTTCTGGAATGCGGGGACCTTCGCCTTGGAACCGACGAGGAACACGATTTCCTGGATGCGGCTGGGCGGATCGTCCTCGTCCCTCTGCTTGTAGGCGTCGAAGTGGTAGAGCGCGAGGTGCGCGCCTTCCGCCAGCGCGTGCCCGACGGGGTCGCCGTACTTGTCCTTTTTGGATTTACCCGGCTTGCCCGCATCGCCTTCCGGCAGGTGCAGAGCGACCTTCTTGTAACGCGATCTTTCGGCGAGCTTCACACCGGTGCCTGCCGCCTGGCGCAGTTGCTCTTCCTTGATGTCCTTGGTTTTGCCGAGGCCCACCATGATCAACTGCTGTGCGCCCAGAAGACCCATCACGTTGAACGAACAGGTCTGGTTGGCTTTGCCTTCGAAGCGCTTGGCCTTGTGCGCGGCGGAGATGGCGCCGTTGAGCAGGCCGTCGATCTCCTTCACCACGCCCGCGGGTTTTTTCTCCGGGCAGAGCACGATCAGGCATTCGGTTTTGTGTTTCCGCACATCGTCCGTTTTGACACTGGTTTTGATCATGGTTGGGTCCAATCGGTTTGACGTTTCAAGGATTATGAAGAATCGATTGTATGGAATTTTAAACAGGCAGACAAGGGGAAAACCCGGCGGCTGTGTCCAAAGGGGCACGCTGTGTGTGGAGTGCTTTTCCGGTGCGGCGGAGGTGGGAGAACCAACAGCCTTGCTTCACCGGCTGGATGAAAAATCAAAAACCCGCCGCCCGCGATCCGTACTATAATGACGGCATACCCACGCCAACGACATGGAGGACCATGTTATGACGCGTACCAACCAAATCTCTTTCTGCCTGAGCGTCTGGGCGGTCTGCTTTTTGTTGTCAGTACCAGCGGTGCAGGCGGTCACCATCGAAGAATACATCACGCCGTCCGGTGCCAGCAGTCCCGCCGACCTCGCCGTCGCCCCGGACGGGGCGGTGTGGTTCACCGAAATCAATGCCAACAAAATCGGCAGACTCATTCCCGCCGAAACCAAGCCCGGAACCTCCAACGGCATCACCGAATACGCACTGCCGGAGCCCAACAGCCAGCCGCATTACATCACCGTGGCGAAAGACGGTATCGTGTGGTTTACGGAAATGGCGGGCAACCGCATCGGGCGGCTCGACCCTGCAAGCGGCGCAATCCAGGAGTACGACATCCCGACCGAAGACAGCGAGCCGCACCAGATCAAGGAAGGGCCGGACGGCTCTCTCTGGTTTCTCGAGTTCAACGCCAACAAGGTGGGCCGGCTGAATCCGAAGGACGGCACGATCCAGGAATACGCTGTGGGCGAAGGGCATCCGCACGCCATGGTGGTGGATGGCGCGCATGTGTGGTACACACAGGGCGGCATGTTCTGGGCCAAAAAGTTTTTCAACAAGGTGGCCAGGCTGAACACCGAAAGCGGGAAGGTTGAGGAGTGGACCGTGCCGCCGCAGAAATCCGTGCCGCACGGCATGACTCAGGGCGGCAACGGCACGGTGTGGTTCACCCAGATGTTTGCGAGC
Source organism: Nitrospina gracilis 3/211 (assembly GCF_000341545.2). Taxonomy (NCBI): domain Bacteria; kingdom Pseudomonadati; phylum Nitrospinota; class Nitrospinia; order Nitrospinales; family Nitrospinaceae; genus Nitrospina; species Nitrospina gracilis. The sequence continues at coordinate 1,539,661 of NZ_HG422173.1, forward strand.
AAGCTGGCGTATCTGGATTTCAAACAGGGGACCCCCCCGGAGATCGTCGAGTTTCATCTGGGCGAGCGCAAGGGCCCGCACGACCTCATCGTCGATGATCGGCGCCAAGTCGTGTGGTTCACCGCCAACCGACCCGACAGCATCGGCCGCCTGGACCTGAACAAAGCGCAACCGGGCACGAACGAGGGCGTTGAGTTTTTTCCGCTGGCTGACCCGAAGGCACATCCCAGCCAGCTTGAGCTGGATGCCGACGGCAACGTGTGGTTCACGGAGATGGGCATGTACTTCCGTGGCAAATACAACAACAAGATCGGGAAACTGGTCCCATAACGAATATAAGCGGTGGATTCAGGAGGTGGATTTGTTTTCAGTCACGAAGCGTATCAATCGGGTTTTTGTTCTGGCGTTCATTCTGATCGGTATCGCCGCGTGCGGCCAGCCGGGGAATTCCGGGACAAAGAGTGCGGCGACAGCGGAGTCCTTGAAACAGCACGTCGAGGCGGCTATCGCCGGGTTGGATCCGGCGAAGCTGAAAGACTTCGGGTTTGCCCCACCGTACAACATGGCGGACAAGCAGTTTGAGGCGCAGTACGAGGTGAAGGTGATCCGAATGAAACCAGCTGGCAATAAGGGCAAGCACACCGAGGGCGAGGTTCAACTGGTCGGGAGCATGCTGGACCCGCGCACGGAGTTGTGGCTGACGGAGATGGTCCAACTCAATTTTGTTCAACCCGACGGACGGGGGGAATGGAAACTGGTTTTGTACCGGGGCCAGATCGAGGACTATTTGTCGCAGGTCATTCCCGACCAGGAGTTGCGCACGCTGTCCGACCCCTTGCAGAACTACCTCAAATCCGCGTTCGATACCGTGTCGGCAGACGAACTGGAATCCGCCGCGCCCTGACCCCCCCCATTCCAAGGCGGTTGCAGGTGGTGTGTTCCAATCGAACCGGTATCCAGCCGACGGGTCCCCCTCGAAACCCTGAAAATTTATTTAAAATTAAAGGGTTACGCATACTTTGTGTTCGGGGTCG
>NZ_HG422173.1:1540794-1552827 GCF_000341545.2 Nitrospina gracilis 3/211
TGTTCGGGGTCGGGGTCCTTCCGGGGAAAAGGGGGCCCGAGGGGATGGGCTTTCAGCGAGTCAGGGCGAAATTACGGATTTTCCATGGAGAAACGCCCCTGATTTGGTTGACAATGGGGTGTGGGCTCACTAGAATTTCTGGAAAAATCTCGCAAAATGTGAGATGGTGTGAAGTCCTGAAAGCCCAAATGGAATCACCCCCTTGGGCTGGATTCCAATCGAACTGATTGCATTGTTTTTTCAAAACTTACGAATATAAAAAGTTTACAGGCAACAACAGGTAAAAGGAGATCCCCATGACGGTTGCGGAAGCGACAGAATCCCAGGCCACCGAGCAGGAAAAAGGGACCATCAAGATCACGGTCTGCATGAGCCTCAGTGGTCAGGCCGAGGGAGCCAAAGACGTTTACGCGGAATTTCAGAAACTGATTGAGGAAAATCAGGGCACGGCGGAGTTGTCCGAGCGTGGCGGTTGCGAAATGGGCCAGGTCGGGTGCCGTGGTTATTGCAGCCGCGACGTGCTGGTGGACGTTTATGTGCCGGGCCAGCCGCGCGTCACCTACGAACGCGTGAAGGTCGCGAACGTTCCGCAGATTTTCAAGGACCACGTGCTGGGCGGCAAACCGTTCGCCAGGCTCGCGGCCAAGCCGGACTACTATGAAACGCTGGAGAAGCAGGCGCGGGTCGCGTTGAAGCATGGGGGCAACATCGATCCGGAAAGCATCGACGAATACATCAAGGTCGGCGGCTACGAGACGTTGAAAAAAGTGATGACCACCATGACGCCGGAACAGGTGCGCAAGGAAATCCGGCGCTCCGGTCTTCGCGGCAAGGGCGGCGGCGGATTCTTCACCGGTGACAAGTGGGAGAAAACCGCGAATGCAAAAGCCGAACGCAAATACATCATGGTCAACGGCGACGAGGGCAACCCGGCGTCGTACATGGACCGCAGTATCATGGAAGGCTGTCCGCACCAGGTGCTGGAAGGCCTGTTGATCGGCGCCTACGCCATCGGCGCCACCGACGGCATCATCTACACCCGCTCGGACTACTCGATCGCCGTACGTCGTCTCAACATGGCGTTGGAATCGGCGCGCGAGCGCGGCTTTCTCGGCAACAACATTCTGGGCACGAATTTCAGTATCGACTTCTACGTGCATGAAGGCATGGAGGCGTTCATCGGTGGCGAATCGACGGCGCTGATGTCTTCCGTCGAAGGCAAACGCCCGTTTCCGAAAGCCCAGCCGCCGCACTCTTCCGAGAAGGGCGTCTTCGGCTACCCGACGAACCTGAACAATGCCGAGACCTGGGCAACGGTCACCGAGATCATCAAACAGGGCGCGGACTGGTACCTGTCGATGGGACCGGAGAACTCGCCGGGCTGCAAGACCTGGGCGATCGCCGGCAACCTGAAGTACGCCGGGCTGATGGAATTCGACATGAACACCACCGTGGGTGAAATCATCAATGATTACTGCGGCGGCATCCTGAAAAAGAAAGAATTGAAGGTGGTGCACATCGGCGGCGTCACCGGCGGTTTCCTGCCCCCGGAGAAACTCGACACCAAGACCGATTACGAAAGCCTCATTGAGGCGGGCGCCATCATGGGTCAGGCCAGCCTGTCAGCTTATGACAACTCGGCGTGTGTCATCGACCTCACCCGCTTTTCCATCGGTTTCAACGAGACGGAGACCTGCGGCAAGTGCACACCGTGCCGTATCGGGCTGACGCTCATCAAGAACATGCTGGACGACATCGCCGAAGGCCGTGGCAAAATCGAGTATCTCGACAAACTGCAGGCGATGTGCGAGGAGATCAATGTCACTTCGCTGTGCGGCCTGGGTGAGACGGCGGTCAAATCGGTTCTCAGCGGCCTCAAGTATTTCCGCAAGGAGTACGAACGGCATATCGTCGACCAGGTTTGCGACGCGGCGATGTGTACGGGCCTGTACCGTTATGTGGTCAAGGAAGAAGACTGTGTGGCCTGCGGCGCGTGCATCAAGCCGTGCCCGACCGGCGCCATCACCGGCGGCACCAAGAAAGTCTCGGCGCACATCGACATGGACCTGTGCATCAACTGCAACGCCTGCTACCAGGCCTGCAACTTCCTGGCGATCGCCTGACCGCACTTCCAGTTACGAAAAACAAAACCCCGGAGCCTTCGCGGTTCCGGGGTTTTTTATGCCTTCAGATTTGTTGTTGTGCGCCCGTTTTACGTTCTGTTTAAAACCGGAACTCTTTGAGGGTCCGAAGGCGCTCCGACTCCGTAAACAGTTGGAAGCTGTCCACGCAGAAGTTGTTGCGCCGGAGGTCGAGGGTGACGAGCGAGGTGAACCGCGGCGACTCCGCCAGCGCCTTGAAGCCGGAATAGCGGATGCCGTTGCTGTTGAGACGCAACTCGGTGACATTCGCCATGTTCTCCGAGCAGGCCAGCGCGATGACGCCGTCGCTCTCCATCCACGTGTTCCACAGCTTCAGGGTTTTGAGCCTGGCGAAGTTGGGCGATTGTGCGAGGATCCTGCCGCCCTGGTTGCTGATGTCGTTGTGACTCAGGTTCAGATTCTCCAGTTGGGTCAGGACGCGCGAAGTGCCGAGTGCCTGCACTCCTGCGACCTTGATGCCCGTCTTCTCCAGGTTGAGCGCAGTGAGGCCGGAAAATACCGCCTCGGCCAAAGCCAGCATGCCCTTATCCCCGATGGGGTTGTCCATCAGGTTGAGGGATTTGAGGTTCTTCAGGTGCTCCGACTGGCAGAGTGCCACCAGTCCCATGTGGTCGGCGAAGTTATTGCGCAATGAAAGGTGCTCGATATTTGCCATTTCCGGACAACGCGCGATGGCCTGCAATCCCTTGTTGCCGAGACGCTGTCCGTTCAGGTTGAGCGTGCCGTTCTGCGCACGCGCTTTGATCAACTGCCGGATGCGGAAATCGAGAAGTGTTTCCTCACCTTCGCGGGTGAACTCGTTTTCGTAGGTGTACAGGTCCTGCAAATTGGAGAGGTGTTTGGATTTCGCGAGGGCATTTGCACCGTCGTTGCCAATCCAGTTAAAGTCGATCACCAGCTTCTTCAGCCGCGCCACGGTGGGCGATTGCGCCAGCAACTTGGCCCCGGCATCGTCAATGCGGTTGAATCCAAGATTCAGCACTTCCACCGGTGAGAACGCGCCGGTCTGGATCCAGTCGGAGAGCGTGTCGGTATTGATCTTGTTCTTGCGCAGGTTCAGCCAGCGAAGTTGCGGGTTGGCCGCGCCGTCCGGAAACCGCGACAGGCGTTCTTCGCCGATGCGGTTGAGTTCCAGTTCCAGAAACTCCAGTTTCGGCAGTTTTTTCGATTTGACCAGGCGCAGGGCGCCGTCGTCGCCGATGCGGTTGTTGGTGAGGTTGAGTAGTTTCAACTGACCGAGGTGAGGCGATTGCGCCAGCGCCGCCGCGGCTTTGTCCGTAATGGCGTTCGAATCCAGATGCAGGTGCGTGACCCCCGCAAGGGAAGGGCAGGAAGCCAGCGCTTCGATGCCCGTATCGCCGATGTCGTTCCATGACAGGTTGAGGACGCGCACATGCGACAGGTCCTTGTGGCGGGCGAGGAACACAGCCCCGGCATCGCCCAGTGAATCGTAACTCAGATCGAGCGTCGAATGGCGCAGGGTCAGTTTGTCCGCAATGGACTGGACCGTCTTCAGTCCGTTATCCGGGGCTTTGGTTTGGGGATCAGTCATCGTCGGCGGGAAAGTCGAAATGGAATTCCTTGAGTGTTTGAATGCGCGGCGATTCGCGCAGGCGTTCGAAGCCTTCCGGAGAAATCAGGTTGTACGTCAGGTTGAGGACTTCGAGTTTCTTGAGACCCGGCGACTCCGCCAGCGCCCCCATGCCTTCCTCACCGATGCCGTTGGAATCGAGGTGCAGGGTTTTGAGGCGGGGCAGGTTGCGCGAGTTGGCCAGCGCCACGGCCCCGGCATCGCCGATCTTGTTGAATGACAAATCGAGCGTTTCCAGCCGCGACAGGTTGGGCGATTCGGCAATGGCTTCTGCGCCTTCGGGGCCGATCTTGTTCGAGTACAGGCTGAGATAACGGACATTGTCCAGCTTGTCACAATCGGCCAGGTATTCCGCGCCCTGGTTGCCGATCTTGTTCTCGTACAACCACAACTCCTGCACGCCCTGGAACAGGTCGCCTTCCACCAGTTCTTCCAAATAAGTGTCCTTGATCCAGCAGTTGTGCATGAATAGGATTTCGATGCCCGGCACTGCCAGGTTTTCTGCCACGTCGAGGGCGATCTGCAGATCGAAGCGCTTGTTGGAAAGGTCGAGCGTTTTCTTGTCCTTGCTCAGGCCTTTTTTGATCCAGCGCCGGATCCAGGTGATGTCGTCAACGTTCTGGTTTTTCGCCATATGCGTGTATCGTGGTGGTGGAAAATTTCAATTCTATAGATGTCCCATGAAAAGTAAAGGTTAAATCTGACAACCCGGTATGGCCGATTTTCCCGGCATGCCGATTCTGGTATGGTAGTCGAATGAACCTTGTACCGGCCCATATGGCCCTTTGGCGGGCCCTTTTGACGGCATGCCTGCTGGCGGCGGGGATGCTGGCGTCCCCCGGTTGTTCCAATCCGTCGGCAACGGGTGGGGAGGAAGCCACCCTGCGCCTCGCCATCCATTCGGAGCCACCCACGCTCGACTGGTCCCTCGCCACCGACAACGTGTCTTTCGACGTGCTGACCAACATCATGGAGGGCCTCACCCAGTACAACGAGAACCTGGAACCCGTCCCCGCCATCGCCCATCGCTGGGAGTTTTCGGACGACGGCACCGTCATCACCTACCACCTGCGCGACGACGTTTTCTGGACCGATGGGGAACCCGTCACCGCGCACGACTTCGAGTATTCGTGGAAACGCCTGCTCAATCCCGCCACCGCGGCGGAGTATGCCTACTTCCTTTTCGACGTGAAAAATGCCTTCGCCTACAACTCGGGCAAGCTCAAGGACGCCGAACAGGTCGGCGTGCGCGCGCTTTCGGACAGGGTGCTTGAGGTGGAACTGGAGCGACCCGTCATCTACTTTCCCAGCATCACAACATTCATGGTGACCTTCCCCATGCGAAAGGACATCGTCGAAAAGTATGGCGACCGCTGGACCGATCCGCAACGCATCGTCACCAACGGACCCTTCACACTGGACAAATGGCAACACGAATACAAGCTGATCCTGAAAGCCAACAATAAATTTTATGAAGGGCGGCCCGCAGTAGACCGCGTTGTGCTCTACGTGGTGCGCGAACCGACAACGGAGCTGACGCTGTACGAGACGGGCGAGCTGGAGATGGTGGAACTGCCGCCGGTGGCCATCCCGCATTACAAAAGCAGTCCCGAGTACCGCAACCTGCCTCTGTTGCGTGGCTACTATTACGGATTCAACGTGACCAAAGCGCCGTTCGACAACGCCACCGTGCGGCGCGCGCTGGCGCACGCCATCGACCGCACGCAGATTCCGGTGATCCTGAAAGGCGGCGAGTTGCCGACGGCGTCGTGGATTCCCAAAGGCATGTTCGGCTACAACCCGGATGTCGGGCCGCATTTCGATCCCGAAAAAGCGCGCCGCCTGTTGGCGTCAGCGGGCTATCCCGGAGGGAGGGGCTTTCCGCCGTTCGCCATCTCCTACAACACCGACGCTACGAACAAGCTCATCGCCGAGTTCGTGCAGGCGCAGTGGAGAAAACATCTTTCGCTTGACGTGGCCCTGGAGAGCATGGAGTGGAAAGTGTTTCTAAGCAAACTTCGGCTGGACGCGCCGCCGGTGTTCCGGCTGGGGTGGGGCGCGGACTTTCCCGACCCGGACAACTTCATGAACCTGTTCACCTCCACCAGCGGCAACAATCACCTGAATTGGGGCAATGCAGAATACGACCGATTGATCCGTCGGGGTGCGGCGGAGCGCGATCCGAAAAAACGCCAGGTCATTTATGACATGGCCCAAAAGATCCTCACCGAAACCGACGCGCCGCTGATTTCCCTGTTCGGTCTCACGCACAACGTGCTGGTCAAACCTTACGTGAAGGGGTTGCGCCTCAACGCGATGGAACTGCTGTACCTGAAGCACGTGCGGCTGGAAAAAGATGCCGCCTGAGGCGGGCGCACTTTCGCCGTGGGTGTGAAAGTGGGGAAAGGGGGGAGAATAACCAGGACGCCGGATCAGTTGTAACCCGGGTCCTGATCAAACAGTTCGTTGTAATCGTCCAGGGTGTCCCCGCCGGAAGATTCCGACCGGTACCAGTCGAACCCGTCGCCGTCGTCATCGTCCTCATCCAGCTCAAACGCCCCGGCTTCCTCGGCGTCATCGGCGATGGTGGAGGGGTCGACCTTGAACACATTGGTGCTGCCGCACCGGCAGGGCGTGTTGCCCTCATCGAATTCCGTTTCCTTCAATAGGCACACCGAGAAACCGCAGTCCTCGCAACGGTACTCGTTGTGCGTCTCGTTGAAATCCGGATGAATCAGCCGGTCGCGGCACTGGTTGCAGAACGTCGGCTGATCGGGCGTGTACTCGGAAAACACGTTTTCGATGTTGCACGCCGAACACTCGACCAACAGGTCTCTGGGTTCATCAAGAGCCATGAACGCCTCTCTCGTTACCGGAAGTTCTCGATTTATTCGAACGTCGGGGGTTTCATCTGGGAGATGTCGATGCCCATGTCCGCCAACTGCTTCGAGAAGGGACACTTGCTCGCGCCGGACTTTTCGCCCTCGGCGGCTTCACCGGACTCCGCCGGGCTGGTCTCCACCGACCCGGTCTCCGCCATGATGAACCACGACAGCGTGTCGATTTTCTGTTCTTTATCCGTGATGTAGCCTTTGAGCGCGTCGCGGGTTTCCTGGTGCGTCGCTGTTTTCAGCGCTTCCTGGTACTTTTCCAGCGCCGACCGCTCGAACTCGATGGCCTGTTTCAATGCCGTGATGGAATCTGCCATTTCCTTGCTCCTCGCGTGGATGTGATCGTTGGATGTCAGGTAAAAAATATTACAAAACCCATTTTAGAAAGTCCATGCCAAATTTGAAATACAATAGGTTGTGGGTGGGGTAGTTTACAATCCCCCAAAACCATTCTATAAAGAGGCTATGAAGGACGATCCGAGGCTGGCGGATATCATATATCCGGGAACGGATGGCAACGTGGTCCTGCTGGGCTTTCCCTACGATGAAGGGGTGGCCAGAAACGGCGGGCGCACCGGCGCGCGGTCGGGTCCGGAGAAGATGCGGGCGTGGCTTCGCCGCTTCGGCACGGTGTTCAATCCCGAATTGGGGATCGATCTGTCCCCCCTCCGCATCACCGATGCGGGCGACATCGACCCCGGCCTGCCTCTGGAGCAGGCCCACGCCGCCCTGACAGCCAAAGTGAAGGGTATTTTGCAGGCAGGGGGTACCCCCTTCGTGGCGGGTGGCGGCAACGATCAGTCCTGGCCAAACGCGCAAGCCCTGCTGGATACCCACGAAAGCTGCCGGGTGGGGGCTATCAACGTGGACGCGCACCTGGATGTCCGCCCGCTCATCGAAGGAAAAGCGCACAGCGGCTCCCCGTTCCGGCTTCTACTTGAGGACGCGCGCTTCTCGGGCGAGCTTTTTGTCGAATTCGCCACGCAGGGAAGCCAGGCCGCGAAGGAGCACGTGGAGTATGTCCGCCACAGGGACGGGCACATCCACTGGTTGTCTGAGATCTACATGAACGAAGACGCGCTCGGCTGGTTCAGTTCCGCCCTCGGCCGGGTGGCATGGGACTGCGACGCGGTTTTCGTGAGTTTCGACCTCGATTCCGTCCGTATGGCGGACGCGCCCGGCGTGTCAGCGCCGTCGGTCATGGGTCTTCGCGGAAGTGAGGCGCTGGAGATCGCTCGCATCGCCGGGCAGAACCCCAAAGTCCAGTTGTTCGACCTCTCGGAGTACAACCCGGAAATCGAGGAAGAACGCACGGGCCGCTTGGCGGCGTCGATGTTCTATTACTTCTGCCTGGGAGTGGCATCCCGAAAGGAGGCATGAATGAACCGGCAACGCGGCTCACCCATCAAACCCGCAGGATCGAACAAACCCTCCTCCGAACGCCCGCTCTATAGCGAACTCGCTCCGAAAAAAGCACCGCGCGCCCCCACCTCGCTCACACTCCGCTGTTGCGACTGGGACGCCGAAGCGGCGCTCCGCATGTTAATGAACAACCTCGACGACCGCGTCGCCCTCGACTGGAAACAACTCATCGTGTACGGCGGCACCGGCCGCGCGGCGCGCAACTGGAAGGAATACCACCGCCTGGTAGCCGAACTCAAACGCCTCAAAAAAGACGAGACGCTGTGCGTGCAGTCGGGCAAACCCGTCTATATCGCGCGCACGCACCCGGACGCGCCGCGCGTCCTCATCGCCAACTCCAACCTGGTGCCGCGCTGGGCCACCGACGATCACTTTGACCACCTCGACCGCCTCGGCCTCATGATGTACGGCCAGATGACGGCGGGAAGCTGGATCTACATCGGCACGCAGGGCATCCTGCAGGGCACCTACGAAACCTTCGGCGCCTGCGGGCAGATCGATTTCAACCAGCCGAGCCTCAGGGGCAAATGGATCTTCACGGCCGGGCTCGGCAACATGGGCGCGGCGCAGCCCTTGGCGGGCACGATGAACGATGCCTCGGTGCTGGTGGCGGAAGTGAACCCCACGCAGGTGGAGCGTCGATTGAAAGAGGGGTATCTCGACCGCACCGCCAAAAATCTCAAGGAGGCGTTGGACCTCATCGAGCGGTCTATCAAGGAAGGCGAGCCCATCAGCGTCGGGCTGGTCGCCAACGGCGCGACGGTGGCGCGTCAGTTGGCCGAAGACAACCGCCTGCCGGACATCGTCACCGACCAGACTTCGGCGCACAACCTCATGACCTATGTGCCCGAAGGCGGCGATTACGCGTCGCTGATGAAACTGCGCGACGGCGATCCCGACACCTACCGCAAGCTGTCCATGGAAACGGCGGTCAAGCACTGCCAGGCGATGATCGATTTGCAGGCGAAAGGATGCGTCGTGTTTGACTACGGCAACAACCTGCGCGGCCAGGCGGAGCTGGGCGGCCTCACCGTGCGCGATGCCGACGGTGCATTCCTCTATCCCGGTTTCGTTCCGGCATACATCCGCCCGCTGTTCTGCGAGGGGCAGGGACCGTTCCGCTGGGCTTTGCTCTCCGGCAAGAAAAAAGATTTGCACACCGTGGACCAGGCGGTGCTCGACACGTTTCCGGAAAAGAAGGCGCTCCGGCGCTGGATCACCCAAGCGCAGAAACAGGTTCCGGTGCTGGGCCTGCCGACGCGCGTGTGCTGGCTGGGTTACGGCGAGCGCGCCAAGATGGGCGCGGTGATGAATCAACTGGTCAAAAAGAAAAAGGTGGCCGCGCCGATCGTCATCGGCAGGGATCACCTCGACTGCGGCAGTGTCGCCTCGCCCAACCGCGAAACCGAAGGCATGCTCGATGGCAGTGACGCTGTGGCCGACTGGCCTCTGCTCAACTTCGCGGTCAACGCGGTGTCGGGTGCGAGCTGGGTCAGCTTCCACCACGGCGGTGGCGTGGGCATGGGCAACAGCCTGCATGCGGGCATGGTGATCGTCGCCGACGGTACGAAGAAGAAGGGCGACCGACTCGACCGCGTGCTCACGCACGATCCGGGTCTCGGCGTGGCGCGGCACGTCGATGCCGGCTACGACGAAGCGAAACGCATCGCCCAAAGACGCAAGGTGCATCTTCCCAAACCCTGAGAGATGGCTCTATGACGGAAACACTGTGCTTTCGAAACATCGGGCAGTTGATCCAGGCCGACGCCACATCCCAGCCCGGCGTGCGCGTGCGCAGGAACTGCGCGCTCGTGGTCAAGAAAGGCCACATCGAAAAAATCCTGAAAGACTCGGAGGTGAAGGCGTCGGCGAAGTACAAAAAGGTGATCGACGTGAACGGCTGTGCGGTGGTGCCGGGGTTCGTCGATTGCCACACGCACCTGGTGTACGGCGGTGAGCGCAAGGACGAGATGGTGGACCGCATGAGCGGCGTCTCGTACCTCGAAATTCTGAGCAAGGGCGGCGGCATCCACGACACCGTGCGCGCCACCCGGCAGGCGACGGAGGCGACGCTGTTCGATCAGGCCAAAGCCCGCATGAAACGCATGATGGCTTTGGGCACCACCGCGTTCGAGATCAAGTCCGGTTACGGTCTCGACCTCGACACGGAAACGAAGATGCTGAGGGTGGGACAACGTCTTCGCAAGGCATTGAAAGCACCGGTGACGCTCACCTACCTCGGCGCGCACGCCATCCCGCCCGAGGTCAAACGCAAATCGTACGTTGAGTTCGTCCTGGAAAGCCTGCCGAAGTTCCGCGGCCTCGCCGACGGCGTCGACATCTTCTGCGAGAAGAACGTGTTCACCGTCGCCGACCTGCGGCTGATTTTTTTGCAGGCCAAGTTGTTGGGATTCGACCTGCGTGCCCACGTGGAGGAGTTGTCACATCAGGGCGGATCGTACGAGGCGGCGCGCCTGGGGGCGCTGTCGTGCGATCACCTCGAGCACGCCACGCCGAAAGACATCCAGGCCATGCACGCCGCGGGCACGGTGGCGGTGCTGATGCCCGGCGTCACGTTGTTTCTGGGCGGAACCAAGCAACCGCTGGTGCACAGCATGCTGGACGCGCGGGTGACGTTGGCGCTGGCCACCGACTGCAATCCCGGCAGTTGCCCCACCTACAACATGCAGACGGTGATTTACCTGGCGGCGAACCTGTACCGCATCACGCCGGGGCAGGCGCTGGCGGCGGCGACCTACGGCGCGGCGAAGGCGCTGGGGCACCACCGGCTGTACGGCGGCCTCCTGCCCGGCCAGCGCGCCGACTTCAACATCCTCAAGACCGGCGACTACCGCGATCTCGTCTATTACTTCGGCGAAAACTTCATCGATCAAACCTACCTTGGCGGCAAACGCGTCACCGGCGGCAAAGAACCTGCGGGGTTTTAGAGGTGAAAAAACATTTTTGTTAATTTAAGAGCTTGAGTTATGGGCGAGGATCTTTCCAAAAGAATATCGGAGATTGTTCCCAAATTTCTTGAGACTTATGATTTGGTGCATGAGTGGGAAGAGTTTGGATTATTTGAGAGAGCATCAAAATCATTGCTACATGATTCGGGTAAAATCGACAAATTTTTAAACATCCCAGACCCACGATTTAATTCAATAAGTTGGGCTAGGGATGTTGATTGGCTGATTGACCAAGTTTATTTTAGTTTTTACTGGATGGATGCATTTGCGAAGTATTTCGAAGAAAAGCATGATTCTTCAAAGGGACCATATGGAGACTATTGGCCGGCTTCCTACTACGCTGATAATTGTATGCTTGGGATATATTCTTGCAGAGACAAGATTGCTTTAATGGTCTGGGCTTTTTATTGTCCTTTTGATATTACAAAGAAAGAAGAGGTGCTGGATTTTCATAAAATTATGAAAAGGTTAAATCATCCTGTTAAATATGCAATTAAAGCGGATGATTCGCAAGAATTCTGGAATGCCCTGAATGGTTTGAATGATAGTGTATTTAATAAGGAGATTGCAGAGTATAGGCACAAAAAAATCCATAGAAGGGAGCCTAAAATTATAATGGGCCCAATTGAAAATTGTCATTTTAGAGACTATACGTTTCCAGTTCTCGATCCAAATGAAGAAGAAGAATGGAAAAATCAGATGAAGGCAAAGGGCGATAGTCCTCAAGTAATAGAAAGTGTAATGAGAAACAGTGTATTTGATGGGGTGATGTATAGGCGAAAGTCTGTTAATGATTTATTGGTTTCATATTCTGATGTCAAAGATCAGATTGAACGGGCTTTTAAGAAAACTCTAAAAGTTGCGGTTACTTGTTTTGATATTCTGGATTCCAGACTCTTCCCTAAATAGGAGGCGCTTTTTGTCCCCCTCATCCTAACCTTCTCCCACCAGGGGAGAAGGGACTCTTAATACTCCCTCTCCCTTGACGGGAGAGGGCT
>NZ_HG422173.1:1552927-1561116 GCF_000341545.2 Nitrospina gracilis 3/211
CCTTTCTGCTAACCATTGAACTCCCCACGAAAATCCATGAGATTTCGCCTGATTGCCTCGCCGTGGGAAACCTGTCATAATTAGCGCCATGAAAAAACTGGTCATCATCGGGGGCGGCATCGCCGGGCTGGCGGCGGCGTACCGCGTTCAGGAAGAGTTCAACAACGGGCAGGGCGACATCGACTGCACCGTGCTGGAAGGCTCCGACCGCTGGGGCGGCAAGATCTGCACGATCCGCGAAAACGGGTTCATCTTGGAACGCGGGCCGGACAGCTTCATCACGCAAAAACCCTGGGCGCTGGAGCTGTGCAAGAAGATCGGCCTCGAGGGCGAGCTGATGAGCACGCGCCCGGAAACCCCCAAGACCTACGTCTATCTGAACAAAAAGATGGTCACCCTGCCCGACGGGCTGACACTCATGGTGCCGACCAAGTTCCTGCCGTTCGCGTTGTCTCCCCTGTTCAGCATTCCCGGTAAGATGCGCATGGCGATGGACCTGGTCCTGCCGAAAAAGTTCAGCAACCGCGACGAGAGCCTGGCGTCGTTCGTGCGCCGCCGTCTCGGTGAAGAGGCGTTGCAAAGGATGGCGCAACCGCTCATGTGTGGCATCTATTCCAGCGATCCGGAAACGATGAGCCTGCACAGCACGTTTCCCATGTTCTCGCAGACGGAGAAGAAATACCGTTCGTTGATCCTCGGCATGCTGGCGGCGAAACGCCAGCGCATGAAAGCCGCGCCCGCCCCGCAACCGAAAAAAGGCTACACGCCGTTCACGTTTTTCGTGAGTTTGAAAAACGGGCTGGGGTCGATGATCGAACGCATCATCGAAGAGTCGCCGGACATCACCTTCCGCAAACAGACGCGGGTGAAGGCGCTCCTGCAGAAAGACGACGGCTGGCAGGTGGAGCTGGACACGGGCGAGCGGCTGGAAGCCGACGCGGTGCTGGTGACCACGCCCGCGAATGTGACGGCGAAGTTGTTCGAACCGGTGGCACCGCGCGCGGCGGAGTTGTTGCACCGCATTCCGTTTGTCTCCACGGCGGCGGTGACGCTGGCGTTCAAGAAAGAAACGTTCAAGCATCCGCTCAACGGTTTCGGTTTCGTGGTGCCTTACAGTGAAGGACGCAAGATCAGCGCCTGCACGTGGGTGACGTCGAAATTTTACGGCCGCGCGCCGGAGGATTACGTCTTGCTCCGCTCGTATGTCGGCGGCGCGTTGAACGAACCATACGCCGAACAATCGGAAGAAGACATCTACAAAACCGTGCTGGGCGAGTTACAGGACATCATGGGTTTTGATAACGAACCCGAATTTTACAAAGTGTTCCAGTACAAAAAAGGCAACGTGCAGTATCATGTCGGCCACGGCCAATTGATCGAGTCCGTGTACAACGAACTGAAACCGTTCCCCGGCTTGTACGTTGCGGGCAGTGCCTACCACGGCGTCGGCATTCCCGACTGCGTGTTGAACGGCACCCGCACGGTGGAGTCGGCATTCCGTATCCTGCGCGGGACGGCCGCCGAAACCTCCGCCGGATGATATTCATGACGGCGGATCATCTCAAATAGAATTCAGGAGAGTTCCGAATGAAATGGGCCTCTAGCATATCGACGGGCGAGACCATCGAACAGTGCATCGAAGAGACCGCGAAGGCGGTCCGCGAGCAGATGGGCGACAACGAAATCCATCTGACGGTGATGTTCGTCTCGCCGCACTTTAAGGACAAGCTTCCGCAGATTCCGAAGCTGTTGCGCGAGCAGTTGTCGATCGGCACCCTTCTGGGGTGCACCGGCGGCGGCATCATTGGTGGCGGGCAGGAGGTGGAGCAGCAACACGCGTTCAGCCTGACCTGCGCGCACCTGCCGGGCGTGACGATTCAGGAAATCCAAACCGACACCATGGCCCTGCCCGATCCCGACACCGCGCCCAGCGTGTGGCGCGAATGGCTGGGTGTGCCTGCGGAATCCAACCCGCAGTTCATCCTGCTCGCCGATCCCTTTTCGTTTCGCGGCGAGGAGTTTCTGGCGGGCATGGATTTCGCCTACCCCAACTCGGCAAAGGTCGGGGGACTCGCCAGCGGTTCGCATTTCCAGGGCGGCAACGTGATGTACATCGGCGACCGCATGTACAACAACGGCCTCATCGGCGTGGCACTCAGCGGCAACATCCAGCTCGACACCATCGTTGCACAGGGATGCCGGCCGATCGGCCAGCCCATGAGCATCACCAAGTGCAATGAATATTTGCTGGAGGAAGTGGACAACAAACCGCCGATCCAGGTGCTGGAGGAGATGGTGGAGACGATGAGCGAAAACGACCGCAAGCTCATGCAGACGTCACTGTTCCTCGGCATCGAGATGGACCCGTTGAAGGACGATCCAGGGCAGGGGGACTTCCTGATCCGCAACCTCATCGGCGTCGATCGCGAGAGCGGCGCGTTGTCCATCGGGGCGCCATTGCGCGAGGGCCAGTTGGTGCAGTTTCACCTGCGCGACAAGGTGATGTCGGACGAAGATTTGAACGTCATGCTGAGCAAGTATTCGAAGCAGGGAAGGGGCGACGATGCCTGCGGTGCGCTGTTGTTTTCCTGTCTCGGCCGGGGGCAGTATCTGTATGGCGAGGCCAACCACGATTGCAATGTGTTCAAGGACAAGCTGGGCGAGATTCCGCTCGGCGGATTTTTCTGCAACGGCGAGATCGGGCCCGTCGGGCAGAACACCTTTCTGCACGGCTACACCAGTTCGTTCGGCATCTTCCGTCCGGCGCCCAGTTCCGTTTGAGGTCCAACCCAAAACAATGCATTTCATCCGATAAATAAATTGAGGAGGAGAACCATCATGCCTGTCAACATTCAGGTGTCGTCGACGCCGAATGAAAACGCGTTGAAATTCACACTCGACAAACCCGCCATCGAAAGCGGGCACAAGACTTATCCCAATAAGGAGGCGGCGGCAGAGTCGCCGGTGGCCACGGCGCTGTTCGGTATCGAAGGCGTGATCAGCGTGTTTCTGATGGCCGACTTCATCACCGTCACCAAGCGTCCCGATGTTGGCTGGGACGTTATCCAGCCCACCGCAGAGGCCGCCATCAACAAAGCTTATGAATGAGAGACTGATCCACGCACCGCCGCTGGAAGCGGGCGACCTGCCGTGGTTCAACGCGGCCCGGCCGCTGGACCTGCCGGAACTGAAGGGCAAGGTCGTTATTCTCGACTTCTGGACGTTCTGTTGCATCAACTGCATCCACGTCATCCCCACGCTCAAGCGCATAGAAGAAAAGTTCGCCGAGCACGTGGTGGTCATCGGCGTGCACAGCCCGAAGTTTCCCGGGGAGAAAGTGACCGACAACGTCGAACGCGCCATCCGGCGGTACGAGATCGTGCACCCGATCGTGCACGACCGCGATTTCAAAATCTGGAACCGCTACGCCATCCGCGCGTGGCCGACGCTCGTGTTCATCGGGCCGGACGGCTACATTCTGGGTCAACTGCCCGGCGAGCCGAACGCGGATCTGCTGGAAGAGACGATGAACAGCCTGGTGAAGGAACTTCGCGAGAAAGGATTTTTGCAGGGCAACGCGGCGGACTTGATCCAACCGCTCAAACCTGAAACGAAAAGCGAGCTCAGCTTTCCCGGCAAGATCGCCTACAGCGAAAGCGACAAACTGTTCGCCGTGGCCGACGCCAATCACAACCAGGTGGTGATAGCGGACAGGGAAGGAACGATCCGGCATCGCATTGGAAGCGGAGCTGTGGGCAAGGCCGACGGCGGGTTTGAAGAGGCGTCGTTTTACCGGCCGCAGGGATTGTGTTTTCAGGACGACGTGGTGTGGGTGGCGGATACGGAGAATCATCTGCTCCGCAAAATCGACTTGAATTCAAAACAGGTGACCACGGTTGCGGGTACGGGCGATCAGGGTGGGTTTCTGCGCGACACGCATCCGGCGAAAGAGACGGCGCTGAGTTCGCCGTGGGATGTGTCCCTGCACGAAGGCGCATTGTATTTTGCCAACGCCGGCACGCACCAGATTGGGCGCTACCACATTGCCGCGGACACCGTCGAGCAGTTTGCGGGAACGGGAGCGGAAGCGCTTCAGGACGGGCCGCGCCTGCAGGCGCCGTTCGCCCAGCCCAGCGGGTTGACGGTGGGCGACGGCAAACTGTTTCTCGCCGACAGCGAAACCAGCGCCATCCGTTCCATCGAACTCGGAGGGCAGGGCAAGGTGGAGACGTATGTCGGTACGGGCTTGTTCGACTTCGGCGACCGCGACGGGGTTGGAAAGGAAGCCGTGCTTCAGCATCCCCTGGGGGTGCATTACGTCGAGGGCGCGGTGTTCATCGCGGACTCGTACAATCATAAGATTCGGGTGCTGGACCTCGCCACGCACGAGGTGCACACGGTGGAGGCGTCGGTGGACATTGTGTGCGACGACAAGCGGTGCACGCGGTTGTGGGAACCCGCGGGGGTGCTGTGCCTCGACAAGGTGCTGTACGTTTCCGACACCAACAACCACCGTATTTTGAAAATCGACCTCGATACCGAAAAGACCGAAATTTTTATCGGCTGATGTCCGCCTCGCAGAAACCGATGCAGGGCCGGATGTATGCTATGATGACCTCCAATTTATAACCTTCGCTTACCGAATCCATGTCCGATCTCTTTAACTGGTTCGACAATTTTCTTGCTCAACTGCCGCCGTTATTGCAGTTGATTGCCGGCCTCCTGGGCGGCATTGCCGTGTTCAAGCTGCTCAGCTGGTTCTTCGCCCTGCTCAGGGGCGAAAACAAAACGGAATAAAAGAAAACCAGTTCCAAAATAATCTGAAAAAAAGAAAAGGGCCGGCGCCCCCGCATGGAGCCGGCCCTTCCCATTTTAGGCAAGTTACTTGGAGGAGTCTTGCCAAATACACCGCCAGGTGGCAGTGTTAAGTTGGTTGCCGTTGAACGGCACTACCTTCTTGCTGTCATTATAAAGAGCAAATTGCATTCCAAAATCACGTTTTTCCTCCCCGCCTGCGGCATTTCTTTTCGAGCAATTTAATAACGGCTTGATTTGATTTAATCTGCCGGGCAAGAAGGTTTTGGGTCGATCTTAAGAATATTTGTTGAAGTCGAGATTCCTCTCAAAGCGATGGGTTTTCTGCCCAGATTTGAAATGAAAAATGACAAAAATGGTCAGTACGTTTGTCAAAAAATGACACGTGTTTCCTGATACAGGTTGGATGAAGTCAGTGGCTTCCCGCTAAAAAAGGCCAGCCATCCGGGGGGGCCGGCGAATGCCCGAATCCGCTGGTTCCGAATGGCTGGTCGTTGCGTAGATTAAGATCAAGATGAACGGTGGAATTCAGTTATTGCGGAATTGGGTGAGTTGCGCCCATGAAGCGAAGTTTTGCCCGATTTTCAAATGCCGCAAGTGCGCCTGCTGGGGTTCCCATTCACAATACTCGTGTTCCTGGGGGAACAGCTGGTCTGCCTGGCTTTCAGAATACATGTGATCCAGGTTGAATGCCTCGTTCGAATTCACAACCTTTTCGTCCCATTCCGTTGCCGCGGGGGGAGGCACCGGGTTTTCCTGCGCGCCGGGCTGGACGAATTTTTTGTAAAAAATCGTGCCCGTTATAAAAGACATGAGGGCGAGAAGGCCTCCGGGATACAGGTTCAAACCTTCACCCATCTCACCGGATTTGGAATGCACGCAAAACGCCAGCACGTTTTCCATGGAAATGGCGACAATGATCAAGCTGAGCAGGGGGATGAATATCGGGCGGCTGAGTTTCATCTTGCAATCCTTTCTGAATGACCGATTCATGTTCTGCCTCCTATAGAGCAATCCCCGTTCCAAAACTTAAGACAGTCGATATATTTTTTGCCAGCTTGTTGACCGAAATCCTAAAAAGCCTTGAATCAGGCTGATTTAATCTCAGGTTAAAAAGCGGAGAAGGGATATTCATTTTTGATCTGGTAGTTTCGTCTGTACCGATGTCTGGGCTTTGGGGACAAATTTCGTCACAAAAATACGGAATCTGGGCTCGTAGACAAAAATTGTCAAAAGGGGGGACGGGTTACAGGTTGAAAGCGGTGAGGTCCCGGGCCAATACGATTTCGCCGTCGAATTCCTTCCGACATTGTCCCAGAACAGTGGCATCGTCGCAGGGGGGGTAGAAGTGGGTGAGGCACAGGGTTCGGCATCTGGCTTCCCGCGCCATGCGTCCGCAAATGGAGGGCGTTGAATGCTTTTCCACTTTCATCTCATCCGGCGTCGAGCATTCGATGATCATCAGGTCCGCGTCCTTTCCCAGCACCGCGAGGTTGGGATGGTATTCGGTGTCGCCGGAGATGGCCACGTTCTTCCCCTCGGTATTTTCAAAGCGGTAGCCCCGGCTCATCTCGATGTGCTGAACCCGCGCGGTGGTGACGCGCAAACCATCGTAAACCCGGGTTTCCTCATCCTGTTCGAGAATGTTCACCTGGTAGGTCTTCGGCACCAGCCAGTTGTTGAACGCGCTCATCAAATTGTCGAAGTAGGCACGGAATCCCGGTGCGGCGACGATGGGCAGGTCTTTCGTCCGCGGGTCGCCGGGGTACTGACTGCCAAACAGCAGGTAGACCAAGTCGCACATGTGGTCGGGGTGATGGTGGGTGAAGAAAATGCCGTCGATGTCGTGGTAAGTGATGCCGAGGCGAAGCAGCTGATGCACCGTGCCGTAACCGCAATCGACGAGGTACCGCTTGCCGTCATTTTCCAGCAGGACGCCTGCCGAGTTTCGCTTCAGATCGGGAACGGCGGTGCCGGAACCGAGGATGGTGACCTTCATGAAAGCCCCTGAAATCATTATAATAAAAAGGGTTTGGTTTGCCGTATCCCGGTAAGTATAATAAAGGAACGTTGCCGTTCAAATGAATTTCACACTCACTCAAGGTGGTTTCATGCGTTCAGGTTTCTTGCTCACGCTCCTGCTGATACTGTGGACAGGTTTGATGGGGTCTGTTGCTACGGCAGCGGATGCCCCGCGATTCCAGAAAAACGGAAACGGAACGGTGCTGGATAAGCAGACGGGTCTGATGTGGCAGGCGAAGGATTCCTACCACGAATTGAAAGAGGGCATGAACTGGTACGATGCCCTGGAATACGTCAATAAGAAAAACGCCGATAAATTCGCCGGGTACAACGACTGGCGTCTGCCCACAATGGATGAACTCAACGCATTGTGGGATGCACGGCGGCCTTTGAGCAGCAAGGACGGAGAACCCATCGGGCTTCCGGAGGCGTTTGAAGGTGGGGGCAGTTATTATTTGTGGAGCCGGGACGAACGCAATCTGGATCATGCCTGGTACTTCGGGCTGGGACAGAATGAGGACTATTTCAACCTCAAGGACCTGGGCGACCTGGACCAGGGGGTGCGGATGGTCCGCGAGCACAAACCATGACCGGCAATGCAACGGGGGAGACCAACCCACTCATTTAGGGGACCTCAGGCAATGAAAACTTTTTTCAAGGGTGGAACGGGGTTGTGGAACACGCTTGCGGCATTGGGCGTCCTCGCCGCATTTCTCGTTTTCGTCACCCCTGCGGGCGTGTTCTCACATGGCGAACAGAAACACGAACACGATCTGGAAAACCTGCCGGACAAACCGGAGGGAATGATCCAGTTTGAAGGTGAAGGCAAGGACACCCCCACGCCTGGATCGGAATACATGGAACCGGCCTCCAAGGGCGACATGAAGATGGATCACGGCGGCCACGACATGGGTATGGATCATGGCGGCCATGATATGGGACACGATATGGGCCACGGCGGTCATGACATGGGTCACGACATGCATGGTGGCGGACAAAAGGACCCGTTCCTCACCCGCGGTGAGCATGACCTGTCCAACATCCAGCAACCGCAGACGAAAAGCCAGGCTCTGCTGGCGCGGGGTCGCAACATCTACCTGCATATGTGTGTGTTCTGCCACGGCAAGGATGGAAACGGCGGCGGCGAAGCGGTGGATTACCTTTATCCCTGGCCGCGCGATTTCCGCAAAGGCATCTTCAAATTCCGCTCGACGCCCACCGGCACCCTGCCGCGCGATGAAGGCCTGTACCGCACCATCATCAAGGGCGTGCCCAACACCTCCATGCCCGCCTGGGAAGCGGCGTTGTCTCCACAGGACACCTGGGCCCTGGTCAACATGATCAAGAGTTTT
>NZ_HG422173.1:1561216-1599377 GCF_000341545.2 Nitrospina gracilis 3/211
CGACCGCTTTCGCAAGGAACCCCCCGGACCGCAGATCGACATCCCCAAACCGCCGGAACCGACGGCCGGGATGATCGCACGCGGCAAGGAATTGTTCGACGAACACAAGTGCGACGACTGCCACGGCATGTCTCTCAAGGGTGACGGCAAGCTGGCGGGTTCGCTGAAAGACGCATGGAAGCACGCCGTGTTTGTGCACGACATCTCCAATCCCAATTACCTGAAGTCGGGACGCCGACCGGAGGACCTGTTCCGAACCCTGTCCACCGGTCTGGATGGCACGCCGATGAACTCCTACGCGCACCTGCCGGAGGAAGACCGCTGGGCGCTGGTGCATTTCATCCGCTCGAAATTCACCAAGGAGTTTGAGAAGGGCGAGTTCGAAACCGATGTGTATTCGTTCTATGTGCCATACGAGCTGGACACCGATCCGGAAAGCCCGGTCTGGGAACAGGCTAAAACCACGAACATTGTCCTGCGGCCCCTGTCCGCGCGGCGTGATGCGGTCGAGGTGATCCGCTTCCAGTCGGTGAACAACGGCAAACAATTGGCCATCCGCCTTCGGTGGAAGGACACCACCAAGGACGGTTTCGTCGAGAACCGGGGCGATGTGTTCCGCGATGGCGGCGCCGTGCAGTTGGCGCTGGGGGATGTGACCCTCCACACGCACGGTCACAACGAACCGTTTTTTGGCATGGGCAACCGTGGCAAACCGGTCAATATCTGGCACTGGAAAGCCGGGCTCGAAGAGACGCTGGAAGCGACGGAGGATTCCGAGTACTCCACCGGTGGCGTGGACATGGATGCTCTCATCTTCGGGGGCACCATGACCAATCCCGTCGTCAAACTGGGAACCACCCAGCAGAACACGGTGGAAGAGCTGAACGGCGAAGGCTTCGGCACCCTCACACCGCAACCCAAGGACCAGCAGAATGTACTGGGTTACGGCGTCTGGGAGGATGGCGAATGGAGCGTGGTGTTCCTGCGCGACATGGAAACCGCCGGGAAGTGGGATGCCAACCTCAATAAAGAAGAGCCGATCCTCGTCGCCTTTGCGGTTTGGGACGGCAAAAAGGAAGACCGCAACGGGCGCAAGGTGGTCAGCGTGTGGCAGAGGTTGAACGTCCTCAAGGAAAACGCCACCCAGCAGGGGGGTTGATTGCGCTCCGTGCCGCGCAAAATGGCGGCGTGGATCGCAGGCGGGCTGTTGTGGGGATGCGCCTCATTCTCTTTCGCACAACCCCCGGTCGGTGTGGGCGAGTTGGGTTTTCTCATTGATTCGCACCTGCCCAAACCCGATCCCGCCGGCCGCGTCGATCAGTTGAAACCGTTCCAGATGCAACTGCCGCTGGGCGAGTCCGGTGCGCCCACCACCTTCCTCATTCCCGGATTTGAAAACTACGAATGCGGGCGTTGTCACCAGCCCGCCGAACTGGTGGAGAAGGCACACTCCCGGATGCAGTGGGCGCTGGCACGACTGAAGGAAATGATGCCGGAAGTTCGCGAGATCCCGGTAAAGCAGTACATCATCCAGCCCTACGAAGACACTCTCCTCAAAGAAGGTCAACTGGCCCACGCCACGTTCGACACCATCCGCATTTTTCCCGCGTCGATCCTGATCGACGAAAAAGCATACGGCCGCGCCACGCACGTTCACGAAGCCCTGCACCTGTCGCAACCGTTTCTCGGACACGTCAACGAACTGGAAGCGTATGGTTTGAACGCGCGTACCGATCCGCGGTTTATGCTCCTCAACTACCCGTACTTCGAGGAAGTCATGCGCGCGTTTTTCGTGCCGGAACTGGACGATATTTTAAACGCCTACTTTCAGCGCGCCATCAAAGAAAAACTGCGCGTCCCGCGCGAGGTGCAGTGGTTTCTGGGCGAGTTCGATGAAGGCGCGCTTGAGAGTTTGCGCGCCGGAGTGAAAGACATGACACCGGTGTTGAAGGAGGCGAGCCGTCTTTACCGCGCGCATCCGCTGGAGGCAGCGTACTGGAGCGAGCGCACCGGCATCCGCTCGCTGGTACTGGATATTGCCGCGGCGAGTACGCTGGAAATGCCGCAGGCGGCGGTGGACGGTGAAAAATTCCAGCAGGCAATGAGCCTGTTCGATCTGCAATTCGAAAAAGACGACAACACCCGGCTCGGTTACATCATCGACCGCAAAAAAGAATCGCAAATGCATCTCAAGCACGGCATGAACATCAAGGATGCGCGCGACCGGTCGGTGCTTTATTTTCATTACCTCAAGCAGCGGTTTGTGGAAGGAGACGGTAATGTCGATTTGGCCGTGCCGGAACGGGCAGATACCGATTTTCAAAATTTTGTGAAGGCAAAGCTGAAAGGCATCGAAGACCTGCTGGCTCAGCCGGGGATGACGGAGGTGGAGCGGCAGGCGGGGAATGAATGGATGAAGAACATCCGGAAAAATAAAAACTCCCGATGACAGAGTCACCGGGAGTTTTTTGAATTTTTTCTGGCGCCGGCCGGAACCGGAGCCCTGAATTAAAGGCGTTCGCTCGGCGTGACCAGAGCCGGACCCTTCACGTGGTCCGACAGGGTCTCCTGCTGAACCTTGTCCTGCAGTTTGATCAGCGCGTCGATCACCATCTCCGGCCGCGGCGGACATCCGGGAATGTACACATCCACCGGGATGAGGGTGTCGATGCCCATCACCGTGGCGTAGTTGTCGTAGAACCCGCCGGATACCGTGCACACGCCGTAGGCGACCACCCATTTCGGCTCCGCCATCTGGTTGTACACCTTGACCAGAATGGGCGCCTGCTTGTGGCTGATGGTGCCGACCACCATCAACAGGTCCGCCTGACGCGGCGAAAAGCGCGGGAAAGCGGCGCCGAAGCGGTCCAAATCGTAACGGGGACCGGCCACGGACATGAACTCCATGCCACAACACGCTGTAATGAAAGGATATATGAAGAAAGAGTATTTGCGTGCCCAGTTCACGGCCTGGGTCATCTGGGTCACGATGACGTTATTGCCGAGGCTGAACTCAAGTTCAGACTGACTTAAATTAGCCATTACAAAAAGACTCCTAAAATCGATGCATTCAGGTTAGAATATTGGGCACAATATAGCAGAGAATGGCCCGGAACACCAATAAAACAGCCCCTTTTCAGGGAATTTTTGGGGCCGTTCTAGACGGTTTCGGGCGCATCCCGATTCTGCGGTTTTGTGGCCCTATCTGCTTCATTTTGTGGACTCAACAAGTGCACGGCTGGTGGCCGCCGCGCTTCGAAATCATAGATGGAATCTCAGGAGGTCAATTTCCCATGGACATGTCGTTGAACAAGGAAGCCCGGGGTCAGAACCGGGGCTTCGAGGAATCGGTGGAGATCATCAAGGCGGACCTCAGCAAGGACGGCAAGACGCTGGACATCACGGCGGTCTATCTGAAGGAGTTCGGCGCCAAGGACCTGGCCAACATGGATTTTCTGGAAGGCTTGACCACGCTGGAGATGGGCACGAACCTGATCGGTCCGAAGGGTATGAAGTCCATCGCGCGGTCGCCGTACCTGAAAAACCTGACGTCCCTCAACCTGTTTTACAACAAGATCGGCAACGAAGGCGTGAAGTACCTGGCCACCTCCGACAATCTGGTGAGCCTGAAAAGCCTCACGCTTTCCGATAATGACATCACCGACGAGGGTGCCAAGTACCTGGCAAAATTCCTGCCGCTGTTCACCAATTTACTGCGGCTGGACATGCGCCTGAACAAGATCAAGGAAGAGGGGAAGAACGCCCTGCGTGAGATTCAGCCGAAGACCACCATCAAGCAGTTGCTCCTCGACAAGGAGGAAGGCTTCCAGGTCAAAACCAGCGGCCACCTTTAAGAATCGAACCTCAGGCCGCGTGCAGAGGCACGCCATCCGGATCGAACAGCGTCCTGCCGTCTTCCAGGCGGATGCCCGCCAGCGGCAGGGTCGTCTTCAACTGAAGGCCGTTGTACACCACGTTCCACAACCCGCTTCCCAGCTCGCCCACGTTTTCCACCAGCTGGTGCAACTCGTCGTTGCGGATCACGGCGAACAGGTCCAGACCCGTCACCGCCCAGCGGATGTTCACCTCCAGGCACCGGCGGTAAAACCCCAACTCCCATTGCACGTCTTTCAAGTGATGCCGTAACGGATGTGCCTTGCGCGCTTCCGGGAACAATGCCTCGAACTGCTTTTCGATGCCGCGGGCCTGGATGCCGGTGAACAGAAACCCCACCCCCGCCAGTGAAGGCGGCGCAGGCTCAGGATGTAATCGTTGACGCGGTCCACGAGGTCGCCGGAGATGGCGGGACCCAGCAACAGCGTGGCGTGCTCGGTCGTTTTCAACTGGTTGATGCCGGACAGGTCGCGGAACAATTCGCGCAGGAAGGTGTTGAGGTTGGCGACGGTGACCGGGTCTCCGGGCTGGCGGATTTCTTTCAATGAATGACGCTCGACGTCGAGGTTGCGGTCGGTGGTCTCGTAGAAATTGATTTCCGGCAGGTCGAGCAGTTTTTGGAATGTGTCGGGAGACAGCGCCACATCGATCCCGGCATGGTCTATCAGCCAGCCGCGCAGGCGGCGCATCTTCTGAACCTCTCGCAGGGTTTCGATGAGGAGTTCGATCGGTTCTCCCGACGCCTCGAAGGGAGCGAGGTCGGTGTCCTTGCCGAGGATTTTTCCGAGTACGCGTTTGGGATCTTTCATGACACGCAGGGCCGCCCGTCTGTGAAGTCGGGCATTGTGTGAACGGGCTGGAGGATCATCTTTCGCCGAATGGGCATTGCCCTGCTGGCTCCGGGCTCCGCCCGGTCAGAGGTCGTCGAAACCGCGGACGACCACGCGCAGGTCCGGGTGGACGCTCCGTTGCAGGATGTTCTGCATCGCCGACAGCGTGCTCGACTGGGACTTGGAACAGCTTCCGCACGCGCCCTGGTACTGGATGAAGACCACGTCGCCCTCGACGTCTTTCACCAGGATGCCGCCGCCGTCCTGCGCCAGCGCCGGGCGCACGCCTTCGTCCATGAACGCGTCGATGATCTCGCGTTTCGTTTCGTCGTCGTAGTCCATGAACTTCTCCAGATCCACGTCGTCGAGGATGGATTTCTCCGCCTCGCCATTTCCCCCGTCCTCGTAAGGCACCAGGTGCTCCTCGATGGTCTGGATGAAGGGATCGAACATATCCTCCCACTCATCCGGGCTGAGGAGGGTGATGGAGACGAAACGGTCCTTAATGTATAAAAAATCCACGATGCCGAAATCGAATATTTCCTTGGCGAAGGGATCGGACTCCGCTTCCTCCGCGTTGTTGAAGGCGCGGGAGCCGTCCTTGATGATCACGCTGTCCACCACGAATTTGAACGCCGAGGAATTCGGCGTCGGTTCGGTGGCGATGACATTGAATTTCTTGGTTTGTGCCATGTCGGGTCGATCTATATGTAAAGTGAATGGAAGTTGAGTGTCAGGGAACGCGCCGGGCGGTTCCAGATACCCGCCAACCTTATCATACCTGCAGTCCGTAACCCTTTAAAAATCGGGGGAACCGGGTGAAAAGGAGGGCCGGGCCGGGCGGTCCTGTTCTTCTTTAGATGCAGGAAGGGAAGGGGCGATTCGGAGGGGCAGCCGAATGTTTGATTTTTGGACAAAAACTGCTACATTTGGACGCCCGCTGGGAGAAAAGCCGGATGCATGACCCATCATCGAAAATAAGTCAGCGGGCCACACCCCTTGTTTCCCTAAAGGGGCATGCAAACCGTTGGTTGAAAAAATCACAAAGACAGAGATCGCCGGGGTGGTGGAACGGTTTACACAGTGGACTTAAAATCCATGCCCTGAAAAGGGTTGCGGGTTCGAATCCCGCCCCCGGCACCAATTTGAGTTTTCAACCCTGTAATCCTTCAGCAAGCTATCTTCCGAACCCCAATTAAAATCTCATTCGCGGACAGTAGTATTCCCCCAGATTGCCCGAAAGTCATGAAGCGGGGGCTGTGTGCGTGTTTTGCTTGTCTTCGACTTTTAGAAGATGGGCGACCCAGGGGATGGTCCATCCCTGCAGCACCAAAGATGCGATCACAATGATAACCACCACATTAAAAAAGGTGACGGTGACCGGTCCCGGGCTGATCACGGGAATGATGGCGAGAAAAATGGGCACCGCCCCGCGGAGCCCCACCCATCCGATATAAAAGTGGTCCCGCCAGGGAAAGCGAAACGGCACCAGGCAAATCGCGACGGCAAGCGGCCGGGCGACGAACATGAGAACCATAGCCACTGCGAGGGCGGGGAGCAGGGTGGCCCCGAGGGCGCTTGGAGTAATCAACAAACCCAGCATGATGAACATAACAATCTGGCTCAACCAGGCGAGCCCTTCATGGAAGTGAACCACTCTCTTCCGAGTCCCCTTAAGCCGCCAGGCGAGCATCAGTCCTGTAAGGTAAATGGCCAGGAAGCCGCTACCGCCGAGCAACCGGGTTCCATCGAAGATCACAAAAGCCCCGGCGAGACAAAGGGGTGGATACAGCCCTGATTGAAGCGGCACTCGATTCACCATGCGGGCCAGCAGCTGGCCTCCTGCGAGACCTATCACCGCGCCAAGTCCCAGTTGCAGACCAAACTGAGCCGCCAGCTCCGGCAACGTGCTTAAGTTGATGCTGGTTCCTGTATCAACGATGGTGACCAGCGTCAAAGTGAGGAAAACCGCCATGGGATCGTTGACACCGGACTCGACCAGGATGGTCTCCCGGATCCGTCCCCGTAACCGGATATTGTTGTGACCAAGAAGCAGGAACGTGGCGGCTGCATCCGTCGAACCCACCACGGCTCCAAGAAGCAGGCCATGGATCAACGGGACGTCGAACAGAAAAGAGGCGGCGGTGCCCACGATAGCGGCAGTCAAAACGACACCCATGGTCGCCAGGATGGATGCAGGCCAGACGGCTTTTTTTACATCGTCAATCGGCGTTTCCAGGCCCCCTGCAAACAGGATCATCGCCAGGGTGACTGTCCCCAGGTGATAGGCGATCTGGAAATCGTTAAATTGAATGCCGCCTGGTCCGTCCTCTCCCAGCAACGCACCCAGTATCAGGAAAAGCAGTAACAGCGGAGCCCGGGTACGGACCGCAACCGGTTCGAGCAGGATGCTGACAAAGACTAAAACCGACAATCCCAGTAAAATTAAATCCATCCAGCTGGCACCCGAGTTGGTTGTTGCATGTTACTTTTTTACCTGGTTGAGGATTGTCTGCTTTGGTTCGATTTTGAAGCGCAAGGTGGGGTTCAAGTACTTCCATAGCCGTTTAAAAAGTTTTGCTGGGGGCGTTGCAAACGAGTGAACCGTTCATTCTGCACCCTTGGGGATGGATTGAAACGACGACCTCTGGCGCATGGGCACAGTCATTTGCCAAACCCTCTTAAATGCGACTCCCCAATGCCCCTATGCTGTAGGCTGGGATTCCATTTTCAGATAATATCATTTGGGAGGTAGATCAGGGTAGGGCAAAAATGAAGGATTTCGGTTCTGCGCCTGGTCGGGGAGCCAGGGTTTATGGCCTGCTTTGCAGGACGGAAAGGTTTTGGGAAAGTCACTCCTGCGTTTTGGCAGGGAGGATTTGATCGAACGCCAGGCCACTGCTACCGCCCCCTTTGCCCACCTGCTTGCGGATGCCGACCCATGTGTACACTTTTCCATTGTACCAGCGCGTGCGTTGATACGATTTGTTCACCTTGATCCCGGCGCGGGGCACTTCTTCTTCATGTAAAAAGTAGGGCTGACCTTCCTCCAACCCCTCGCGCAACAACGATGTGCGGGGTTCGATTTTCTTCGGCACGTTCGGGTCGCCTTCGAGAATGCGGGGCATGGCGGCGCGTTGCAGTTGGATTTCCCGGTTGTTTCCTTCGATGTGGACAGGGATCATGGGGATCCATTGTTCGGGGACGGAATTGGTGACCTGGTACCGTATTTTCGCCTGGTAGGTGAATTCGGGTACCACCTCTCCAGTCTGGTCCATTAGTTGCTGAAGTTTGTTCCTGAGTTCATACCCGGCTTCCTTGCCGGGCTTCGATTTCCCCGTGACGAGCGGCACCTGCGATTCCACGCCCCACACCATGTTGGCGATTTCGTCACGAAGCATGAAAATTTCTTCAACGGGTTTGCTCTCCAGAACCTTGCGTGCGGCGGGTAGAACCACCAGGCTGAGATCCGCCGGAACCTCCTCGGTACCTTTGACGTTCAACGTGTACATGCTCCATCTCTGCCAGTCTTCATCGGAGCCGGACCCCGCGGCCTGCACCCAAATATTTTCTCCGAACACGTTGGTGACCATCAGCCCCTTGATGTCGGCCAGGGTTCCAACAGGCAGGGTGAAGGGCACGATGAACCAGTCGTTGGCGTAAACCAGGATGAATTCCAGAAGCAGTAACTTGTTCAGGTCCGTGGTGTCCGGCTGTACGAAACCGAGATCGGTCTTCCAGTTTTCAAACGTCCACCAGCGTGGGTGCGGCATGCCGCCAAAAGAAACCGACGTAGGAATGAACGTATGGGTGATGCTGGCCTCGGGATTTTCCAGTGCCGGTGCGCCGGGGTCTGTGTCCAGGCTGGTGCGGTGTTGGTCGATGTCGAAATTGTACCAGTCCAGGTGACCGTGATAATACTCTTCCGCCGCCAGTACTTTTTCGCCGCCGTCTTTTGGCGCAGAGCAGGCGAACTGATGTTCCAAATATTCCGGTTTCCAGGAAGGGTTTTCCTTTTTGTGCGGTTGGTAATACAGACGTTCGTACCAGGCGATGAACTTGGCGGCGATGCCGTCGATGGCGGTTCGTTGTGCATCGTCAGTCACGCCGGGAATGTTGTCGTATGCGTGCCGCGCGGCGTCTTCTTTCAAATAGGAATAGAGAGCGTATCCGTCCATGCGGCGTCCGGCCACTGCGGCTACCTGTTGCCAAGCCTGAATATGAGCACAGATGCGGGCATCGGATTCCTGCGCGGGATCGGGCCGGGCGATGGGATACTCGGTGATGTAATCGCCTTTCAATGCAGGGTCGATCTGCGCGATCCATTTCAACCACTGCCTTCCCATAAGAAGTCTCAGATCGAGTGAAATGTTCAGTTCCCCTTGTTGAAAAGGAATGCTCTGATGCTCCGCCTTGACCTCCAGAGGAATATCCTTCTCCAGAGGCGAGGCGGGAAGACCTCCTGCCTGGTACTTGTTGAGCGCGGTGGTGGCCATATGCACTTTGGCCAGAACCGGCGAGCCTGCATCGTCGCCGATGAACTCTCCCATCTGCCATTGGCGGGAAATCATCCACAGCGCATCCCGCACTTCCGCCTTCATGGCCCGATCGAAATCCTCGGCGCGGGTGCGTCCTTCCAGCCGGTTCCAGGTGACGATCGTCGGCTGGTAAAGGGGCAGGTATTTTAAAGCGGTTTCTGGAAAAAAGATTGCGGATTCTTCAGCCATTGTCTTCATCGCTCAGGTTGAGATGGATGTCGGCCTGCAACGCATAGTTCAGGGCCATGGTCACTGGAAACATGGTGACGGCCGCGACGGTTGCGGGCAAAAACTGGGCGTACGTTGTGGTGTCCACATGATCGGGTTCGATCGCGCGCAATTTGGCCAGGTTGAGAGCTTCGTGCAGAGTGGCCACCAGGTCGTTCCATTTCCACTCTCCCGAAAACGAAGGGGGAGTGGCGAGCAACAGCGTCTGCGGAGGCTCGGAGTTAGGCCGGTCATAATGAAAGGTGAGCCCGGTGGTTTCCTGCCTGGCAGGAATGACCTCCGTCCATTCATCCACCAGCAGGCCGCATTGCGGTTGCGAGCCGTCGAATCCGGGCGCGTGGGCGGTGTAGAGAAGTTTGTCGTTATCAATCACGTACTCGGGCGGATACTCCAACGCCAGCCAGGGATCGTTTTCCGTGTAAGGGAGTTGGAACGGCGTCAATTCCAGCGATACGCCGTCATTGAAACCCTCGGAAAGCAGAACCGTGTTCTCCCATGCGCTCATTTTTTCGCGGACGCGGGCGACGCCGTACAGCCATTCGTCCACGGGAAAGTCATTGTCCTTCACGGTGGTCTGGTAATCGAGAAGCTGACTTTGAGCGGCGATGCAGTTTTGCAGTTCCGTAGCCTGCGATCCGGTCAAAGTGAAACGGGGCAGGATCTTGAAATCCTCACCAAATATCTTTTTCGCCGCTTCGGATAAAATTTTAATGTTCTCCACCGCATTGGCGGAGGCGGCTTCCTTGTCCAGCAAGGACTGCACGGAATCCGTGATTTGGGTCAGGGCGGTGACGGTCTTTCCCGCCTGGTTGTACACATCCTCCGCGAATACGATGACCTGCCGTTCTTCGTCGTCTGTGTCGAGGAGGGTGAATTCGAACGCCTCCAGCCCGGTTTTCAATCCAGCCAGTTGAGTGGTGAAGTCCAAAAGGTTCGCAAAGGACCCCGAAAGAAATGTCTGGAAGGAGGAAGCTTTCGCATCGTAAGCGGTCTTTTTGCCGTCCAGAATCGTCTTGTAATCGCCTACCGTGGAGGGGCGCGGCACGGTGGATTGAGTGCTGATCAGTTTTTCCGCTTTCTTCATCAAGGTGAAGCGTTCTTCATCGGTGGTCGCGGCGGGGAGCTGGATTCCGATCAGGTCGTCGTATTCGGCCTGCTTCGCAAGCATGGCATTTTTGTAATTGAGCACCTTTTTGATGATGGCCGAGTACAGTTTCCGCTTCCGCTCATAAATGAAGCCGAACCCGGCCTGCGGTATGCCATAACGGCCCAACTGATACTGAACGTCGATGTAATGAGCGAGCACGCTGTCGATCTTCGCAAGGATCTGCGTTGCGTTGCCCAGCGTCGCTTCAAAATCGTCGTCCACGATCAATCCGCTGAACTCAACCACCACGTTGGTTTGAAGGGATGCGGTGAGATCGACCACTCCCTGCCGGGCATCCACCAGGAGAGTGCGGTCGATGCTTGAGGCCGCATCCTGCTTTTTCTCCGCCTCGTTTTGAAGCGCGATGTCCGATGGGCGCAATGGCCGCGAACGCACTACGAGCGAGCGCAGGCTTTCAACAAGTGGGGCCAGTTCGAAAAAGGTCACAATGTCATCAGCGGCATCAAAAACATGACTGTATTGAATCTCCACCTCCACATCGGGTCGGGGTGTTTCCGTGGCGTGGAGGAATTTCAGAATGTGATCATCCAGTGAGGTCAGGCTTTTGTCGCTTTCCACACTCAACATGTATAGCAGGTCGATGGGAAGCAGTCCCAGGTCGGCCATGGACACGGTTTTGGTCGTGGTCGGGTGCGCGTCGGTTTTTTCATAATCCGGGAGCTTGTATTGCGCCCGGCACGCGATCTTGGACAGATCGACCGGGAAAACCGCTTGCAACCACTGGTTGACAGCGGGTTCCGCCAAAGCCCGTGGGGTGCCGGCGGGGCCCGCTGTCGCGGTTGCGGGGAGGTGGATTCCAAACCGGTGGGTCAGGCCGGTGCCACTGCCGGGACTTTGAATGACGTCCGGCAATTGAGGATACCCGCCCTTACTGTAGGCATCGAGCGAGCCCGCGGCGCGGTCATAATTTCCCTGCACCACCTGGTGCACGCTTTCCGCCATGGCGAGATCGGCCACCGCGTCACGAATGTTCTTCAGGCGTTCGATTTCGGCATTGATGGCCGCGGCCACCGGCCCCGGAGCGGATTTCATTTTGCCGACGCCATCTCCGATTGGAAAGCCGAACGGGTACGACTCTTTACCCGGCTGGCTGACATGATCCAAAAGCGCAAGTCCGTTCACCACATTGCGCGCTTCGATTTTGGTGACGGCTTTGTCCTGTTCGAATTCCTGCTCCTCTTCCTGGATGCGTTGAAGTTCTTCCGGTGTGTCTCCCGTTTTGTCCTTTTTGATCTGTGTGGGGATCATTTTGTTGGAAACGAGCGGAAACATTTTTCTCAGTTCATAAATATAGACGTCCAGTTCCAGCTCGTTGTTGTCGTGCAGGCCCCGCTCCAGTTGATAGCCCAGCAGGGCCGCCAGGCTTTGCCCCTGCTGGAGACCTTCAACAATGCTCAGCGCCAGCCGCACGCGTTCGGATGAGAGGTTGACCTTGAAAGGTTCCGCGTTTTCCTGGGACGCGTTGGACAGATAGGCGTTTCTCAGCACCGCGGCGGTGATGCCATGGTTGATCGAAGGCGCATGCACATAACCCGCGTTGGTGTTGTCGGTCCGCGGATCTTTGTCGCCCGCAGGATCGAAGATGGCTTTCATCTCGTTGGACAGTTGCGCCGGGGCGAGGGCTTTGTTGTCCGGCTTCAGGTTTTCCAGCCAGCCGTAGGCCCCGATGAGAACCCCCTGTTTTGGAGAATCATCCGACGAGCCCGAGGCGCCAAACCTCATGGCATGAAGCTGGGCGTTGACCAGTCCCAACAGCCATGCATCCAGGCGATAGGTACAGGCATCCAGATGTTCGACAAAGGCTCGTTCCAGCCGGGCGGTGGGCGTGTCCTTCAACAATTCCAGAGCCGAGATGGTTTCATGCAGGTGCTCGGTTTGCGAATTGATGACATGGGTTTTGAGCAGGTTGGAAATGTGATCCACCAGCATGACACCGTCAGCCGCAATGCGGTCATCGCTTCGGTAAAGGGGGTCCCACTTGCTTTCGAGAGTTTGCGGTTGGGCTTGAATGCCGATGAAGTTCGAATCCACTTTCGCGGCGCTCAGTTGCGCGTCGGTTATGATCTCGGCATTCTTGTAAAGGTTCAAGCCGGTGTTGCCGAAAGCCAGGTTCACTGCATGCCGCAACATATCGTAAAGCAGGGCAAACGGTTTTTTGTTGTCGGTGAACCCCTTCTGCTGTCGGATATTTTTGTGATTGTTGAGGGCGTTTTCGATCAACCACTCGATGTAATTCTGGCCGGAATCGGTATAGGCGCGGATGGGCTCGACTTCGGATAACTCGCGGTCGTCGATCAACGGTTTGTGGACGTCAAGTTCCTTGGTCAGAAAATACTTTTCCAGGATGGGGATGGTGGGATCGAGTTTCTGATCGTGGACGTATCCCAAAGAGGTGAGCAGGCCCATCCCCACCGGTTTGTACCCGGCCTTGATGGCCACCGCTTCAATCAACCCGCCCAATCCCTCCAGCTTCAGCCGGTTGAACAGATGCTCGAAACTTTCCGCATAGCGTTGATCGAATTCAACGGATGTGGCGTGGAGGCCCAGCACTTTCAATAAAATCTCATGCGCGTCTGAATCACCGCCTTCCTTCCCAATATAGGCCACTTCGTTCAACAGCGACTCCCAATCCTCACGAATTTTAAAGAGGACATTTTTGATTGGGTTCAAGGGAGCAAGATGGTTCCAGGCGAAGTGGGAATGAGCCGCCACCGCCCCATCATGCGTTGCCCATGCAATCTGGGGAATGTTGCTGATGGGCAGGATGCCGTAAGGCTGGTCGCCTATACGGATCGCGGGAAGGCGTCCGCGTCCGCTCACGTGGTTTATTAAAAACCAGCGCGCCAGGTTACGCTGGTTGTCATTGAAGACCGGGGTGAGCATGCTTTCCATGAAATAACCGAGGGTCGCGTTCCACAGCGCCGTGTTCATGGCTCGCGCTTCGCTTTGATCTTTTCCATAATACCCCTCGGCGAGAGAGAGGGTGGAGGTTCCTGCATCGATCCCTAAAAATTCCGCCAGCCAGCGTCCGTCATGCTTGACGGTTTCATCCTGCGGGTCCTCCGGCGGCGTTTCGAAAAAATAACGCCGGTACGCCGCATCGGCATCTTCCGTTTCCGT
The DNA here is from genome assembly GCF_000341545.2 of Nitrospina gracilis 3/211. Taxonomy (NCBI): domain Bacteria; kingdom Pseudomonadati; phylum Nitrospinota; class Nitrospinia; order Nitrospinales; family Nitrospinaceae; genus Nitrospina; species Nitrospina gracilis. The sequence continues at coordinate 1,574,995 of NZ_HG422173.1, forward strand.
GTAGCCGGATTTTCCTTCGCCGGTGTTGTTGGTCGGTGTGCCCTGCGGCACGAGTGAAAAACCGCTGTCGCCATAGTGGTGATTATGAATCAAAGTCTCCAGCAGGGTTTTGCCTTCAGTTTCATCCGCACTGATCTTGACGCCAAGAACGAACAGTCTTTCGAAACCCTGATCGTGAACCTCTTTGGAAATATCTATCTTGAAACCCATGCCCGCAAGAAGCGCTTCTTCGAAATCGAACAGCCACTTGGTTTCCGATTGCGTGGACAAATACTCGATGTATTTTTCAGCCTTTTCATCTTCGGTCAGGGTATCGAAATCCTCACCATAAACAGCCTTCAACACTTCGTTAAGATCCAGGCTGGGGTCGGGACCGACGATGAGAGGATCCCGCACCAGTCCCCCCAATTCCTGCACGACCGGTTCTTCCACACCTTTTTGATACCCCATCAGGACGAATCGTTCCGGGAGGGTTGTCACCTGTGCCGCCCGTGACCAGGCGTTGATTTTGGAATCGGTTTCTTCTTGTTTGGGAAACACCAGAAAAGCCACCTGCACGTCCGGCATGGGATTTTCAGGATTCAACCCCGGTTCCAGATTTTGCGGACGGTAGGTGGGTGTGAGTTGCAGGGCAGCCTCCTCCGTGATGGCTAAAGTGGTGGCGAGGGTGGTCAGCGCATCCGCGACTTGAGTTGCGTCGCCATTGGCAAGAAAGACAGCCGACCAGTAATTCTGAAGCGCGGCCCGGGTGGTTTCGTCCGGCAGGTCTTCGGTGGAGATAATCAGAATCCGTTCCCCATCGCTGTTGCGTTGCGGAATATCGGCGGCATTTACGGGGAGATAGTTTTCTTTTATCCAATAAGCCCGGCCCGCATTGAAGACGCCCATCAATTCCCGCCAGGCGCCTCGTTTCTTATCCATGACAAACGGTTGAACGGCGTCATTGCCCGCAGTGCCGGCCATCCAGAGGTTGATCCAGTAACTTTGGGCCTTATTCAATTCCGTTTCGCTCAACGTATCGTCGAACGTATCGATCGAGCATTCGTCGGGAAAAATGCGCACCCACAACTGGTGCTGGGTTCCCTCCGAGGCAGACTGAATATTTTTGAACCGCACCTCCAGTCGAACCGGAAACAACAAAACAGGGTATTCATCCGACAGGTTTTTCAACTGCGAACGCGGATCGGTGAACGGCTCAAAATTTTTCCAGAATTCTTTTTCCTGGGTGAGAAGTCCTGCCAGGCTGGATTCGTGAGACGAGAGAACTTGATTCAGTTCTTCTTCCCGGCCAAGGAGAGACTGGTAAGCATTGCTGTTGGTGCCGGCTGTGCGGAGCACGTCCTGTTTTTCCTGCTCAAGCTTTTTCAGTTTCTCCCGGGTGTGAAACACATCCTTCTGTTTCGAATCCCGGGTTTTGCGGATACCGGTCAGGTCCTGTTGCGTTTTTTGAAATTCGGCCATAAGGTTTTAAACAGTCAGTCTGTCGTTAGGTTTTTGGAAGCATCTCGGAGGCATGCACCGCCACCAGCACGGGAACCTGGTACAGAACGTAGGCCAGGTCGGCGGAACTCATGTCCTTATTCCAGTGAATGTTTTCGTCTTCTTGCTTTTGCGTTTCCTTTTCCACTTCGCTTGGAAGATTCAACGGTTTGAGTTCGATGGTCTGGGTCGCGTTATTGATCTGCAAAAACCCGCCTCCGGTAACGGGCGGGGTGACGTGATTCCAGCTCAAATCGTTCCACACCTTGACGTCGTCCACACTGTCATCTTCCTGGGGAACGTCGAGGCCGAGCGCGATTTCACCCGGCCGTTCCTTGATGACGAAGAACCAGCCCGGATCGTTCCACGCGATGCCTTCCTGCACGCACTTTTCATTCATCGGCGCGTCTTCCTGGCCCGGTCCTCCCAGGGCTTCGCAGGCGGTCAGATCGAATCCGAAGAAGTAAATGTCGGGATCCACTTTGGCTTCGTAGAGCGGAGTTTTGATGAGGGTGCGCGGCGGATTCGCTTCTTCTTCCGGTGTGAGCGGGCGGAGGTCGCGCTCCTTGGTGAGGTCGATGGTCTGGCCGCTGTCCAGGTCGAGAATGGGGTTGCCGTCTTCCGTGTCGTCCCGCCACACGGCTCGGTGGGCGTAGATGACCGCATTGGGATAGCGTTTCAGCAACTCGCCGCGAATCACCAGAACCACTTCCTCCCCGCTTTCACCGGGAACTTCGCGGTGGTCGTGGTCACCCAAATCGGAATGTTTGAGCCACTTGTGGATGGGAGGGATGTCCTTGAGTTTTTCCTTCAAATCTTCGGCGCTCAACTCTTCCGTATCGTGAAAACTCTGCGGTTCCCAGAACTGGCGGAAGTAGCTCCCGCGCTGGTCGGTCGGGTATTCCCGCCACAACAATTCGCGTGCGAACTCGTGGTTCAATCCCACCATGTAGGACTCGATGAATTTCTGGTTGGTTTCCAGAAGGGAAATGCTGTTTTCGGAAATGAAATTGATGTTGGGCAGAAACAATTCCGCGGAATACTCCGCCAGAGGTTTGTACATGGGCAGGTCGAATTCAGGGTAAGCCATTGCCTCGACGAAGTCGCCGTCCAATTGATCCTTGATGCGCCCCGGAATCAGCACACTGCCCCACACCCAGTTGGGAACGGTGATTTTGGGGTCCAGTTTGTCGAAAAGCACATTACGGACGGTGGCGATGTCCAAGGCCGGTTTGGGCGGCTGGATGCCCTTTTCGCGAGACACCTGGATGATCGTGTGGGTATCCCTCAGCGCCTGTTTGAACCGTTTGGCTTCTTCACTGTCCACCGTTCCGCCGATGGTGGGAGTGAAGTTTTCTCCCGGCTCGGAGATGCGGAAGTCTGGGCTGTGCGGCATGGCGTCCACGGCTTCGGGTGTCTGGTTTTCTTCCAAAACCGACTCGGCCTGTTCGATCCGTTTTCCTATTCCATTAAACTGGAAGTAGAGAAAGACCAGGCCTGCCGCCAACGCCAGGCCTGCCGACAGAATGCCCGTACTTGGGCTGAACAAAAGCAATAGCACGATGATCAAAAGCGCGATCAGAAGCAGAATCCATTTGAGCCACGGATATTGTTTCACCAGGTTGAGCACAAAACCCGGCACTCCCTGCGGTTTCAGATCTTCAACCAGATCGTCCAATGTGTTTGCGTCGGGCGTCACGCGCGGCGGTGCGGTGCTCACTTCTCCTTCATTGATACGGGGGATGAGATTGTCCGGCGTGACGGTGGTGTTGAAGGGAAGCCGTTTCACCAACCGGCCGCGTGGACTGAGCCGTTTCCGCACCACCGGCGAAAGGATGGCGCTGGGCACCTTGCTTTGCAGTATCTGGTGATAGACCGTCACGCCCTGGTTGAGTACACGCCGGTGCAGAGGGGCGGAGAGCACCAGCCACTTTGAAAAAAAACTTTCATTCAATGGTTTGATGTTCGCCGTGTACCAGACCCATCCCGTCTTCTCCGCCAACTGCGCTTCCCGGATGCGCTTGTTGGATTCCAGAACCTCGCCGACCTGGTCCCATGCGGCTTTCATGTAATTTTCCTGGTTCTCCTGAACCACCTTGGTCCCGAACCCCGCCGCAACACGCCAGCGCGGATCCAGGTTGAGGTCGTGCACCCAGTTGTCGTTGGGAGTGGCGTTCGTGCCGTCGCGTTCTTTGAGCAGTCGTTGCGTCAACGAATGCCAGCGTCCGTAAAGAGGCGCGGTGATCAACGGATCGGGATTTTGCTTGATGTCGTATTCCGTCTGCGGGTCCGCCGCTTCCTGCACTTCCTCGATATTCGACTCGCTGTTGGCCTGCTGCGCCGGTTTCTGTTCGTAGCTGTCGGTCAGGTTGATGAAGGAGGCGAGGTCGTTTTGAAACGGGTGCGGATACGGTTGCGCCAGTGCCGCCCAGCCGCGGTATTTCTGGATGATTGAGAACTCTTCGGGGGTGTAAGAGATATCAGGGATTTTCAGCGCGCCGCTCAGCTTCAGAATGCCGTTCAGTTTGTGGTTGTCGGGAGCGCTGGGAGCATCGAGGATTCCCTGAATGTTGGCTCCGGGATTTTGCACATCCATGTCGCGCAAACCAACGCGGCTGTCCACCGGTTTCGGTTTGAGCAGGCGAACGAGGTATTCAAAGTCGCCCACCGTGCCGCTACGGAAATACCAGCGGAAGTAGTAGGGCAACTCCGGCGGCGTGACGGCATCCGACCACGCCGGTGCATCGTGACTGGGTGCGTCCGCCGGGTCGCGGCCCAGGCCTGCCAGACGCCCGGTTTCAAACGCTGGAATGAGAAACGCGTGGTAGGCTACGTTTTCTTCCAGCTTGCGCGGACACAGGATGCGCGAGTAAGCCATGTCCGGATCGTTGCGAAGCAGGGCGCCCATTTTGGATTCGATGTTGGCGGCATTGTTCGAGACGATATCGGTCCCGACGATGCTCTTGTTCACATGAACGTGCGCCCACGCCCACAACTGATCGGAAGGTGGCAGGGAAGCCCCATCCAGAGTGATGTACGGCAGAGGGCGGTCCTTGATGTTTTTCCCGTCCTTGAATTCCTCTTCCTTCAACACCACCAGTGCGATCCACGGTTGCAGGCGGTGGTTGCCCGGTCCCGCCGGGGACATCGGCGAGTAGCGCCACGGAAAATCCTCGTCGTAAAACTCTATATAAGGAAGGTAATTCGGCTCGAAGTTAGTGATCCAGTTGCGCGGTTCATGCTTGATGATCGCCTGCGGATCGATGCCGATGACATCTCCGGGTCCGTAAATCTCGATGTCCTTCTGAATCGGCGGACGCGTCTCCGTGCCGCCGTCCACCTTGTCGCCGCTCAGGTTGAGGTCGATGGCGATGGTCGCCCGCAGGCCGGAATGACCGCTGATCTGGTTGGCGATGCCCTGCCGGAGCCAGGGCAGAAACGTGTAATTGGTTTGTTCGCTCATGCGGCTAAATTGAGTTCAGAGTTCGGGATCACGTGCAGTTGCTTGGACAAAGAGCCGTCCTGTTGAATCTGTTCTTCCATGTATTCCATTGCCTTGGCCTGGCTGGTAAAGGTCACCGCCTCCGCACCCAGCGGTTTGTTGTTCATGTTGAACGCCACCGAATACTGATTGGGAACGATCTGGATCACCTCATCGAAGGGCTGAATGCGTTTCTTCTGTTGCTTGGAAAGGGCCGACTTCCCGGCGGCGTTGCCTTTCAGGAAATGATTGAACAGAAAACCGTTGAGTACCGAGTAACCGGCGACGAAGAAATTGAAAAAGGATTTGACGTGGCGCTTGAAATTATTGTCAATGATGATCGTCTCGTAACGAATCACCCGCCGCACGCCGCGGCTGGTTTTCATCTGTTCGCCGGCGATGCCGATCTCCACGCCGCTGTCCAGCGGTTCGAAGCCGGGGCTCGACATTTGCGCAGAACCTTCCAGGTCCTTGAACTGGCCGATGGCGAATTTTTCTTCCAGCGTGGAGACGGACAGGCTTCCTCCACCGGGCAGGCTGGCGTCCACCTTCAGCCGATTCACATCCGACGGACGCTGGTTGCCGACCTTGTCCAGCTTGAAATTCACCGGCACCTTGCGCTGACTGATGCGCAACGATCCCACCGGATGGAGTACGAGTTGATCGGTGTCTGCATCGCCCAGCTTGCGGAGCGAGACCAGCAGATTGCTGTGTTGTGGAACCTCCGCAACCCAGTTGGTGAGGGCGTTGAACTCCGCTTCCAACAGCGGGAACACCTCGATGGGATCGAGCGAGGTGTTCTGTTCCTGCCCCCAGGTGTGTTCGAACGGAACGGAAATCTTGAAGAACAGCAGGCTGATCTTGCCTTTGCCCTTGATGAACCACGGAGTCGGGCCTTCGAGCAATCCGCTGAACCCGACGCTGAACAGCCCGATGCCGAATACCTTCACCGACAGGCTGACGCTGAGGCCGAAGCTGAAGAAAAAAGGATCGAACTGGAACAATGCGTCGAAAGCCAGGTGGCCGTCTATGTTGAACGCGCTGACACCAAAGTACAACTCCGCCTTGGCGCCGAACTGAACCGAGTTGGAGGTCACTGCAAAATAAGCTTCGATGCGGACTTTGGCGTAGGATTCGTTCAGGATGTTGACGGCGATGCGCGGCGGTTCGGGAAATGGCAGGGGAGGCGGATTGTACCTTGGATGAAAACCGCCGACACTGACTACGAAGTTGGCGTTGTCTCCCCAGTTGACCAGCAAGCCGAACCCGCCTTCCAACGTGATGAACAGCACGCGCGAGTCGTACAACTCTGCGTAGAACCACAACAGCTTGTTGGAAGGCTCGATCCTTCCCATGAAGTTCACCTGCAGGCGCAGGACATCGGCGTCTTCATCCGGCAGGACGACCTTGATAACGCCCAGGATGGTGATGTTGACGCTGGGAAATTCCAGGATAACGCCCAACTGCGCGCTGACGAGGGTGGGCGTACCCCATCCCAGCTTGGCCATCGGGCCGACGAGGAAGATGTCCTGCTGGGGCGGAAAGAATTTCCGCAGGTCGCTGATAATGCGCGGCGCATTGGCCACCACGTCTTCCGGGAACATGACGCTTTCTATCGAACCGGTGCGCACGCCTTCTTTTAACGGATCGACCTGCACGATGCGGTTCAGGCCGAGAATGCCGCCCACCCCGTTCAGCGTGAATCCGAAGCCAAGCTGGAAACCGGAACCGAACTCGACGGTAATGATGATGAGCAGGGAGAACCCCTTGGAGCCGTCGGGCATGCGGGTGGTGATGAGGCCGATCGCTTTGAGCGCGATCCATTCGCTGAACACCAGCTCCAGCGCGCCTGCGTATTCCTCGCGGTCAAAATCGAAGTACAAGTACCCGCCGCCTTTCACCACTCCCGCATCGACGGAAAGCCCCACGCCGTTGGGCGGTTTGAAGGCGAAGTCGATGTCGGCGGGGCCCGCGTTGCCGCCGCTCCCCTTCAGGTCGATGGTGGTGAGCAGTCCCATGCGTGTCACGCTGGCGGCGAGGGGACCGAGGTTGACCGAAAGCGAGGCGGACAGTTCGATGGGAATGGTGGCGTCATCGAGTCCACCGACAAGATAGATTTCCTGAATTGTCAGGGGACCGAGATCCACGTGCGCCGGAAGCATGATCTCGATGGTGGAGCTTCCCTGGAACTGGATGCCGCCGGTCAGACTCCATAAAAACCCCACGTCGAAATTGGAATCGATCTTGATGCCCGAAAGGATTTGAGTGATGAAGCCGTCGCCTTCCGAAACGTCAACCAGGATGCGCCCTTCTTCCAGCGCTCCCTGAACGAACGGTTCGGTGTTGGCTTTTCCGGTGGTGGAATCCCAGGTGAAGTTGAAACCGCCGCCGAAGCGGATGGTGCCCACTTCCATGCGGCTGGCTTCCGCCTTGCCGAGCAGGACAATAGGCCGAGTTCCGCCGCCGATCAGGTTGATTTCCGCGCCGCCTTCGAAGGTCAACCCGTTCGCGTCCAGGGTGAACTGGACCGGGGGTGACCAGGTACCGGTGAAGTCCGCCGCGAATTTTCCGTTTGCCTTGAACTGCACAGCCCAAGCGGGGTGGGGAAGTGGAACGGTCTGGTCGATGGAGCCGCCGAAAGGCACGAGCACATTGAAACCCAGCCCCGGAGGCGTCAGGGTTTCGTCGGGAAACACGTCCACTGTGTACGCTTCGAGAAGCGGCGGGGTGTCGTCCGTCGCCGGGTGGTAATGCGCGGGCAGGCCGATGCGCACCAGCAGATCGTGAAGCGCGGGCAACAGTTTGGAGCCGTCGAAATCCGGCTCGCCCCAGCCGTACAGGGTTTTAAAATGCTCTTCCGGATTGCTGAGCAGGGAGCCGATCCTGTCGTAACGGATGGTGACGGTTTCGTACTCAAGCAGGCTGGGGTCGATGCCCGCATAAGGGTTGGCGCGGTCGATCAAACCGAAAAACGTGAGCGTGCCGCCGATGGCGGGGATGCCGTCAAGCTGATCGACGATCAACAGGTCGAGCAGTCTTCTTGGAAAATCGGAAGAGAAATCGTTGAACTGGTCGTTGGATATTTCAGGGTAGGCACTGCGGATGGCGTCGATCGCGGTGACCAGATCGGAAAACGAGCGGATGAGGTCGATCGAATCCGTCAACAGCGTCACCCCGTGCTCGACGATTTTTTCGACATCCTCGGCTTCCGCCGCCGTGAGGAGTTTTTCCACTGTATCGGGCAGGCCGCCCGCGGCCGACAGCAGGTCGTCGCGCGTTTGCATGACGGCGGTTTGTTCCAGCAGGGAAGGAGGGAACACAATGCCGAACTGGGCGAGCGTTTCCAGCAGTTCGTCGTTGCTCAACCGTCTAAGCAGGCCGGACATCACATTGGCGAGCTCGAGACCGATCTGTTCCAGAGTGCCTGGCTGGTTGGGCATGATGGTTCCCTAAGTGGTTGCCGATGGCGTGAGGCCGGAAGGCCGGTTATGAGTTTGCGTGCACGGATTCATGCCTGCTTTACCAACTCCGGCACGCCTGCGTTTTCTTCAAACAATTTCAAAATTTCCCTGTAGGTCATTCCGGCGATATCCGGCAGAGCCTGTTTCAATAAAGTCAGGTCCCTGCGCAGGGACTCGCTTCCGTACTTGTTAAAAATCGAATTGGATCGATCGATGCAATCCGAAAGCGGTTCGCCATTGATCTGTTGCGGCACCCTCGCCGAGGGCGTGTAGAAAACACGGACCAATGCCTGCAGGATGGCCGGACCGCCGGACCGGTGCCACACGGTGGCCACTCTGCGGTTGGTTTCGATGAGATGGCTGATTTCCTCCTGATGTTTTTTCCAGACGGCGGCGATCATGCGCCCCGTTCCGGAAAGCGACAGATCCTGTTTGAGCCGCGCGTACGCGCCGACACCGACGGGTGCGGCTTCCCGCGTGGGAAGAAAAATAACGGGAGACGCCTGCGGCTGGGGACGGAACACCGTCGAACCGGCATTGTCCGCCACCGCCACCATGGAAGAGTTGGACGCGGTTTGCACGTCGTCCACCTGCGTGGCGGTTGCCACGGTGATCTGCACTGAGTCCACGCTATTGAATTGATCGATCACGATTTGAATGGGCGTGGCCACCCCGTACAGAATGCGTCCCGATGAGCCGGAGGGAATTTCAATCTCGTCATAAAGCAGGCCGACCACCTTGTCATCTTCGTTGACCACCACCGCACCCCGGTCGCCGAAATGGGAAAAGGAAATGTCATCTCCCGGACGGGAGGGGTTGGGATTGGGCCGGATCAGCATGGCGTTGGCGTTCACCCCGGCGGGGAGCGTGCCGTGCACGCCGCCCACGGCGGTGATCACGCCGCCCGTCAACCGCGATTGCGCGCCGCGTTTCCGCACCTGGTAAGTGCCGCTGGAAACCTCGGCGGGGGTCACCGTGTGGATGCCCTTGATGTATCCAATTTGGAGCACCTCCGCCAGCCATTTCATGCCGTCGTCCATCTTCACGATCGCCGCGTTGCGGTCGGCATTAGCGCTTCCCTTGGAAAATTTGCCGAAGGTGTTGGTGCAACAGCCACTGCAACTTTCCTCGTTGTCCGGCTGGCCGATCTTGGTTTCCGCTGTGGGCGGAATGGTGCCGTTTGCGGAGACGCCCCGGTAGCAGGTCAACGCGTATGCGGCGTCCGGCTCCGTGGTTACCTTGACCATGCAACCGAGCGTGGTGGTGTTCATGTGACCCAGCATGGGTGCGGCGAGGATCTGACTGCCGCCGGTGAGTGGGCGGTAATACCCGTGATCGGAGTCCGTTTCGATGTCCGCGCCGGCCATGTTGGGCGCCCCGGCGGGATAGGCCACGGTTTGCGTGGAGTTCAGGCTGGCCGCGGTGGCGACCTCGAGGTCGATGCGCTCGACTTCGCGAAACCGGCGCAGTACGTCGGCGATGGGCATGCCGCCGCTCTTTCCGTAATTGGAAGACAGAGGTGCGCTGTGCCAGCCCGAGAAGTGAAGACCGACCACTTCGTCATTGTTGTTCAGGTACACCGACCCGGAATCTCCCGGTGCGCTGAAAAACATCAACGTGCCGGGATTCGCGGGATCGGGGTTGGCGGTGATGATGATGCCGTTGGACACGCCGCCGACGCTGGTCATGATGGAGGAAATGGTGCCTCCGGTCAGTTGGGTGCGCGCGCCTCGTTTTTTGACCTGATACGTGCCCGTGCCTGCCTCGGCTACGGTGATGGTGTGCATCCCTTTCACCACGCCAATGCCTTTGATCTCCGCCAGCCACTGCATCTGCGGCGCGAGGCGGACGATGGCGGCATCGCGGGTGGAGTCGTCGCCGCCGCCCGCGACGAGGCCGATGGAGTCGGCGGTTGTAAAAGTGTTGCTGTTGGGTTGTTCCACGCGCCGCGAGAGCGACATTTTTCCATCCTTCGCGATCACGTGGTGGTTGGTCAGAGCATAGACAGCCGTACTATCGTTTTTATCGACGAGGAAACACCCGAGCGTTCCATAAGCGCCGCCCTTGGATTCCGTGCTGATCTGGATGCCCCCCTTGAGAGGACGTTCGCGGCTACTGTCGGTGAGAGTGGAGGTGGAGCCAGGATCGGGGACGCCGGGGATCGGTGCGTCCGGTTTCAACTCGCCCATCTCCACCACATCGGTGGGCAGGCCTTCGAACTCCGGCGGGATCAACTCGTCGGCAGGCACTTCGCGCGCCGGTTTCTTTTTGGAAACGTATACCTTAATGACGATTTCGCCGGTGGGTTTGCCGTCTTTTTCCTTACTGCCGATTCCCACGGCCGTGACATGCGGGATTTTCATGAACCGCCGGGCGGCTCTTTCCTTGATGGCAAAATACTCTTCGTCACGCATGAACGAACTCTGAAATTTGAGAAGATGAACTTTAAAAGCCGGGTCCGCCGGTCAAGCCAGCCGGCGGGACCTTTCACTAAATAGCCATGCCCGGTTCGGGTTTTTACCGGGTTTCATGCCAATACCGTTTCCAAGCGTTCCAGTATTTGTGGATACGTGCGTCCACCGAGAGACGCGAACAGATCCCGCGCGCGGTCGATGTCCTGACGCAGCCGCTCGCTCCCGTGTTTCTGAAACGTTTCTGATATTTTATGGACGCTCTCCCTCCAGCTTTGTTTGCCGATGGCCTGCGGCAGGCTTCTGCCCGGAAACTGCGCAGCCCGGATCAAGTGGTGCAGGAGAACGGGACCGCCGTGTTTTCTCCACAGAGCGGCGACTTTTTTGTTTGTGTTGACCAGCACGCGCACTTCGTTTTCATGGATTTTAAACAGGGACAGGTAAGCCCGGCCGCCTTCGATTTGTGCGATGTCGTTCTGCACGCGTTCGCGAAGGAGAACATGTTCTTCCTCCGTCATGGAGGCGGGGGCCGGGGAAGGAACGGCTTCCGAAGCCAGCGCGACGGACTCGGACACGGGTTCGGGAACGGTGAAGATGTGTCCGGCGGGTTGGCCGAACACCAGGTCCACCTGCAATTCGTTCAATACGTTGGTGATGGGGCAGGCCACTCCGGCGCGATACTCCACGCTGGTGGAGGTGTTGGTGATTCCGTTGCTTCCAAAAAGAAGCCCCACGATCTTGTTGTCCTCGTTGACCACCGCTGAGCCGGAATCACCACGGGCGGAAAAACACACGTTGCCGGTTTCATACCCGACGGGAAAAATCATGATCTGTTGTTCAAACCGTTGCCGGTGAGTTCCCCAGACATCGGTGGACGTGCCTTCAAAGTTGACGGCAGTAATCACGCCTTCGGACAGCCTGGTTTTGGCGCCGCGTTTTTTTACCGGATACAGGCCGGCTCCATTCATCACCCGGTCCTCCAGGATTTCCCAGGTGACGTGTTCCGTTCCTGCGATCACGCCGATGTCTTCGATCTCCGCCTGCCATTGGGTTCCCGGATCGAGTGAAGAGATGGCTCCATCCACCAGCGCGCTGGTTTTGCCTTTCAATATATTGCCGAGCTTGTTGGAACTGGACCAGGTGGGCTGGCCGACGGCACTCCCTGCGGTGCACCCACTGCAACTGGGGCCGGTGGCAGTACCGCTGTACAACACGTGTTCGTTGGTGAGCATGACGTCGCGCGGCGGGGTTTCGCGCGTTCGCACCACGCAGGCCAGGGTGCCCTTTCCTCCACCGCGGGCCTGGATCTGCACCCCTCCCCGTAATGGACGGTAAGAGTTGGTGTCCTGATTGATGTTTGGACAGTCTTCGTCATCCAGCAACGTCTCGACCGGACCGGAAGCAATGACGTCCGTCGGCACGCCGTCGATTTCGGCAGGAATCTGTTCCTCCCGCGGGATTTCTGCATTGGGTCTTTTGTGGCGGACGTAAACCTGGATGCAGAGGGTGGGGAGAAGGGCATTGCCCTTCATTTTAAAACCGATTGCGATGCCGTGCACACCGGGCAGGCGCAGAATCTCTTCCTTGCACCGGTTTTTGACTTCACCCAGGTCTTTCCGTGAGGGCATCCAGCGACTCCCTGAAAAACGAATCCTTTTTAAAATGTTCCTGGCAAACCCGATCTGGATAAATGAACTTGCTTGTATCCGACCAGGCGGGGAAGGACGGCCATAATATTGGCGAGTCGAACTAATTTGTCAATTAAATTCGGATCGAATTAAAAAACTGAATGAAGACGAGGTGGAATTTCCAATTGAAATAAGCTGAGTTGAAAATTTATATAAATTTGGAATAAGTCCGTCTTATGGTCAAAGGTTGCGGATACCGATGTCGTGGTCTGTAATTTAATGACACGCTTTTTGGGTTCCAGCCGGTATTTTTAAGGAGAGGCGGGCGGGCAGAAGCCATTCTGCGGCAGTGGAGACGGTTCGTAATCGATCACATCGAAGCACTGCTTTTCTTCGAGGTGATGGATGGCCCCGTTGTCGCTGGAGAAGTCGAAGCACTTCGCAAATTCAGATTTTTTCCAGTCAAACTCGAATGACCGGCGGCAGGCTTTTCCCAACCGGTCGAACACGGATCGATGCATTTTGAGCCGGCCCCTGTTGTAAGTCGACGTGGCATAGGCGGGAAGGTTCCGGTTGCGGTTGCGGTAGATGAAGCGGAACCAGCCGCTTTCGGGATCGTGCGTGCGTCCGTAGGGGTCGGCATACACGCGGGTGTTTGCCGGGACCAGGTTGTAGGGTTCCATCTGCTTCAGCATCCAGTTGAACGAAACGCCATTGATGTCCGTGTCGTTGTACCCGCCGCCGATATCCGAATGCGCCCCCGCGAACCACACTTCCTCGACCACGTCATTGATGTCCCTTTCCTTGCAGTTTTCGACCAGGCGGGGATGCGTTAACAGGATGGGCGTGAAAATGCGGGCGCGGTCGTCATCGACCGACATCGCGTGCGCGGCTTTGTTCACGTTGCACAGCTGGTCGACGTAACGGGGATTGGGGAAGGTGAAGTTTTCCTCGTAATCCGGCACACCCAAAGCTTCCACCGTATCCCACAGGCCCATGAAGCGGATATTCACCGGTTGCGGGGTGATGCCGGTTTCTTCCTGCACCTCACGCCGCCGTTCCGTGACGGTCATGTCTCCCTTGAAAGCCGAGTAGATGTCTTCGATGAGATCCATCGGGTCCGCTTCGGGTATCGAACCCAGATCCGGAATGCCCACGGTGAACAGGAGCCCGGCCAGGATACGCGCCGCGTAGGCGCCGCGGCTGAACCCGAAAAGATAGACCTCGTCTCCCCGCCCGGGCCGGTAGTTGCGGGCCAGAAACAGGTAGGCCTCCCGCACGTCCCTCCCGATTCCCCAGCCCATTCCCATGCCGATGACTTTCGCCCCCGTCCCCACGCCGACGATGTAAGTGGAGCGGATGTCGGTCCGGTTCTGCAGGGTGACGAGGTTGTGGAGTTTGGCGATGCTGGTGTGGCTGCTTTCATCGTTGTGAGTGCCGTCCAGAAAAACAACCAGTTTTCTTTTCGCCATGACGTCCGGCGTGAAAGGCGTGTGGTTGACGGGGGGCGTGTGGGAACAGCTGACGAGCAGGGGGAGTGTCAATGCGAGCAGGGCGAAATGAAGGAAACGGGTCATGGGTGCCTTCCCGGTGGTGGATATGGAAATCAGGCCAAGCAGGCATCTTTATACCATGTCCGAACCGGATACGGTAAAACCTCTCCGGGATTTTGGCGCGACGGGTTCGATTCCCACCCAACGCACCAATACCGATCCCACGGGTCTGGCCACCGTCACCACGGAGGGCGCGGACCAAAGCGTGGTCACGCAAACGCCGGACGGCACGGCGACCACGGTCACGGCCTCGCCGGACCCGCGTTTCGGCGCGCTGGCGCCCTTGCAGGGGCTCACGGTGACCACGCCACAAGGTTTAAATTTCTCATATGCCTTTGACAGTCAAATAACGTTATCAGACCCAAGTAATAGCTTAGTAGACAAGACGGATACTATCGACGTAAATGGTCTGGTTTATACAACGTTTTTTGATAGGACTTCTTTAAAATATACAGATACGTCCCCTGAGGGTAGACAAAGGGTAAGCTTTATTGATCAGCAAGGACGGATGAAAGAAAGGCAATTTCCAGGCTTAGAACCGAAAAGGTTTATATATGATCAGCGGGGACGACTTACTAGTATAGAAACAGGCTCGGGTATTGAAGAAAGAAAAACCATCATAAATTATGACCTAAAGGGTCGAATTGCTTCAATAACCGATCCTCTAATGAGAAACGTTGTTTTTGAATACGATGAAGCTGAGCGTGTAACTAAATTTATATTGCCTGGAAATCGAGAAATAATTAACACATATGATGATGGTGGAAATTTGATAGGGATAACTACGCCAAAAAATCAACTGCATAGCTTTATTTTTTCAGCGGTCAACTTGGAAACACAATACTCTCCTCCAAATGTAGGTCTCAACCAACATTCAACCAGCTTCACATATAATTTGGATAAAAACCCTATAACAATATCAAGGCCTGATGGGAAGCAAATTAATTTTGATTATAATTCTAAGGGGCAGTTAATTCAGTTAACTCTTCCCAAGGGAAACGTTTCCTTAGCGTATGATCCAAATAGTGGGAACTTGAGTCAAATAGTTGAGCCGGGTGGATCGACCTTGACATTAAATTACGATGGCTTTTTACAAACAGACTCAATATGGAGTGGCCCAATAAATGGTCAAGTGTCTAGGGTTTATAACGATAATTTTCAAATAACATCCAGGTCGGTAAACAATCAATTTCCGATAAGCTTTTCTTACGATGATGATGGAATTTTAATTTCTGCGGGCCAAGAAACCTTAATCTATGACTCATTAAATGGCCTGCTGACCGACACTTCGTTAGGAAATGTTGCAGACGTCACAACCTATAATAGCTTTGGTGAAATAGATAATTATGTCGCAAAGTATAGTGGTGTAAACATATACGAAGTAAATTATTTAAGAGATAAGCTGGGGAGAATCGTACAGAAACAAGAAGCATTGCATAGTGGTGCATTGCATACCTTTGATTACTTTTATGATGTGGCCGGTAGGTTGGTCGAGGTAAAAAAGGATGGCGTTATAATTTTAAGCCATTCCTATGATTCTAATGGAAATAGGTCGGGGGGTATTTATGATGACCAGGATCGTTTATTGACTTTGAATAACATAGATTTTACCTATACTGCTAATGGTGAAATGCTTTCAAAGAGCAAATCTGGCCAAACTACTACCTATAATTATGATGTTCTGGGGAACCTTGCTTCTGTGAATTTGCCAGATGGCACCTTTATTGAATATATAGTTGATGGGAGAAATCGTAGAATCGGTAAAAAAGTTAATGGCATTTTGCAGAAGGAATTTTTATACAAGGATAAGCTAAATCCAATTGCTGAACTGGATGGTTCCGGAAATATAATTTCCCGTTTTGTTTATGCGTCGAAATCAAATATACCAGATTATTTTATGCGAGGAGGAGTAACCTATCGCATTATTAGCGACCAACGGGGCTCGCCAAGACTTGTTGTGGACGTTTCCAGCGGGAATGTGGTGCAGGAAATTGCTTACAATGATCTTGGACAAATAACCGTCGATACCAATCCCGGATTTCAGCCATTTGGTTTTGCAGGGGGACTTTATGATCAAGATACTAAGCTTGTAAGATTTGGAGCAAGGGATTATGACCCCGAAGTTGGAAGGTGGACAACTAAGGATCCCATTAGATTCGACGGTGGGGATGTAAATTTGTATGGTTACGCATTTAATGATTTTATAAATTCGAGTGATGCAAGTGGATTGTATGGTTCTGATAGTTGCAGTTATTATGAGCAGGTTTGCGAAGCATATGGGACACCATATGAATGCACTGATGCGAAAATTGCTTGTAATTTAGCTCCTAAGGGAAATAACTTAATTCCAAAAGGAGAAACGCTGACTAATTGGGCTCAATGCGCGCGACAGTGCCTGCAAGAACAACATTTAAAAAGACTAACCCTTAATGCATGTAGCCTTAAAGAAAATAATTATAGTCAGCAGGCCTTTTATGATGATCATCAGCTTTGTTTTAATGGCTGTAGATTAAACCCTGAAAACCCCTATGATAAAGATGGTCCCGATTTGCCCGACAATGATATTCACTTAAATTAAAGGTGAGATTTTAATGGGTTCGACAAATACAGAAAGCAACTCGGTACAAATGGTTTCTATCAAACATAGACCAGTATTTATCACTTATTTGATTTTTTTACTTTAGTAATACTTAATTTGGTGGTCAAGATAGGTTATGGACATAATCTTGATATATTTAGTTTGTTGGTAAGGATAATTCCAGATATTTGTCTTTTGTTTATATATTTAAGTTTTTTAGGTTTTATAAAGAAAAAATATAAAGAAAATAAATACCTTTGTTGTTTTTCATTCTTGGGTTTTTGGTCATTTTAGGGCTTGCAGTGATGATTCCCTTTCTCGGATATTTTTTTTCATTTATAACTCCCATAGCCGTTTTTGCTCAGCTTATAAGCCTTATTGAGTTCTCTTATATCTATGATATTTGGATAACAATTGCTATTTTATTCTCTTTGATCAACTTTTTTATTTTGTATAAATTTGGAAAGCCCTGGTTGAATTCAAAACTCTAAGGACCGCACGGTGACGTTCGACGCGGGCGGCGGGCTGGCCACGCAGACGGACACGCTCCGCATCAACGGGCGCGTGTTCACCAGCGTGTTCGATAGGACGCAGTTGAAGTTCACGGACACCTCGCCCACGGGCCGGACCACCACGTCGTTCATCGACGCCCAGGGCCGCATCGTCCAGCAGGAAATCCCCAACATCTTCGACACCGGTTTCCAGTACGACGCGCGGGGACGGCTCACCACGGTCACGCAGGGCACGTCGCCCGACGACCGGCAGAGCACGATTGCGTACAACGCCGCCGGGTTCATTGGGTCGATCACGGACCCGCTGGGGCGTGCGGTGCAGTTCGAATACGACGCGGTGGGGCGCGTCACCAAGCAGATCCTGCCCGACCTGCGTGAAATCAATTTCACGTACGACGCCAACGGTAATGTCACCTCCATCACCCCGCCCGGCCGGCCGCAACACGGCTTCGCCTATTCTGCCGTGAACCTGGAGACGGATTACGACCCGCCCAACATCGGCCTCCCCCAGCACGCCAGGCAGTTTGCGTACAATCTGGATAAACAGCCGACGCTCATCACACGCCCCGACGGCCAAACCATATCGTTCAACTACGATGCCGGAGGACGCCTCGGCAGTTTCGTCATTCCGCGCGGGACTATAAGTTTCGGGTACGACGGCGTGACGGGGAACCTGAACACCATCACCGCTCCCGGCGGGGAAGGGTTGTCGTTCACGTATGACGGGTCGTTACTGCTTTCCACGAACTGGTCGGGAAGCATTTCCGGTTTCGTTTCCCGCGCTTATGACAATAATTTTAGAGTGACCAGCCGAAGTGTGAATGGATCGCACTCAATTTCATTTGCATATGACCAGGATTCTCTGCTGACCAGCGCCGGAAGTGAAATGTTGACGCGGGACGCGTCCAATGGGTTGCTGACGGGGACGACGTTGGGCAACGTGACCGATTCCCTTTCGTACAATGGATTCGGGGAGGTTTCCGCCTACTCCGTGGATGCGAATGGAACCCCGGCGTTTTCAACGGATTTTACGCGGGACAAACTGGGCCGCATTATTCAGAAAGTTGAAACCGTGCAAGGTGTCCAGCATACTTATAATTACGATTATGATCCTGCGGGGCGGTTGATCGAAGCCAAAAAAGACAGTGTGGTGACGGCCACCTATACTTATGATTCGAATAGCAATCGATTGAACGATGGAGCGGTGTATGACGATCAGGATCGCCTGGTTTCCACCAACACCGCCACCTACACGTACACGGATAATGGAGAACTGCTGACCAAGACGGAAGGCGGTCAGACAACAACATATAATTACGATGTTCTGGGAAATCTCATCTCGGTGCAATTGCCGAGCGGGAACTTGATCGAGTATGTTGTGGATGGCCGGAACCGCCGAATCGGCAAAAAAGTGGATAGGGTGTTGGAGAGGGCGTGGTTGTATAAAGACAGCCTCAACCCCATTGCGGAACTCGACGGATCAGGAAATGTGGTATCGAGGTTTGTGTATGCGTCCAGAGGGAACGTTCCGGATTATGTGATTCAGGGAGGGGTGGCCTACCGCATCGTGAGCGACCACCTGGGAAGCCCAAGGCTGGTTATCGATACCGGAACCGGAGCCGTGGTGCAAACCATGGACTATGACGCCTGGGGGAATGTCCTCGTCGACACCAATCCGGGCTTTCAACCTTTCGGGTTTGCGGGTGGTCTGTATGATGCGGACACGAAGCTGGTGAGATTCGGAGCAAGGGACTACGATCCACAAACAGGCAGGTGGACAAGTAAGGATCCAATAGATTTTAATGGAGGCGATCCCAATCTTTTCGGTTATTTGCAAAATGATCCTATAAACTTTGTTGATCCCTTAGGTATATTTGAATTTACTGAGGAGGAGTTGGAATTATTAAGTTTGGCTGCGGCTCTTCCTTTTATCGATGGTCCGCTACCTATAGGAGATGCGGGAGGCCTGGCTATATTTGGTGGGGTGTTAGCCAAAAAGACAATTCAAGAGGTTTCAAAAGTTTGTTTAAAACAGCATGGGAAGAAATTAATTAAAGGCGCATATGAGTTTATATCCCAGTCAGGTAAAAGGTATACAGGATCGGGCAAGGATGTGTATAGGCGATTATTGGAGCATTTAAGGAGTGGAAAGTTAAAGCCAAAAGACATTAAATCGATAAAAATACATGAAGTAAAGGGTCCCAAAATAAATCGTTTAAAGCGAGAGCAAGAGATAATAAATAAATTTGGCCTTAAAAACCTTGAAAATAAAATAAACGCAGTTAGACAAAAATAGAGGATTGGCTGTGAGCAAAGATTTTGATATAGAGAAGGGCATTTTTGGCAAAAAAATGGTGGTCAAAGGTAAATGGAAAGATAAAAATAAAATCGTTCTTATTGAACAAAATGTTAAGGAATTGGAACTAAATTCAGGAAAAGGATGGAAGGATAGGAGAGTTGATTTTTTAAAAAATCTAGATTTTTTGCAATCCCTAACAATTAGGGGGATTGGTGAGCCCATAGAAGATATCTCCGGAATACATTATTTGAATCAATTAAAATATTTGGATGTTGAGACATATTGTAAAACCAAAATTGATTTTTTCTGCTTTCCTAAATTGGAAGAATGTGTATTTGAGTGGAGACCTAAGTCAGAATCATTGTTTGGGTGTACCAAGTTAAAAAAGTTGTGGATTAATAGCTATAAAAACGAGACACAGAGGACTTTAAAGCATTAAAAACTTACAACATCTTGGCTTTGGAAATGGACCTGTGGCAAGTTTAGCGGGATTGTCTGGCTTATCCAAATTAAGGTATTTGGAAATTTTTGGGTTAAGAAAATTACAATCTTTGGAAGGGATAGAGAAACTAAAAGACCTTGAGCAATTGGAAGTCTATAATTGTAAATATTTTAAATCGATAGAACCAATTGGATCGCTAAAAAAGCTGAAAAGACTTCTGCTTGTCAATTGTGGAGATATCCATTCTTTAAAGCCACTGCAAAATAATAAGAATTTAGAGGAATTTTTAATGTACGAATCTACAAATATTTTGGATGGCGACATTACTCCTTTGTTGAAATTAAAAAAACTGAAGAAGGCTTTTTCAGGGCCTAATAGGAAGCATTATTCTCACAAAATAGACTTTGATGAAGATCAGTATGTCGTTGAAGAAAATCAGTGATTTGTTGGAGCGGTGATGGTATTGGCCTGAAATTGCTCGTTTGAGTATTTGATAAAGCGGCTCATTGAGCCGCTTTTTTTGTGAGCTGGTAACCACGTGGAGTGGGACGGTGGTGGGGAGTGTGAGCAGGACGTATGACAACAGTTTCCGGATCACGTCCCGGAGCGTGAACGGCGGCAACACGATCAGCTTCACCTACGATCAGGACGACCTGTTGACCTCCGCCGGATCGGAGACCTTGACCAACGATCCGAATAATGGGTTGCTGACGGGAACCTCATTAGGTGTGGTCACGGATTCGTACGCGTACAACGGCTTTGCGGAGATGGCGGATTACGAGGCGCAGGTTTCCGGGACGCCCGTCTTCGGCACCGTGTTCGAGCGGGACAAGCTGGGACGGATCACCAAAAAGACCGAAACCGTGAACGGGGTGACGCATGTGTTCGATTACACCTACGACACGGCGGGACGCCTGCACGAGGTCTTCAAGGACAGCGTTCTGCAAAACACGTACACCTACGACGCTAATGGAAATAGATTGAATAACGGCGCGGTGTATGACGACCAGGATCGATTGGTCTCGACGAGCACAGCGACCTACACTTATACTGCCAATGGTGAGTTGGCGAGCAAGACCGAGGGTGGCCAAACCACGACGTATAATTACGATGTGGTGGGCAACCTGATCTCCGTCACCCTGCCCGACAGCACGTTGATCGAATACGTGATCGATGGAAGAAGCCGGAGGGTGGGGAAGAAAGTGAACGGCGTCCTCACCAAAGCGTGGCTGTACAAGGACGGCCTGAACCCAATCGCTGAGCTGGACGGCGCAGGCAATGTGGTGAGCCGTTTCGTGTATGCGAGTAAGTCAAATATTCCGGATTATGTCATAAAAGCGGGAATAACCTATCGCATCGTTTCCGATCATCTCGGATCACCCCGACAAGTCATTGATACGAGCGACGGCACCACGGTTCAACAACGGGACTATGACGAATGGGGAAATGTTTTATTTGATACAAATCCGGGATTTATTCCTTTCGGATTTGCAGGTGGTGTTTATGACCAAGATACTAAGCTGGTAAGGTTTGGAGCGAGGGACTACGATCCGCAAACCAGCAGGTGGACAAGTAAAGACCCGATTCGGTTTGGGGGTGGGGATGTCAATTTTTTCGGGTACGTTATGGCGGACCCGGTTAATATGGTTGATCCGAACGGCCAGGTTCCACCCGCTGCAGTGGCAGGATTTGTGGCGACAGGGAAGCTTATAGGAGGAGTTGCATTTGGAGTTTTTGCAGGGGCAACTGGTGGTGCTATCTCTGGTGGAAAAACCGGAGCTGTCATAGGTGGGTTCGTTGGGGGCATTGTCGGACTTTACAATCCACTGGGCTCAAAAGAAGCCGGTCTATTTGCTGCGGCGTTAACTAGAACCGCTGTCGCCGCTGCGGAGAATGTTGTTGCTCAAGCTCTGGGAAATATTGTGAGGATAATCAGAGGTAATTGTACGCTTGTTTTTGATCCAATTGAGGCTGTATTTGCTGGATTTGGAAATTTGCTGGGCAGAGGTTTAGCAAAGCCTTCCGATTTTGGAAAGTACGGCATTGAATTTCTAGATTCCATTTTTGCTGGAGGGGGAGCAAGAGCGGGGCAAATGGTAGGTGGGCAGTTATCAGGCAATGATAATGGGCAGATAAGTTTTAAGAATCCTTTTCAATAATCTAGGTTTAGAAAATGGAACCTTTCACAGTTTATCTATTAATTTGTATTATTATATTTTGTTTATGGTTCTTTATTTTAATAAATTCCATATGCCCTACCTTTCCAAAATCGCAAAAAATAATGAAACTGACAACGTCAAACTTTTGCAACAATTCTGTTTGGCCATTGGCAGTTTATTTTTTTTGGCGCTGACAGTTATTATTTTAGCAGTGTTTTTTAAAAAATTGGAAGTAAAGGCCTCGCTTTACTGGTTGATAGCTCCACAAGGAGTTTTCTTTCTGTATTCATTATTATTTAAAAGCCAGGAAATAGTGAAAATCCTCGAAATTTTTAGACGGGGTGGGGAGCAGTAATTTTTGGGTAATAAATTCTGTCTTGACAAGTCATGTCATTACTAATTTTAAGCGGCTCAATGAGCCGCTTTTTTTGTTTGTGAACCGATACTACCTGGAGCGGGACGGTGGCGGGGAGTGTGAGTAGGTCGTATGACAACAGTTTCCGCATCACGTCAAGGAGCGTGAACGGCGGCAATACGATCAGTTTTGCCTACGATCAGGACGACCTGTTGACGTCGGCGGGATCGGAGACGTTGACCAACGATCCTAATAATGGACTTCTAACCGGAACGTCATTGGGTGTGGTCACGGATTCGTATGCGTACAACGGCTTTGCGGAGATGGCGGACTACGAGGCGCAGGTATCCGGGACGCCTGTTTTCGGCACCGTGTTCGAGCGCGACAAGCTGGGGAGGATCACCAAAAAGACCGAGACAGTGAACGGCGTGACGCATGTCTATGACTACACCTATGACACGGCGGGGCGGCTCCACGAGGTCTTCAAGGACAGCGTGTTGCAGAATACGTACACCTATGATGCGAATGGAAACCGGTTGAATAACGGCGCGGTGTATGACGATCAGGACCGGTTGGTCTCGACCAGCACCGCGACCTACACTTACACTGATAACGGTGAGTTGGCGAGCAAGACTGAGGGCGGCCAGACCACGACGTACAATTACGACGTGGTGGGCAACCTGATTTCCGTCACCCTGCCCGACAGCACGTTGATCGAATACGTGATCGATGGTGCAAATCGCAGAGTCGGGAAAAGGGTGGACGGGGTTTTGGTCAAGGGGTGGTTGTATAAAGACTCACTCAATCCCATTGCGGAGTTGGATGGAGCCGGGAACGTAGTTGCAAGATTCATCTACAGTTCCAAAGGCAATGTCCCAGACTATGTGATTCAGGGTGGAGTCACCTATCGAATAGTCAGTGATCATCTTGGATCACCAAGACAGGTGATCAACACGTCGGATGGAACGGTTATTCAGCAACTCGATTACGATGAGTGGGGCAACGTAACTGTAGATACCAATCCGGGATTCACTCCGTTCGGGTTTGCAGGAGGGATTTATGACCAAGACACCAAGCTAGTAAGGTTTGGTTTCAGAGATTATGACGCCGAAGTTGGACGGTGGACCAGTAAAGATCCAGCTGACTTTAGTGGGGCAATGAACCTGTTTGGTTATGCAAGGCAGGACCCTATAAACTTTGTAGATGCTACAGGTAAAACTGATAAACCTCAAAAGAGACCGAAAAATTTTCTCGCTAAACTTAGAAACTTTAGAGGTCTAAACATTATTAGTTCTACCTTAGATTTCTGTATAGATCTTTACCTGAGATCGTTGGGTGATACTAAAGAAGAGACACCTAATGTGGAAAGTGATGTCTTCCGGCAAGGAGAAGATTTTGAATTAACCATACAAGGATCTGAGGTTCCAATAAGTTTTCTTGCAGAGGTTAGTATAACCGGGGATATCCTCCACCTAAAAAATATTGCGGTATATGGAGAAGGAACACAACCGCTTACCGGGCAGACCAAATATATTTTACAGGGTAAAACTCAACTAACTAATTTAGCTAAAGAAGAAGGGTTTAGTAAGTTAAGATTAACTGGGGTGAGAGTTCCAGCAAGCACTTCGGCTAATCCTGGCAAGCCAATTGATATCATTCTAGATCTTGATTGATAGGTATAACTATGGAACAAAAAGAGATTCTAAATAAATGTAGAGAGGATATTAAAAATGGGAAAAATCAAGATGACATTATAAGGTTTCTCCGTCAGGCTGACCTGCCTCCTATAGAGGCAATAAAAGTGTTTAAGAAATTATATGGTGTTTCCGTTGGTGAAAGTAAGGAAAAGGTAATGGGTCATCCGAGTTGGAGAGAATTGGCGAAAGATGGAGATAAATTGCATGACGAAATTATAAAAACTTTAGAACAAGAACTAAATGATAATGATTAGGGGGAATAATTGTCGCTGCTATAACTGATTTTTTAAATAGTAATGAGTTGTGAGGATCTGTGCGGTGATAGTAT
>NZ_HG422173.1:1599477-1601707 GCF_000341545.2 Nitrospina gracilis 3/211
TGAGTTGTGAGGATCTGTGCGGTGATAGTATTCGCCTGACAGCCGTTGCCTGTCCTCGGTCACGGACGGGGACGGCGACGTCACCACGTTCACGCGCAACGCCTCGGGCGATCTCATCACCATCACCTCCGCCGACGGGCAGGACACCACCGTCCAGCAGATGGAGTACGACGAATGGGGCAACGTGCTGGTGGACACCAACCCCGGCTTTCAGCCGTTCGCCTTCGCGGGAGGTTTGTACGATCAGGATACCAAACTCGTCCGCTTCGGCGCCCGCGACTACGATCCCGAAATTGGCAGGTGGACCAGCAAGGATCCGGTGGGGATAAAAGAAGGTAGCTTTAATCTATTTAGGTACGCGGTAAACGATCCGGTCAATTTAATTGATCTGACTGGTGATCATCCAGCATGGATTGTATACACCGCTGCAGTATTGGTAGTTGTGACAGTAGTAGACTTTGTTCTGAAATCTTTTGTTACCGAAGAAATTGACACAGATGACGAGAATTTAACCAATCCAAAGGAAACTTCACCGGAATTTGAAATAATTGTTCCAGGAACAAATAGCCCAAAAACAAAAGCAGATGAACAGAGAGAAAGATCTGAGAGAGAAAGAAAAACGCCTACAGCAAGAGTTCCTTTCGAAAAGCCACAGGTAAAACCGAGGTCTAGACCAGGATCGAGTAGGATTTTTACTCCTAGAAGGCTAATTGATGAGAGGCTCGAAAAATTTCAAAAAATATTTAATTTTTTTAAAAATGAAGTTTTCTGTTTGTAAAGTAGAAATTTTAACCAAGAGACGGTAATTCCATAAAATTTGGAGGTATCAAGAATTGCCTGAAAAAATATTAAACGTAATCAAAAAATTGTTGGCTGTATTTTTTCTCTTAGCTTCAATATATATTTTTTACGGTCTTTTTTTGAAGTTTCAAGCTGGGAAACTTAAATTTGCATACGATGTTTTTCAAATGGGGATATGTCTTGTTAGTTTGGGGTTAGGGTTTTATTTTTTTAAAACAAAAATTAATGAGACAAAAAATTTCTTTTTCTCTAATGTCTTAATTTTACTTATAACATTGCTTTTCATTTTTTATCTTGTTAGAGAAGCAATTAGTACGGGGATTTCACAGGATCTTTTATTTATGATGGTAAAAGCGATTTTGGTAGTTGCGTTAATTTTTCTTGTTAGGATTAGATTGTTGAAAGATTAGTATTGTACAGTGATAATATTCCCCCGACAGCCGTTGGCTGGCCTCGATCACGGATGGCGACGGGGGTGTCACCACCTTCTCGCGCAACGCCTCGGGCGATCTCATCACCATCACCTCGCAAGACGGGCAGGACACGACCGTCATGCTGGACGCCAACGGCTACCTCACCGCGTTCACTAACCCGGAGCTGGAGACCACGAGCTTCACCTACACCACAGACGACCTCCTGCTCGCCAAAACCGACGCCCGCCAGAACAGCTCGACGGTCACCTATATCAAACTTTCCGCCTGCCCGATTGACAAGTCGTGGCGGGAGGGGGTAGAGTAAGGATACCGAAATCAGCCGTTTAAATTTTTTTGCCGTTAACTTTCGCTTTATTTTCGCCTATGTGGGTGCCGCTCAACTGTCACAGTGTCTATTCCTTCATGAGGGGGACGGCGTGGATCGAGGACCTCGCCCGCGCCGCCCTGGACATGGGGTGTCCGGCCCTGGCGCTCACCGACACCGACGGGACTTATGGCGCGGTCGCGTTCCAGCGAGCGATGCAGGCGGCGGGCATCCGGCCCCTCTTCGGCGCGGAGGTGACCGATCCCGCAACCGGCGCGCACGCGGTGCTGCTGGCAAAAACCCTCGCGGGTTACGGCGAGGTCTGTCGCGTCGTCACCGACCGCCAGCTCGACAAGAACTTCTCCCTGGCGGAGCGGTTGCAGCACTGCGGCGATGCGGTGATCATCCTGAGTCCCGACCTCACTGTGATCGATGCGATCGCCCGCGCGCGGGGGAGCGGCAGCCTCGGGATCGAATGGATTCGCTGGCGCACGGGAACGCGTCACGACATCGACGTCTGGGAGTTTTCGCGCCGGCACGGCATCCCGCTGGTGGCTTCCAACCGCATCTTCTTTTTGAAACCGGAGGACGGGCACACGCACCGGCTGGTGACGGCGATCCGCGAAAACCGCCTGCTCGATGCGCTGCCGCCGGAAAGCACCGCCAGCCCCGAAGCGTGGTTCAAAAGTCC
>NZ_HG422173.1:1601807-1607361 GCF_000341545.2 Nitrospina gracilis 3/211
GCGCCGTCCGCGACCGCCTCGAATACGAACTGGATGTCATCGGGCGCATGGACTTCGCTTCGTACTTCCTGCTGGTGTGGGACATCGTCGAGGAGGCGCACCGCCGGGGCATCCTCACCGTGGGGCGCGGCTCGGCGGCGAACAGCCTGGTGTGCCGTGTGCTGGGCATCACGGAAGTCGATCCCATCCGCCACAACCTGTACTTCGAACGCTTCCTCAATCTCGAGCGCTCGGACTTCCCGGACATCGACATCGATTTCCCGTGGAACCGCCGCGACGAAATGATCCAGTACGTGTTCGACCGTTATGGATCGGAGCACGTCGCCCTCATCTCGTCGCACATCCACATGCGCGGCCGCTCGACCCTGCGCGAGGTGGGCAAGGCGCTGGGCCTGGCCGCCGTGGACATCGACAAGCTCACCCGCAACCTGCCGCATTCGGCGCACGTGGACAACCTCGACGCCGTGCGCGACGCGGTGCCGGAATGCCGCGACCTGCCTCTCGACGAGGAGCCGTACAGGAGCGTTATCGAGCAGGCGGCGAAGGTGGAAGGCGTGCCGCGTCACCTGTCCATCCACTGCGGCGGCATCGTGGTGAGCCCGGGACGCATCACCGACCTGGTGCCGCTGCAGACCACGCCGAAGGGATTCGTGGTGACGCAACTCGACATGTACCCGGTGGAAGACCTCGGCCTGCTCAAGATCGACCTGCTCGCACAGAGGGGGCTGGCGGTGGAGATCGACACCGTGCGCTGGGTGCGGGAGCGTTATGGCGCGGCGCCGGACTTCGACCGCATCGATCCCGTGACCGACGACAAAACGCGCGCGCTCATCATGCGGGGCAACACCATCGGATGTTTCTACATCGAGTCGCCCAGTATGCGGAACCTCCTGCAGAAACTGAAAGTCGATTCGTTCGAGGAACTCACCGCCGCCAGTTCCATCATCCGTCCCGGCGTGGCCAGCAGCGGCATGATGCAGGCATACATCCGCCGTCACAACGGCAAGGAGCCGGTGACGTACCTGCACCCGAAGCTCGAGGCGGTGCTTGCCGAGACCTGCGGCATCATGATTTACCAGGAGGACGTCATCAAGGTGGCGCACGCCATCGCCGGCATGGGGCTGGGCGAGGCGGAGGGGTTGCGCAAGTGCATGAGCAAGAAGCGCGACTGGGAACGGATGGAAACCTACCGCGAGCGGTTTCTTTCGGGCGCGAAACAAAACGGCGTGGCGGGCGCCACGGCGCTCGAGATCTGGCGGCAGATCGAAAGTTTCGCGGGCTATTCATTCTGCAAGGCGCACAGCGCGTCGTTCGCCTTGGAGTCGTACCGCGCCGCGTACCTGAAGGCGCATCACCCGGCGGCGTTCATGGCGGCGGTGCTTTCCAACGAAGGCGGCTTCTACGATGCCTGCGCCTACACGGAAGAAGCCCGGCGGCTGGGACTCGACATCCTTCCTCCGCACGTCAACCACAGCCGGTATCATTTCACCGCCGAGCGCGTCGATGCGGTGCGCGTGGGACTGATGCAGGTGAAGGGGCTGAGCCGCGGCGGCATCGAGTCCATCCTGCGCGCGCGGGAGGCGCGGCGGTTCGACACGTTGCACGACTTCATGGAGCGCGTGCCGCTGGAGGAGCCGGAGCTGGATTCGCTGATTTACTGCGGCGCGCTGGACGGGCTGGGGCCGTCGCGTCCGGTCATGCTGTGCGAGATGATGAAGTGGTGCCGCAACCTGCCCCGGACAAAAAACAAATCACAAAAGCCGTTGCCGCTGGCCCGCGGCGGGCGTCGCTGGGTGGTGCCGGAATTGAAAGAATACGACGCCAGGGCGTGCGGACTGGCGGACCTGGAGACGCTGGAGTTGATGGTGAAGGCGCACCCGATGTCCCTGTTCGGCATCACCGAAAAGACCTGGCCCCGGGGCTTCATCCGGGCGAAAGACCTCGCCACCACGCGCCGAAAGTTCGTGACCATGACCGGGTTGCTCGTGACGTACAAATCGACGCGCACGACGAAAGGCGAACTCATGAAGTTTGTCAGCCTGGAAGACCCGACGGGAATTTTTGAAGTGACCCTGTTCCCGAAAGTTTACAGGAAGTACGGTCACCTGCTCCGCGGCAAGGGACCGTTCATCGTGAAGGGGCAGGTGGAAGAGGACAGCGGCAACCGCACGGTGACGGCGCTGTGGGTGAATGACGGATGGGGAACGGGATGATTATTCGTAAATTTCAATCCAGCTCGTCTTCGCAATAAAACTTGGGCCTTATATCGAAGTGATGGAATTCGAGCGGTTTATGAACCGACGCATCGCAGTCCGCAACCCCGGTACCAAAAGTTCATCCCAGCCCCTACTGCGTGGCCAGTCTCACCCCGCGCACGTATTTTGTCCGTCCCTTTTCCGGAATTTCGAGCCCACCTAACCATAACTACCTGATTTAGCTTGTATTTTTTATTATTAATCTTTGTTTAATATTTTAAATAAACATTTGACAAACAATAGAAATAGGGGGTACTATTACCTTATAAACAACCCAACCTCTGTTGGGTGCCCTGAACCCGGCTCGCCCTCTTCTTAGTTCCGCTCCCGTTGTCATTCGGCTCTCCCCTATTCGCGAGTTCCCAGCCACCCCGGCAAGTCCGCGAGGGAGTTTATTCCTTTAAGAATTCGTATCGAGAAAGGAAGGCGCTGAATGTTTCCACCATCTGTCAAACCCGATTGCAGTTTTCTTCTGAAGCTTTGCGTGGTGGTTTCCATGCTGTACGCGCCAAGCTCGGCTTTTGCCGAATCCTCCTCACCCGAAAACATGGTGCTGATAAACGCAAGCGGTTTTGTCCGCGGCATGGATGCCGACAAGGCCCGTCTCCTGAAAGAAGGTTCGGGTTCGACCGCCCTTACACCCATGTCGGAAGAAGCGTTTCGGGATGAAGGGCCGGCGCGCATGATTTACCTCGATTCCTATTACATCGACAAATTCGAAGTGTCCAACGCGCAGTACACCGAATTCATCATGGCCACGGATTACCCGGCTCCGGCTTACTGGGATCACCATGAACTGAACAAACCGGATTACCCGGTAACGGGCGTGAACTGGTTCGACGCCAACGCGTATTGCCACTGGGCCAACAAACGCCTGCCGACCGAAGCGGAATGGGAAAAGGCGGCGCGGGGTCCGGCGGGTTTCCTCTATCCCTGGGGCAACGGACTCGATTACAGCAAGGCC
The DNA here is from genome assembly GCF_000341545.2 of Nitrospina gracilis 3/211. Lineage (NCBI taxonomy): Bacteria > Pseudomonadati > Nitrospinota > Nitrospinia > Nitrospinales > Nitrospinaceae > Nitrospina > Nitrospina gracilis. Next base: position 1,605,027 of record NZ_HG422173.1, read on the forward strand.
AATTTCGCCCGCGGTAAAAGGGGCGAAACGTACATCACCCAGCCGGTGGACTCGCATCCGGAGGGTAAAAGTTATTACGGCGTATACAACATGGCGGGGAATGTTTTTGAATGGGTGCAGGACTGGTACGACCCAAACTACTACAAGACTTCCAAGGATGTGAGAAACCCGAAAGGCCCCGACTTGGATCCGATTCCAGGCACGGCAGGCAATTTGCCTCCTGGTCAGGCCGGGGGCAATGGCAAAAAGAAAGTCATCCGCGGCGGCTCCTGGTTTGCTCCGGCGCAAAGCGTCACCACCACGCACCGGTTCTGGAACGACCCGATGAACAATTCCTACGGAGTGGGTCTGGGCTTTCGTTGCGCTCGTGACTTTGAGGAACAACCCGCAATGGAGTCGCGTATGCATTACATGGATGCGTTGATCCACATGGGAGCTGAAAAGTTCGAGCGGGCCCGGGAGGCCATTCAAAAAGCCTTGCAGCTGGAGCCGGAAAACAAGGAATACCGGAACCTTCAAAAAATGATCGCAAACAGGTTGTGACGGGAGACCATGACTATGAAGAGAAATGGCATGCTCACAGTATTGGTCATCGGTTCCCTGCTGGTTTTGGGTCGCGGAGACCTGAGTGCCGAAGACTTGGTGGAGACGGGAATCTGTCCTCAAATCAGGAACACGCTTTCCGCACCGGGAGAGTTTTTGAAAAGAAAAAATCCACTTCGCAAAGAACCGCGTCATCTGAAACGAGGCAAGGTGCTGGCGTTGATCAAAGCGAAACCCCTTGCCTGCAAGCAGTGTCACGGAATGAAGGGGAATGGAATGGGCGCCATGGCCCCGAACATGGATCCGAAACCACGCAACTTCACCTGCAAAATGACCATGGGCACCATTCCCGACGGACAGTTGTTCTGGATCATCAAGAACGGGTCGAAAGGCACGTCAATGCCTGCTTATTCGCACCTGTCGGATGAAAGAATCTGGCAAATCATCCATTACATTCGTTCACTTTCCAGTGAAAAAAATGGGGTGCCGGAATGAATCCATCCTATTTAAATGAGGGCACCATGGATCCAAGTGAAAAAATATTATGGGTTGTGATTTTGATGGTCGGATTGATGGCATGGGTCATGGGCCCGGGCAGGGCTTTTCCCGCCGGCACCGTCCTGATGGCGCAGGATAAAGAGGTGGAAGTGGAAGATGACGTCGAGCCGTGGGAAGGGTTTCGCGGATTCAGCCCGCGGGTTCCTTATGGGCAGGGACCGGATTCCGGTCAGGTTGGGCAGGAGGGGACCTTGTCCAAACCGCAGGTGGAGGGAGTGCATTCCGAAACCAGTCAGTCGAAAAAAGAACCGGGTTTGCAGGAAAAAGAAAAACCAGTGAATACGGACAGGGTCGAACCATGGGAAGGGTTTCGGGGATGGAGTCCCCGGGTTCCCTACGGAGATTGAAATTAAAAGCAAGCGGGAGAGGGCGGGTCATGAATAATTCGGTTGTGCCAATGATTTTGTTTCTTGGATGTGCGCTGACCCTGGCATCTTGCGGTCCTGCAAAGGATTATCAGGCCTATCGGGACCAGGCCGGGCAGGGAGAGCAGATTTTTGACCGGCATTTCGACCTTTGTTATCAGATGGCGTATCAAAAAATAAAACCGATTGAGGGTAGCTCCGGTGCGGGCCAGCGGCTCAACTGGAAACGTGAAGAGTTTCAGCGGTGCATGCTCGACCACAACTGGGTTCTGAAATGACTCGGAACAGGTCAACCTCGAAAAAAAGCAGGGGGGGTGGGTGTGGGTAAGAAAAGAAACGCAATGATTGGAATGTTGATGTGGTTGTGGCTCGGAGGTGAAAGCGGGCCCGGAGCATGGGCATCCTCCCCTGTCGATGGATACCTTTTAGGTTATAAGGCCTACCTTCGGCAGGATTTCCAGGGGGCATTCAAACACTGGATGCCCCTGGCCTGGGCCGGAAACTCCGACGCCCAGTATCAGCTTGGGGTTCTTTATCTCAATGGCCAGGGCGTGCCCGTTGATACAAGAAAAGCGGCAAAGTGGTTTCTTGCCAGTGCTCTGCAGGGAGACGTCGGCGCGCAGTATTTTCTGGCAGAGTTGTACCGTAAAGGACAGGGGGTGGATCGCGACCTGGAAGTCGCTGCCGCCTGGTACCGGAAAGCCGCGGAGCAGGATTACCCCGATGCCCAGTACCGTCTGGGAACCTGGTACGCGGACGTCACCCACGATGCCGCCGATCCGGTGCAGGCGTATGTCTGGCTGGCGCTTGCCGCCCGCAACGGCATCCAGCCGGTCGGTGTGGATGTCCTGGGCCTTCTGTTCAGTTTG
>NZ_HG422173.1:1607461-1618670 GCF_000341545.2 Nitrospina gracilis 3/211
GTCCGCCCAGATGCTGAGCACCGCACTCCGGGTAAATGGTTTGAACCAGGGGTACCAGGTCGTTCACCTCAATCATCCCTGCACGCTCTGGACCCGCGCATCGCTTGCGAACTGGCGATGGTTGCGTCAGTTGGCGGAAGCCCTGAACCGCGAGTACCGTTTCCGTTTTGACAAAAAGACCAATCATCGTTCGTGGGACCTCATTTCGTCCCTGCCCCTGCCGCCGATTGCCGATGTTGGCCTCACCCCGTTTGCGCAAGCCATGCCGGACCGTTACAAACAAAAAAATGCGGTTCAGGCCTACCGTGACTTTTACTGTGCGGAAAAACGAAATCTTTTTAAATGGACCCGAAGAACGCCCCCAAAATGGGTTCAAAACAACTCTCCTTCGGAATCCACGTCCATGAAGGTGGAAACCCATTAAAGCCGTACCAGTGCGAAAATCAGATTTGAAATGGGGTAAGGTTGAGGAGGGTTTGACTGAGGGAAACACCCGGTCTGCGTATCACTATTATTTGGGTAGTAGTTAAGTGCCCGAAAATGTGGGGTGATTTTTGCTAATTCCTTCCTCAAAATTATTCAATTGGTTTAAACTTTAGACATTATTGGGTCAGGGGGGAAAACATGGAGGGCAGTCGTAAAAGCATACTTGTGGTCGGGGGTACGGGCTACGTGGGCAGTCGACTGGTCCCCCGCCTGTGCGAAAAAAACCACCGCATTCGCTGCCTCACCCGGTCGCGGGTCGAGAAAAAGAAATCCTCCTTCCACGACGTGGAACTGATCCGGGGCGACCTCCTTCAACCCGCCACCCTGCCGAAAGCGTTGGAAGGCATCGACATCGCCTTCTATCTGGCGCACAGTCTGGACGAAAAAACAGACTTTGAGGAAAAAGAGCGGCGCGCCGCGGAGAACTTTGGAGCCGCTGCCAAAAAAGCGGGAGTGAAGCGCATCATATACCTGGGCGGCCTGGCCCGTGGCGAAGGCAGCAGCCTGTCCCCGCATCTGCGTTCCCGCAAAGCCGTAGGCGACACGCTTCGCGCGTCCGGAGTCCAGGTCATCGAGTTTCAGGCGTCCATCGTGCTGGGCCGGGGCAGTTTATCGTTTGAGATGATCCGGGCCTTGTCGGAACGTCTGCCCATCATGATCATGCCGCGCTGGGTCCGGGTGAAAGCCCAGCCCATTTGCATTTGCGATCTGGTTCTGTATCTGGTACAGGCGGTGGACCTGCCCACACAAGAAAACGAAATTTTCCAGATCGGGGGTGCCGATCAGGTGTCTTACAAGGAGCTGATCGCCGAGTACTCGCGCCAGCGGAAACTGTGGCGCATGCTGATTCCGGTACCGGTGCTGACACCGTACCTTTCCAGCCTGTGGCTGGCGCTGGTGACCCCGGTCTATGCCCGTGTGGGGCGCAAATTGATCGAAAGCATCAAAAGCCCGACGGTGGTCACCGAACACCACGCGGAGACGGTATTCCCCGATATCAAGCCGATGGGCATGGTGGCGTCCATTGAATATGCCCTCCGTGAAATCGAGTTGTTTGGTCCGGTTTAAGAAGCGCCCTCAATCAGTGAAGAACACATCCAGCGTCTGGCGCGCGTTGCCGCGGATGGGCTCGCCGTCGCCGAGCAGAAGATCCTCGAACTCATAATTCAACAGCACCTTCAAACCTTCCTTGGCTTTCGTGATGTCGTCAAATTTATCCGGCGGCAGTTGGTTGACCTCACCCGCTACCTTCCCGATCAGCGCGTCGCCCACAAACAACCATTTCTTTTCCTTTTGAAAAAGGGCGCACTCGCCCGGGGATTTCTGGTTCTGCAGGTGAATCACCTGCAGGCCGCAGGGCAGGGTATCGCCATTTCTGAAGGTGGCGTCAGGTGAAAACTCCAATAGAGGCTTGTCCTGTTCATGAATGTGGATGGGTACTTGAAAGACGTCCTTCAGCCGCTGGCTGGCGCGGTCGTGGTGTACATTGGTGAGAAGGATGGCTTTCAACGGGTTGCCTCCGGTGCGGGCGACGGTGTCCTTCAGCATGTGCAGGGCGTCGCCGTCCAGTTCCGGCGGATCGATCAGCACCGCCTCGCCGCCATGGGCCAGGTAGTAGCCGTTGAAGTTGAGTTGTTTTTCATCTGAAAACTCGGACCAGCGGTACAGGCCCGGAGCCAGTTCTTGCAATGCGGACATGCTGCCCTCCTCCTGGTATGCGATTTCGCCCGAAAGATTCCCCGCCTCCTTTGAGAGCACGGGATTATAAACGTTGTGGTGGTTCGGGCACCTGTACTAGACTTGTTTCTGTCAGGTGTATTGTAGAACGAATTGTTGTTTTCTCCCAACCCGCAAACTTCTGACCGTCTTTCAGACCTGCGGCGGGGGTATGCTTTATTAAGGAATAGATTTTTATGAGTGAGAACCAGGAAAGCCCTACACCGGAGTCCGCAAACCAGCGGCACATCCTGCGCTTCAAGGCGGCCACCGGCTTCACCGTGGTGCTGGAGTTTGGAAGCCTTGAGGAAATGAAGAAGAACCAGGAAAAAATCGAAGAAGCCGGGTTGACCTGTGATCACCTGAAACAATTCACCACCCAGTTCGACCAGGCCGATCTTTACATGGACATGCGCAGCCCCGAATGCCAGGTGCAGTTCGACCTCGACGACTGGATTTGAGTTTTTCCCGCAACTTCCACTTACCTGCCTGAGTGTTCAGTATCCTTTTGCGCCCGCTCCGGGCCGGCGCGGGTCGGCCGCTCCGTAAAAATATTTGCCCTTGCGCATGACCGTCTGTGTGGAGCCGATGGTGTTGGTCACACGCACGTCGTGGCCCATGCTTTTCAGGATGTCGATGGTGTCCTGGCTCATTCCCTTTTCCACGCGAAGCCTGTCAGGCACCCATTGGTGATGGATGCGCGGCGCGTTGGTGGCGGCGGCGATGTTCATGCCAAAGTCCATCACGTTGATCAGCACCTGGAGCGTTGCTGTGGTCAGTCGCGGCCCGCCGGGACTTCCGGTGGCCAGGAGCGGCTTGCCGTTTTTGAACACGATGGTCGGGCACATGGAACTGAGCGGTTTTTTTCCGGGCTGGACGGAATTGGCATCCCCGCCCAGGAGGCCGTAAGCGTTCCTGGCCCCGACCTTGGCCGAGAAGTCGTCCATTTCATTGTTGAGCAGGATGCCGGTGCCCGGCACCACGATGCCCGAGCCGAAGCTGAAGTTCAGCGTATACGTGTTGGCCACCACGTTGCCTCCTTCGTCCATCACAGAAAAGTGCGTGGTCTCGTCGCTTTCCTTGTTCATGAATTCGCCCGGCTTCACTTTTTCGGACGGTGTGGCGTGTTCGGTGTCGATGTCCCGGCTCAGTTTGGTTGCGTATTCCTTGGAAATGAGTGTTTTCACGGGGACCGGCCAGTAATCGGCATCACCCAGGTACTGGCTTCGGTCGGCAAACGATCGGCGCATGGCCTCGGCGATCAGGTGCAGGGTCTGCGCGGTGTTGGAACCGTATTCCTGCAGGGGGTAGTGTTCGAGGATATTGAGGATCTGGATGATCTGGATGCCCCCCGCACTGGGCGGCGGCATGCTGACAATCTCATGCCCGCGGTAGGTTCCGCGAACGGGTTCACGCATGACGGGACTGTAATTCTTTAAGTCCTCCAGGGTGATGATGCCGCCGTTCGCCTGCATGTCCGCCACGATTTTTTGTGCGATTTCCCCTTCGTAAAAAGCCGAGGGACCCTCCTCCGCGATGAGTTTCAGGGAATGCGCGAGGTCTTCAAACACGATTTTTTCTCCCAGCTTGTACATCGAACCGTCGGGTTTGAAAAACATCTTGCGCGTGGCCTCGAACGCTTTCAGCCGTTTCTTTCCCTTGGTGATGGTGAAGACGTGATCGTAGTTGATGAAGATGCCGCGGTCGGCAAGCTTGATGGCAGGTGTGACGAGGTCTTTCCAGGGAAGTGAGCCGTATTTTTGATGCGCCATCCAAAGTCCGGCCACCGTGCCTGGAATACCGGCGGAAAGGCGGTGTGCTTCCAGCAGGCGGCGGTTCACCGTGCCGTCCGGGTTCAGGTACATGTCGGAGTGGGCCTGGGCAGGTGCTTTTTCCCGGTAATCGATGATCACCGTTTCCCCGGTTTTGGCGAGGTGTACCATCATGAACCCGCCGCCACCTATGTTCCCGGCGCGCGGAAGGGTGACCGCGAGCGCGAATCCAATGGCGACGGCCGCGTCCACCGCGTTGCCGCCCTTCTTAAGAATCTCCACTCCAATGGCACTCGCAGTTTTTTCCTGGCTGACCACCATGCCGCGATGGCCCACTTCCGGGTGAAACCGGTCGCGCTGGGAATAGATGTTTTTCAACTGCGCTTCGGTGGAGAGAGGAAGCGCGAGCACCAGCAGTCCTGCTATAACGGTGCAAGTGAATCTGGCAAGTCGCATAAGGTTGGGCTCCCGAGTTGGGGTTTCCGTTGAATCGCAATCCTCGCCATTGATTTTAACGCAACCCGGTCGGACCCGTGGAAACACTTTCAATAATCGGAAAAATGATTAAAATGGAAAGAACTTGGCCAATGGATGAAGATGGGAGCAGGCGTGGTCACAGCAGAAGACATCATGGCGTCGAAAATTTTGATTGTGGACGACGAATTGACGAACGTCCAGCTATTGGAAAAAGTACTTCAGCATGAAGGTTATGCCAATTTTCAATCCATCACCGATCCCCGCAAGGCCATCCCCAAATACCAGTCGTTCCAGCCGGACCTGGTCCTCCTCGATCTGAACATGCCGGAGATCGACGGCTTCGAGATCATGGAGCAGTTGAAGGAAATCGAAAAGGAATCGTATCTTCCGGTGCTGGTGCTGACCGCACAGGCCGACCTCAACACCCGCCTCCGGGCCCTTCGCATGGGCGCCCGCGACTATGTGAACAAACCGTTCGACATCTCGGAAATCTGTTCCCGCATCCGCAATATCCTGGAAGTGCGCCGGCTCCACAACCAGATCCGCAAGCAGAACGAGATTCTGGAAGAAAAGGTGCGGGAACGGACGGCGGCGATGATCGCCTACCACCAGCAACTGATGCACGTGGAAAAGCTTTCCGCCGTGGGCAAGCTGGCCGCTTCCATAGCGCACGAGATCAACAATCCCTTGCTGGGTGTGCGCAATATTCTGGAACAGATTCAGGACGGGACGCAACTCAACGAAGATTTGAAAAGCCTGGCCGACCTGGCCGTGCGGGAGACGACGCGGGTGATGGACCTGGCCACGCGACTCAAGCAGTTTTATCGTCCTTCCACGGGAAAGTCCGTGCCGTTGGACATGCACCAGGTTTTCGATGACATGATGGCCCTTGCGATGAAAAACTTTCAGTCGAAAAAAATCAAGATCGTCAAGAAGTATGCTGACGAGTTGCCTCCGGTGCTGGGTGTGGAGGACCAGGTCAAGCAGGTGGCGTTGAACCTCCTGCAGAATGCCGAAGAGGCCATCCACCAAGAGAACGGCACAATCCACATAAACACTGCCACCGACGGCAAGCACGTTACCGTTGAAATCGAAGACACGGGTTGCGGCATCGAGAAGGAGGCCATTCCTAAAATCTTCGAGCCGTTTTACACCACCAAGTCGGAGGTGAAGGGAACCGGGCTGGGGCTTTCGGTCAGTTACGGCATCGTACAGAAACATGGAGGAACCATCGAGTGCGACAGCACGCCGGGACAGGGGACCCGGTTCACCCTCAAGTTCCCCGTATCCCAGAACGGTCCGGTTGCCGGGAAAAACGAGAAACCGGGCTGAGTGATTATGGAGAAATTTGAAGCTTTATGGAAACGGTCAACAAGATCCTGATTGTGGATGATGAGGAAATCGTTCGTCGCGCCTACTCACATCAGTTGAACCAACGCGGGTTTGAAGTCGAAGCCCGGGATTCCGCCGAAAAGGCGTTGGATCTGTTGTCCCCGGCCTGGCCGGGTATCGTCATCACCGACATGATGATGCCCGGCATGAACGGGCTGGACCTGCTGGCGGCCATCCGCGAAATGGATGCGGATCTTCCCGTGGTGTTGATGACCGGTCAGGGGGACGTTCCGATGGCGGTGAAAGCCATCCATGACGGGGCTTACGATTTTCTGGAAAAACCGTTCGAAACGGACCGCTTCATGGACGTGCTTCACCGGGCGCTGGAAAAACGACGGCTGGTGATGGAAGTGCGCGAATTGAAAGCTTCCCGCGAGGGCAGCCGCGGCAAGGCTCAGATCATCGGCAAATCTCCCGCTATTGAAAAATTGAGGCAAACCGTGGAGAATATCGCCGACTGCGATGTGGACGTTCTCCTGCTGGGTGAAACCGGAGCGGGCAAAGACCTTGTCGCCCGTTGTCTTCACGATCAGAGCAAGCGCGCCGGCAATCACTTTGTTGCCATCAACTGTGGCGCCATCCCGGAAGCCATCATAGAAAGCGAACTGTTCGGGCACGAGGCGGGATCGTTCACCGGTGCCAGCAAGCGGCGCGTGGGTAAATTCGAGCACGCCCAGGGCGGCACGGTGTTTCTGGATGAAATCGAAAGCATGCCGCTGCACCTGCAGGTCAAGCTGTTGCATGTTCTGCAGGACCGTTACATCCTGCGTGTGGGGTCCAACGATCCGGTCAACGTGGACGTGCGCGTGATCGCCGCCACCAAGGAAGACCTGAGGCAGGCGTACGCGGAAAACAAGTTCCGCAAGGATCTGTATTACCGGTTGAACGTGGTGCAGATCGAACTGCCCGCTCTCCGTGACCGCAAGGAAGACATCCCCGTCCTGTTCCAGCATTTTGTTCTGGAAGCCTGTGTCCGCTACAATATACAGGCCCCTGCGCCGTCCAAGGAAACGATCCAGCGCCTGTTGAGCCGGCAGTGGGAGGGCAATGTGCGTGAGTTGCGCAACGAGGCGGAAAAATTCGTGCTCGGCCTCAATCTCGACCTCGAATCCTCGCTGTTGACGTCCGACGGTCCTCACGACTCCAACCCGGACACACTCAATTTGACGTTTAAAGAGCAGGTCGCAAATTTTGAACGGAACCTGATTGAACAGGAACTGGTCCGGCAGAAGGGAGACCTTAAAAAAGCGCAGGAGGTCCTGCAGATTCCGAAACAAACGCTTTATGACAAAATAAAAATTTTCGGTTTGAACCGAAAAGACTACCAGTAACCGCCCCGAACACCTTTTCCTATCCGCATTCCTGCCTTTATGCGCCCCGATAAAAAAATCCGTCTCCTGTCCGGTGTGGCCCGAAACCCAGAAAGAAATCCGGAATCCGTGAAATCAACCCCCTGAACGGCATCCGGTTTGAGACCCTTTACTTCTTGTAACCATAAGTAATATATGAAGTTATTTTTATTTATGGTCGGTGGCATGCAATTTGCTTTGTAAGAGTGAGTTGAGGCGGACCCTTTTTTCTTCCCCTCCCAACACTATAAAGGAAACCAAAATGAATTCCTGGCAAGCGAACGGCACCCTGGAAGTGACAGGCGAATTCTTGAGAGATGTGTTGGAGGCCTGTCCTCAGGGTGTGGTCTGCACCAATGCCACGGGCATGGTGATTTGGGCGAACAGCCGGGCGGGAGAAATGCTGGGATTCCTCCATGAACCGATCGACCACCATTTGATGGATGAATTCTTGGAACCCGGGCACCTGAGTGCGTATCACGAAGTTCTGGACCGGCAGGTTAAAACGAAGGCTTCTTCGAGGACCCTGGATCTGAAAATGGCAGGTCTCGGCGGGAAGTTTTTTGATGCTGAAATCGGGTTGCGGGCCATGACACATGAAGGTGTTCTCATGGTGGTGCATACGATTTTTCCAAGGGAACCAAAACGATCCAGTTCACACGCCAGGCAAAACGGTTCAATTGCCGGCGAAAAACAATTTGAAATGCTGATGGACCGGGTGCAACGCCACCTTCCGGGACCGGTCGGGGAGATGGTGGTCCTGAGTTACCAGGCACTGAGGAATTTTGAAAAAAATGGGGACCGGGAGGGGATGGCCAAAGTGCAGGAGCTGGAGCGGACGGCGGGTGACCTGACACGGCTTTTGACCGAGATGGGCTTGAACGAAGCATTGGTACCCAATTCCGGACCGCTCCGGATGAAGGTGGCTTTGGATCAGGTTGTCTCGCGGGTGGCGGTGGAGGTTTCCGATTTACTGCAATCTCCTCCCAACCGGATGGAGGTGGGTTACCTGCCGGTGGTGGAGGGAGACCCGGAAAAATTCTATCTGTTGTTCCGGCATTTGATTGCCAACGCAGTGGCTTTTCGCAAAAAGCAATGTCCGCTCGCGATCACTGTGGACAGTTTTCAGGGAGGAAGCGGGGTGTGGCACATTCTGGTGAAAGACAACGGAATCGGATTCGATAACAAGGATTCGGACCGAATTTTTGAACCGTTTGTGCAACTGGGCCCGGCGGGGGAACGCCTGGGTTCGGGGCTGGGTTTGACCGTATGTCAGCGGATCGTGACGGAAATGGGGGGAAAGATATCCGCGCTGGCGGAAAAGGGGGAGGGCACGACTGTGATCCTCACCTTTCCCGGTCAGGCCGAGGTAAAGGAGGGTGCTGGAATTTAAAACCACCCTCCGGACCTTTTTTGAAGATGGAATAATCTGCTATCATTCCATAAATGTACCTAACTACATTGTTTGTTTCTCTGAAAATTTTATTCGGTTATTCGAATTTTGTTGTAAAAAGGGAGATTGGCATAAAGAAGAAACTGGGCAGGGGATAGGTTTCGGATTAATATAAGCGGAATTTCATGCGAGAATAATATCAGGTGTCTGCGGTAGAGATTTTCATTGGTTCTGCTTAAACTGAGTAAAACTACAAGGATACGTGGCCTGTTATGTTGACCGAAGACGATATTCTCGACGGCAAGATTTTGATAGTGGACGATGAGGTGTCTAACGTGAAGCTGTTGGAGCAAATGCTCCACCAGAGGGGATACAGTTCCATCAACGTATGCACGGACCCCCACGAGGGTTTGAAGAAATATCAGGAATGGGGTCCGGACCTTGTTTTGCTGGACCTGAACATGCCGGGGATGGATGGTTTTCAGTTTTTGAAGGAAATACAGGTTTACGAGCGCGAGGTCAATCCCCCTCCGATTTTGATCCTCACGGCCAATAACAGCAACGACATTCGGGTTCGCGCCCTTCTGGCGGGTGCGATGGATTTCATCACCAAGCCGTTCAACGTGATCGAGGCGCTGGCCCGCATCAAGAACATGCTGGACGTGCGGCTGCTGCATAACCAGGTTCGCGAGCAGAACCAGGTTCTCGACCAGAAAATTCAGGAACGGACCCAACAGCTGGTTGACACCCGTCTCGAGGTGATCCAGCGGCTCGGCCGCGCGGCGGAGTACCGGGACAATGAAACCGGCATGCACGTCATTCGGATGAGCAAGTTCTCCGCGCTGCTGGCGGAGTCCATAGGCATGACTGCGGAAGAATGCGACCTGATCCTGAATGCGAGTCCCATGCACGACATCGGCAAAATCGGCATCCCCGACCGCATACTGCTGAAACCGGGGCGGCTCACACCGGAAGAATGGGAAGTGATGAAAACCCACACCACAATCGGTGCGGAAATCCTTTCCGGGTCCAGTTCGGAAATGATGAAGATGGCGGAGAGCATCGCCCTCACGCACCACGAGAAATGGGACGGGTCTGGCTATCCATCAGGGACGAAGGGGGAAGAAATTCCTGTGGAAGGCCGGATCGTTGCCATTGCCGATGTGTTCGACGCCCTCACTTCCGACCGGCCTTACAAAAAAGCCTGGACGGTGGAGGAGGCCGTTGAGGAATTGGATAAATGTTCCGGGCAGCATTTCGACCCCCACCTGGTTGAAAAATTCAAAACCATTTTGCCGGAAGTCAAAGAAATCAAAAATCAATATGTGGACACGCCGGACCAGTTTCCGGATCTGGAAAAGTTCCTCACCAACTCGTAATATCGGTCGGCGGACCGGTTGATTTAAAGTTCGTGGGGTTTGAACGATGGCCCGGAAGAAATCCTTCGCAGGCAGAAGGTGAAACAAGGGTCCGTTTTTAGTGCGTGGTTCGCTTGTGGAAGTGAATAGTCCACGGTGTTTGATCCAGTTTCTTCCAAGGGTGAAGATGGACGGTGGAATGAAAAGTCATTTCGGAATGAATATTCTGATTGTGGATGACATTCCCTCCAACATCGATATCCTGAGAGGGATGCTGGAGAAGGAAGATTACGTTATTTTCGCTACTTCCGCCGGAAATCGGGTCCCTGAAATCCTTTCCCGTTCTCTACCTGACCTCATTCTGCTGGATGCGCACCTCGAAGGGACAGACAGCTTCGAGCTGAGCAGGCAGCTGAAATCCAACCCAGTCACTGCGGACATTCCCATTATTTTTCTGCTGGGCCAGACCAGCATTGAGGAAATCGATAATTGTTACCTGTCGGGCGGTGCCGATTACATCACCAAGCCGTTTCGACAGGACGAGGTGCTGGCCCGAGCCCAGAACCAATTGCGAATCCAGCAGCTTCAGCGCGAGAAAAAGCTGTTGATCAAGGAAATGTCGCAAAAACTCGGTGCCAAGAGGACGCCGGGAGTTCTGGACCGGGACCTGCTGTTGGAGTTATACCGGTGGGAAGGCATTCGCTACCAGCGGATTCAGGTGCCGTTCACTTTAATGATGGGCCATATCGATGAATGGCAGGAGAAGTTTTCCCGTGAAAAGAAAGAGGATCTGGATCATCTGCTGTCGGACCTGGGAGAAAAGCTGAACAGTCACAGCCGAATCCTGGATGCCATCGGGCAATGGAATCCTCAACGGTTTATAGTGTTGCTTCCGGGCACGCGGCTGGAGGGAGCGGTGGTGGTGGCGCGCAAGTTCCAGACCATTCTGAAGAACTCCCTGTTTCGTATTGGATCGCAGGATATGGCCGTTTCCATGAGTTTTGGAATGTGCCAGTATCCGATTGGCACAGCCACCGAGTTGGAGGTGCGGCTCAAACAGGCTATAGAAAATACCGAACATCAGCTGGACCAGGCGGTAAGGGGCGGTACGAACCAGATTTGTTTTGCTCCCGTGGAAAGCGGATAAGGATTGTTTCAGTCCAGGAAGCCTTCGACGGGCAAGAAGCGTCATTCCGTTTCAAGACGGGTTGAACCAGATGTGCTGCTATGAAAAAAGCGGAAGAAATAGTCCATGCGAAATTGTCT
>NZ_HG422173.1:1618770-1629852 GCF_000341545.2 Nitrospina gracilis 3/211
TCCGTGGAAGGAGACGCGATGTAGTACTGGAAAAACGATCCAATCAGCGTGAGGCCTTCGACGGGCAAGAAGCGTCATTCCGTTTCAAGACGGGTTGAACCAGATGTGCTGCTATGAAAAAAGCGGAAGAAATAGTCCATGCGAAATTGTCTTTGCTTAAAATCATCGACGAATTTCAACTGGAGATCAGCCGCGGTGACGATCTTCCCACGGTATTCCGGAACCTGACCCGGCGGGTGCTGGGGTTGACGGAAAGTGAGTATGGTTTCATCGCCGATGTGAGGGAAAGCCCCGCCGGGGATCCCTATGTTTCAATCCTGGCATATTGCAGTATTTCCCAAGATCCAGAGGTAAACCGGTTTTTTCAGGAATACGGCCGCAGCGGACTGGAATTTTTCAATCTGAAAACCTTGTTCGGCCAGGTGTATACCAGCGGGAACCCGGTTATCGCCAACGATCCGGAAAACGATTCCCGCCGCGGCGGGCTGCCGAAAGGACACCCGCCGCTCAACGCTTTCATTGGCCTGCCGGTCACCCATGGTGGAGAGGTGCTGGGGATGCTGTGCCTGGCCAACGGCAAGGACGGCTATAAGGAAGACCTTGTTGAATGGTTTCAACCGTTGCTCAACGTTTGCGGGCAGGTTTTGCTGGGTCTTCGCAATTCCCGGAAGGAAGAGGAGGTTGAGAGGCGCATGAAACGCAATGCCTCTTATATCCATTTGCTCAAAGCGGCCACACAAATTGCCGCTCAATCCGGTTCATTTGAGTCCGGCCTGCGGGCCTTCCTGCGTGAGATCTGTGTGACTTTGGATTGCGCCCTGGGTGTGGTGCACCGGGTGGATGACAGCGGGACCTGCCTGGTTCCGGCGGGCATCGTGTACCAAAACATTCCCGATCTCACTGTGCCCACCATGTCCCGGGTCATGGAAGCGGTGTTTGCAAATGGAGAAGGTCTGCCCGGAAGGGTCTGGGACTCCGGTCTGCCGCTCTGGGAGGAGAATGTTTGGCGGGACAAGGCCTTCCTGAAAAGGCTTGATATCCATGAATCGGGACTCGGTCATTCTGGGTTTGCTTTTCCAATAACCATGAACAACGATTTCTTGTGGGTGGTTCAGGTTTATACCTCCAATGTCCGCGAACCCGACATGGAGTTGCTGGAGATTCTGGTTGCTGCCGGGGTTCAGTTGCAGCTCCTATTGGAGCACAAGCAGCTTTTACGAAGCCGGGCTGTTTTGAACACCATTCTGCGAAATGCCCAGGATGCCATCATCGAGGTGGACCTGGACGGCAAGATCACAGGTTGGAATTCCGGTGCGGAACGGATTTTTGGCTACAGGCAGGAAGAGTTGGTGGACAAAAGCCTGACGATGCTGGTCGCTCCCGGCAGCGAGGGGGACGCCGCGCGGATTCTGGAAGGAGTTCGGGAAGGGGAAGCGTTTAAAGTTGAGACTCGGGGAATTGATAAGAATGAAGAAATCCTGGAACTGGCGCTGACCCTGGCGCCGGTGCTGGACGCCAGGGGTGTTTGTATTGGCGCTACAGTGATTGCGTGGGACGCCACAGGCTGGAAACAGCGGGAGCGGGAACTTTTAAGGACCCGCATTGAGGCCAACGCTGCCAATCGGGCCAAGAGCGAATTTCTCGCCCATATGAGTCACGAGATTCATACCCCGCTCAACTCGGTCCTCGGGTTTGCGCAGATCATCGAGCGCGACCCCCGTCTTTCGCCGCAGCATAAGGAATACGTGTCACGGATTCTGGACGGTGGTAACCAACTCATGCGGCTGGTGGACGACATTCTGGAGATGTCCAAGATCGACGGCGGAGAATCGGAACTGTACAGCCAGGCATTCGATTTGGTTGGCATGGTCGACCGCATCAATTCGTCCATTCGCAACCGGTGCCTGTTCAAGGGGCTGGATTTTTTTGCAGAAGGGTTGGAAGAACGGCCTCTTTGGGTTTATGGTGACGAGTCAAAATTGCATATGGCGCTCACCAACGTCCTCAGCAATGCGGTCAAGTTTACAGATCAGGGGGCCGTGCTTCTGCGTATTGAGCAAAGACCGAATGAGGTGTTTAGCTTTGAAATCATAGATACTGGCAAAGGCATTGCCGCGGACCAGCTGACCAAAGTGTTTGACCCGTTTGAAAAGCTGGGAGAAGTCGGGTTGAGCAAAGGCATGGGACTGGGCCTTTCCATCTCAAAAAAACACATCGAAGCCATGGGCGGTACCATTTCCGTTCAGTCGTTGGAAGGCAAGGGCACGCATTTCACCATCGAGTTGCCGCTCAAACGGTTTGGAGAACTTTCGTCGTATGACAACGATTCCTGGCATTTTAAAAAGCCGCTTGCGTGGATGTCCCTGCGGGCGGCCTGCGTGGGTAAGTTCCAGCCCACAGAATCCCGTGAACTGGACAAAACCCTCGGAAGCTTGGGTATTCCATTGTGTCACGTAGAGAATATCGAATCGCCGCAAATGCTCGAAAACCCAGGGGTGGACCTGTTGTTCGTTAATCTGGACGGGTTGGGGGACCAAACAGAAGCCCTGATCCAAAACCTGCGCAAGTACCAGTCCTTTGAAAAAATACTCCTTGTGGTCGTCGCCGGTGCCCAGAACCGGGAGATGGCCGATGCCTGCCTGCAGGTCGGGGCGAACCAGGTTTTGGATAAGCCGGTTAATTTGAAAGGGATTCTTCAAATTATTGGAACGGGTTTCGGATTGGCCCTCGATTTCCTGAGACGGACTTCCGGCCCGCAGACGGTTTCCCCGGACCGGGAAATCGATTTGGCCCGGGTCCAGTTTTCCAATCAGGTTATGGAAAACATCAAAGCGGCCGCGTCCAGTTATAATTTCACCAGTTTTGAAAAGAGCCTGAATGCAATCCAGGTTGACGGCGAAGAAAAAAAACTGGCCCTGTTTTTCAAGGATTTGATACGTTCATACGATATGAAATTGATCAACCAGGTCATCGAGTTTTTGAACAGAATGCAATCGGGCCCGAAATCCTGATTTCCGGTTGTAACATGTGAGTAGTATGTCCTCCATTCCGCCCGACCGTGAAGACTTTAAAATTCTTATTGTTGACGACACCCCCGCCAATGTGGAAGTCCTCCAAAAGACACTGGAGGTAGAGGGTTACAATATTTCCGTTGCCCTTAGCGGAGAGAAGGCCCTTACCATCGCGTCGCGTTTCATGCCGGATCTCATTCTGCTCGATATCATGATGGAGGGCATGGATGGTTACGAAACCTGCCGGCGGCTGAAAGCCGATCCGAAAACCACCGGGACTCCGGTCATATTCATTTCCGCCCGGAATGATATAGAGGATGTGGTCGAAGGGTTCAACCAGGGTGGGGTCGACTACATTGTTAAACCCTTCAAGTCCGGCGAAGTGCTGGCGCGGGTCAAAACACACCTTCAACTTCATTCCCTCAAAAAGCAGCGGGAGGCCTTGATTCAGGAACTGGAAAAGAAAAACGAGGATCTGGTTTCGCTCAATGAAATAAAAAATAAATTCCTCGGTATTGCCGCCCACGACATCCGCAATCCACTTTCCTCCATTAAAGGATTCGTTGAACTCCTCGAACTTTCAGGAGAGTCTTTTTCTCAAAAAGAACATGACGAAATGCTTCAGTTGGTCGGCAAATCGGTCAATGAGGTGTTGGGAATGGTGGATGACCTGCTGGATATTTCGGTTATCGAGAGCGGCAACCTGAAACTGGACCTGGGGCCGGGCGACCTGACCGCTCTGCTGAAGGAAAGGATCCAGATCAACTCCGGACATGCGCGGGGCAAGGATATTTCAATAAACGAGGATTTCCACGATATTGAACCGATCGTTTTCGACCGGGGCCGCATGGCACAGGTTTTGGATAATTTGATCAGCAACGCAATCAAGTACTCCCCGCTTGGTTCCAGTGTATTCATTGAGCTGAGGCAGGAAGACGGTTGGACACACGTGCGGGTCCGGGATGAGGGGCAGGGGATCCGGCCGGAAGATCAGGAACAGATATTCAGAGGATTCCAGAAGCTGGGCGCCCGTCCCACCGGGGGGGAAAAGAGCACGGGGCTGGGACTGGCCATTGTCAAGAACATCGTGGAATCCCATCAGGGAAAAATAGGGGTGTACAGCGAGGTGGGAAAAGGATCGACGTTTGAAGTCGCTCTGCCCAATCTGGAGATGCCCGACTACAGGTTTTAGGAAGGAAGGGGCATCCGCAGGGTGCTAACGGGCAAAACCATTGCCTCACTTGCCTTTCATTTTTTCAAGCAGCTGATTGAAGCTTTCCGTCAAATCGCCCACTTCATCCTTGGACTGAATAGGCAGCTTTTTCTGGCGTAAATTGCCCTGCGCCATTTCCCTCGCCATGTTGCTGACCTGTTTGATGGGTTCGCTCACAGTGCGTGTGATGGTGGACCCCAGCACCCCCGCCATCAATGCCGCAATGAAAAACAGGATGACCAGAAGCACCACGAGAAAATGTGTGCGGTTGGAAATTTCCTGCATGTCTTTATCAAGCAGCTTGTTCTGCGTATCCGTCATTTCATTCAAAAAGGATTTGATGCGGAAGGCGATGGGTACCGCCTTTTGCGCCAGCCAGGCGTTAGCCAGATTCCACTCCTTGCCCGAACGGATCTGGATGATCTCTTGCAAAAGAGGGGCGATCTGTTCACGGGCCCGTTCCAGCCGTTTGAACACCTTCTGCTGGTCCGCAGACAACAGTTTGAAGTTTCGCTTCAGGTCATTGAACCGGTTCGTGTTGTCCTCCCAGTTTTTCCGAAACTGATCCTTGAATGCGGGGTCACCCGATAACAGAAACTCTTCCGCCTTTTCGAATGCCAGGCTGGTGGTTCCCTCCAGGTCGGCCATGATGGCCAGAAGCGCTTTGCGGTTCTGTGAAGACGGAGGGATGCGCATTTCCAGGTTGATCATGCGGGTGACATAAGTCATCAACCGGTCTTCCAATGGCTGTGCTTTTTCGAACAGGATTTTTCGGGCTGGTGTATTTTCGTCTGTTTGGGCAATGCTCTCGATTTCCTGCTGGAACACCTTAAACTGTTTGAGGTCTTCCTCAATTGCATGGAGTTGATTCACATGCTCCTGGTTGTTCCATTGGCTGGAGAGTTCGTGCAGCTTTTGGAGGGAGGGTTCAATCTGCTCGTTCCAGGCAGTGGCGCGCTCTTCCTTGAACTTGGGATCACCCAGTATCACCCATCCGCGCAGGGAGGCAAGCGAATGGTTCATCCCGTTCAACATCATCAGGCTGGAGTGGGCTGTCGGGGTCCGAAGGGTCACCACCCGTTTGGTGATCGCCTCCATATTCTTGACTTGCTGAATGGTTATCAGAACCACTCCCATAAGAATCAGGGTAATGACCCCGAATCCTACCCCAATTTTGGTGCTAACTTTACAATCTCGGAACTTTCCCATTCGTAATCCAGGATGGCGAAATCAGAATCTGCGGTAATCCGGTCCCGAAAAAACCAGGTTCCCCCCTATAATAATTCTATTTTCCCGGATTCCAAATGATAAATCGCACCCATGACCGCCAATCCGGCCTCTTCGGTCAATTTTGACAGGATCGGTTCGGCTTTCCGGATATTTTTCATGTTATGTAGGACATTCTCCCGGACCACCTCATTGACTTGAGGAAGGTGCCCATTACTTGTGCACTTTGATACGCTGGGCTGAATGAACTCCACCAGATTGCCAATGTGCCCCGGAACCTGATCGCCGGAAACGGCCGCAGTCACCGCGCCGCAATTGCTGTGGCCGAGAACGATGATGAGCCGCGTTCCCAGATGCTCCACGGCATATTCGAGACTGGCCAGGACCATGTTGGAGGCGATATTACCTGCCACCCGCAGGACAAACAGGTCCCCCAGTCCCTGATCGAATATGATTTCAGGGGAAACCCGGGAGTCAGAGCAGGCCAGAACCGCTGTAGGTGATGGCCGACCCTTCGCGCATTCCTTCCGGTAGAGAGGGTCCTGGTGGGGATGGAGCGTGGCTCCCCTTGCAAATCGTTGGTTCCCCAGCAACAGTTCATTCAATAATTGAGTTGTCATTTGTCCGCTTTCATAAATAAATCAGGTTGGAAGAAAACCCGGTAATTTAAAGTAGCACAGGGGCTTAATTATTTTTATCTGGGAATTCATGATTGTGAGGTCGAGATACTTCGAATATTAC
Organism: Nitrospina gracilis 3/211; assembly: GCF_000341545.2. Taxonomy (NCBI): domain Bacteria; kingdom Pseudomonadati; phylum Nitrospinota; class Nitrospinia; order Nitrospinales; family Nitrospinaceae; genus Nitrospina; species Nitrospina gracilis. The sequence continues at coordinate 1,624,963 of NZ_HG422173.1, forward strand.
GGAGAGGCTTCGCAGTTTCTGGAATGGATTTTTAAGACGGGCAACGGAGATCGTCCCGGTTGCGTCTTAAGGAGGTAGCGGGAGGTTCCTGTTAAAAAAATGAAAACCGGACCCGAAAAAGGGCCCGGTCGCTCGATCCCAGGAGGGAAGCTTACAACCTGTATTTGGGAATCAGTTTTTGCTGGCGGCGAACATTGTCCAGTTCGTCAAAAAACGCATGCATGTCTTCCTGAGAGGCATCGGACAATTCTTCTTCCAGCCAATTCATGCAATCTTCAAAGGAGGGAAAGAGATACTGTTCCGGAATCATGCCGGGAACAATGTTGATGCGCCTCAGCATGCGCAGGGGCTGGTCCTGCAGGCCGGTCATCACCACCGCGATGTTCCGGTTTTCAAATTCGCGGATCACCTCTTCCAGTGCGTACAGACCCGTCTGGTCGATGTGGGGGACCTTTTTCATGCGAAAGATCACGACGCGGATGTCGGGGAGGGTTTTGGCCAGTTCCTGAAAGGCGGGAGCGAAACCGAAAAACAACGGGCCGTCCAGGTGTTTTACATAAATCTTGTCCATGATGTGTGCCGGAATGTGTTCGTCATCCCACGGAATTTCCTTGGAATAGGAGCGGAGCGGGGATATTTTTATATCCCGGCCGGCCTGGTCGCTCATCTGTTTCATGAACAAAACGGAGGCCAGGATGAGTCCCGCCGCCACGGCCTGGATGAGGTCCACGAAAACGGTCAGGGCGAGCACTAGGATCATCACCACGGCGTCGGCCCGGGGCACTTCCTTGATATGGCGCATTCCCTTGTAGTCGATGATGCCGATGCCGACGGTGATCAGGATGCCCGCCAGCACGGCAAGGGGAATCTGGGAAGCATATACGCCCGCCCCCATCAGAATGACGAGGAGGACGAGGGCATGGACGATTCCTGAAAGGCGGGTGACGCCGCCGGAGTTGATGTTGACCAGCGTGCGCATGGTGGCGCCTGCGCCCGGCAACCCGCCGATGGCCGCGGCGGCCATGTTGCCGATGCCCTGGCCCACCAGCTCCTGGTTGGAGTTGTGTTTGGTTTTGGTGATGTTATCCGCCACCACCGAGGTCAGAAGCGAGTCGATCGCACCCAGCAGCGACAGGGTGAGCGCCAGCTTGATGATCAGGCCCATTTTCATCCCCTCGAGAGACATCTCACCGATCCGCAGTTCCGGAAACCCATCCGGAATGTCACCGATCAGGGGAACGTTCAGCCCCACCCAGCCGGAGATGCCGGAGACCGCGAAAAGCGCGACCAGCGTACTTGGAATGGCTTTGGTGATGCGCGGGAAGATGTAAATGATGGCAATGGTGGCGGTTGCCACCAGCACGGCTTCCCAGTTGATGGCAGTCAGGGCTTTGGGCAGGTCGTGAAAAACCGCCGGAATGGTTTTCGGCGATTTTTGCCCCATAAAGGGGAAAATTTGAAGAATGATGATGATCACCCCGATGCCCGTCATGAAACCGGAAACCACCGGGTAGGGAATGTAGCGGATGTAAGTGCCCAGTTTCATGACACCGTATCCGATCAGGAACACCCCCGATAGGAAAAAGATCGCGATGATGGTGCCGAATGCTGCCTCCAGACTGCCCATATTCTGGACGGCGGTCATGACCACCACTGTGGACACAACCGTCATCGGGCCGGTAGGACCGCTGATCTGCTGACGGGTTCCTCCGAAGAGGGCGGCAAAAAAACCAAGTGCAATCGCGCCATAGAGCCCGGCGATCGCCCCCATGCCCGATTGAACCCCGAAAGCCAGAGCCAAAGGGAGCGCCACAATGCCGGCTGTGACCCCTCCGAAAATGTCCCCCTTCAGGTTGTTCAGATCGTACTGAAAGTACGATTTGAGGGAGAGGTTTGCTCTTTCCTTTTCAACCTTCGGCATGGACGCAATATTCAAGGTTTTCGTCTGCATTTGGACTTTAACTGTAAAACATTGGAAAAAGGCATAGAGTTTATTCTAGCGAAAATAAGCAATTTGGTCACAAAAAAATGACATATTATCGAAAAAACTCTATATCTATAAAGTATTAAATTTAAAGACTATTTCTTTCATTTAGTAGGAATTTCGCCCGGTTTGGCATAGGATAAGTGGAAAAATAACCGGTCGCCCTCTCCTGCTAAAGAAGGGCGGCCGGCCGGAGGTAATTCCGTGAGAAGCAAAAGCCCTTATCGCTGATCGGAGAATCCGGGGACGCGAGGCGGGCCCGAACCAAACATGGGGATGCGTGGGTGCCTTCCTAGAAAGAGATATCCCATTGAACCCGGATGCGGTTGTCGTCGTAAGACATTCCGGTGGACGCGTCTTCCAATTCCAGAATGGAATAATCGACGGTGATTTTGTTGTCGTGACCGGAGAAGAAGTAGTTCAAACCCCAGGTGTATTCTTCACGTTCGTCGGTGAGGGCCACGTTGCTGGCCACCGGGGCATCGACGAACGCGTAGCGAAAAGCCAGTTCCAGCTTCTCCGGAATCTGCGGAACCAGTCCGTGGAAAAAGTAACCCGCCTGCGCGTACATACCTTTGTACTTGTGAACGGTCATGTTGCGTTTGTCTTCCACGTCTTTCCAGTGGTATTCCTGCTGGATCGACAGGCCCCGGTACTTGAACGCGAATTCCTGCACGTACTGCTCGGTTTTGAAATTCTGCGAAGTGGCGCTGGGTCCTGTAAGCCCGCTCAGGTTGCCGCAACCGGAGGAGCTCCAGCGACTGCACTTGCCGTTGTTGGTGGCGGCGGCGAAGGCCAGACTTCCGGTTGGCAGTTTATGGAAGGATACGTCGGACTGACGCCATTTCAGGTCGCGGCCAAGAAAGTTCCACTGCAGGCGACCCATGTACATCATGTCGTTATCGGGATTGTTTACCGAGCGGCCTTCGCCGTTGAACACACCGGCCCAGTAACGCATGTCGGCGTAGGTCTCTTTAAACAAGCGGCCGCGAATCTGTGCGCCCACCTGGCGGTCGATGGTGAACACGCGGTTCACGATGGACCGTTCGACGAACTGCTGGCGTCCGGAAGAATCCACACGCTCGCGGTTGAAGTCGATTTTCCACTGACCCACGCGGAGGCCGATCTCGTCGATCGGTTGCAGGGTGATGCGGTAGTCGATGACACGCGCGGAAGAGGCCGCGGCATCGTCATCCACGTCGCGCGACGGTTGCAGATCCACTTCAAAGTAGTAATCGATCCAGGGTTTGAATCCGTGACCGCCGATTTTCATGCGGAGGCGGCGGGCTTCGAAGTTGCTCGAGTCGGAGCGGGTGGTGAAGTTCGACACACCGCGCGGATCGGAGCGATGAGGGTGCGTGTACCGCAACTGCGCGCGCCATACGAGCCGGGTAGAGAACAGGCCGTCCGACGTTTTCATCTCAAAACCCGGATTGGCGTAACGCACCTGGATGTAGTCTTGCTTTTGGGGAAGGGAGTCCAGGTTTTCAAAACGTTTCAGCTTTTCTTCCAACGCCCTCAGGCGCTTCTCCGTATCCGACTCCGCCCACACCGCCTGTGCCGGGATCAGCAGCCCGGTCACGGCCAGCAAAACGATCACATTCCGGATCATTCCGTCCTCCTTCTTTCTTATGTGTTGATCACTTGAGTTAGAATTTGAAACCCCTCAGTATCAGGTCGATTTGCGTCCAGCTCCGCATGCCCAAATGGTACGCAGGGTTTGTTAGATTCCGGTAAGGGGTCGGTTTGCATTGCCCTAGAAAGACGAATCGGGGTAAAAAAGCCGGGCACAAATTGGATGAAAACGCGGTTCCCGGTCAAGAAGGCCGAGGGTTCGGGCCATCTGTGTTGACGCCGGGATGAGAGGACCGATTGAAATAAATCGGACCCGGTTGACAAGCAGCCGGAATCGAGAATACATTGATCTGGTTTGGCCTGTACCGTTTTTAAAATATCACTCATTTGATCGATATCATGTTGCCTGAATGGATTGAATTCAAAATTCAAATAGAAAAAACCAAGAACGAGCTGGCCGGTGCGGACCTGAGTAATCGCAAGCTGATGCAGGCCAAGCTGGACCACGCCCAGTTGCAGGGCGCGGACCTGAGTTTTTCGTACCTCATCTGCGCTGATCTGACGGGAGCGGATTTGAGCGGAGCCGACCTCACGGGCGCGGTGCTCAGCGAAGCCATTCTCAAAGACGCCAACCTGGAAGACGTCGAGTTCGAGGATTCCTACCTGAATGGAGCCGACCTGAGCGGCGCCACCAATCTCACTTGCGACCAGCTCGAACTCGCCTATCTGGACAGGGAAACGCGTTTGCCCGACAATATCCAGATTGAATGGGTGTCCGACGACCAGTTTGAATGCAGTGAAAAGGATTGAGGCCGGATCATGACCGAAAGCAAACGCGCGGTGGTGCTGGTGGGGCACGGAGGCCTGCCCAAGGACTGCCCGCCTGACTGGGTGTCCCGTCTCAAACAGCTGGAAGGCCAGCGAAAGGGCACCGGCCAGCCGCCGACGGCGGAGGAGATGGACCTCGACCGTCAGATCCGCAACTGGCCGCGCACGCCGGAGAACGATCCCTACCACCACGGCCTGCAACGGCTGTCCGAACGGCTGGAGCCGCGTGTCGCCCCCGCCAAACTGGTGGTTGCGTACAATGAGTTCTGCGCGCCCACGGTGCTGGAAGCGGTGGAGAAGCTGGTCGAGGCCGGGTTCACGCACGTCACCGTCGTGCCCACCATGTTCACGCCCGGCGGATCGCATTCGGAGCTGGAAATTCCGGAACTCCTCACCACCCTGCGCAGTCAGTTTCCCGATCTCGACCTGCAATACGCCTGGCCGTTCGACCTCGACACCCTCGCCGGGTTCCTGGCGGATCACCTTGCCGGATTCCCGCCGCA
>NZ_HG422173.1:1629952-1642596 GCF_000341545.2 Nitrospina gracilis 3/211
ATTGGGGGAGGGGTCTATTACCCCATTGAATTATTGGTCATAACTCTAATTCCACTGCCACACGCCGTGCCGCCACGCTCACAACCTCAAACCAGCAAATCCGGCGTCCGCCTGTGGGCGCTGGAAGTGCAGGGAGACGTCACCTGCGCCGATTACGACGGCGTCTCGCACTTCCTCGCGCTCGGCTTTGAGGACGGGCACGTGCAATTGCTGGACGCCAACGGGCAGGTTCTGCTGGATGCAAACGTGGGCAAACCTGTCAGGCAGGTGCGGTTGTTGCCGGTCAAAAAACGTCTGGCGGCACTCGATGAGTACAGCCATGTGACGGGATTTGATTTTTCCGGAAAACAGACCTTCCGCCAGGATTACGACGCGGTGTGGACCTCGGTGGAGGCGAAAGGCGGTTTCTTTTACCTGTGGGGCTGGAAAGCGGAGACGCTCAAGGTCGACGGTTCCGGCCGAGTCCGCCAGCGCCTGCCCCTGCCGTCACCGCGCCGGGTGGTCCGCGCCGTCGGGAAAAAGGATCAGTTCTGGATCGTGCACAACCAGGTTTCACTCGGGCTATACACTGGCCACGGCGCCAATCTGTGGCTGGTCAATTGTCCGGCGGCGATCGACCTCGGGCGTGACCGTCCCTCGGAAATCGTGACCAGCGACTCCGGCGACGCGCTGGCCATCTGCTGTTTCGACAAGGGGGTGTATATCTTCGATGGTGAGGCGCGCACCTTGCGCCACATCGATCTCGACGGCATGGTGAACCACATCGACGTCAGCGGATCCGGCGACTACCTGCTTTTGTCCGATCCATTCCACAATGTTTACATGGTGGACCGGGAAGCGCAGGTGGTGTGGCAGACGAAACTCGACAGCGGAGTGGACGGGCTGTTCGTGGACCGGAAAGGGGACCGGGTGTTGACGTTCGAGGAATCCGGGGTGCTTTCCTGCCACAAGTTTGTGAAGGACACGGAAGCGCGCACCGATTACCTGGAACTCACCAGCTTCAGCGAGGTGTCCGACAAAAAGGAAATCTGGAAGGAGAAGGTACCTCCGTCGCTCGCCCACGGCGATCCGGTGTTGTCCCTGTCCGCCGACGGCAAACGATTTCTGATGGGCGGACGCAAGGACTTCCGCCTGCTCGACGACGCGGGCCGCGGATTGCTATCGAAAACCTTCATGACGGGCATGGATCACGCCCGGCTTTCGGATACAGGCGATCGCGCCTTTTTCTGGAGCGGCAACGAGTTGTGGGTGGTGGATATGGAGACGGGGAAGGAGACGCAGATCGGATTTTACCACTACCCGCTGAAGGCGGTGGGGATCGACCCCGAAGGCCGGGCCTTCATGACATACGACGCCAGCGGCTGGGTTGGGTTTTATTCCGGAAACGGCAAAAAGAAAGGTTCGCACGATTTCGACCTGCCCATCCGCGCCATTTTGCTGAACCAGCGTATCCGCATGGCGGCCTTCCACACGTCGCCTGCGGTGGCAGTTCTGCTGGACCTGAAAACGATGAAGGGCAAACGCCTTCGCCTCAACGCGCCGATCGACGCCTGGGCGCTGGACGATACCGGTCTTTATCTGGGATGCCGGGACGGCGGATGCCACCGTTTCAACCCGAAAGGCGAACGCGACTGGAAGTTCGCCCTGCCGGAGGCGCTGGGCGGCATCGATCTCCTGCCGCGCTTTGCAGTGTTCCGGGGAACGGGCAAGCATATGTTCGTACTGGAAAAGCTTGGTTACCAACCGGAAGAGGCAGTGCTTCATTCACCGCGTTCGGTTCTCACCCAGCACGGGGACGGTATACTGGAACTCGCTCCGGCCCGCGATGCGGTTTCGTGTTACAAGGTGCTCACGGTGGAACTGGTATGGAAAATTCATTGCGGTTCCACCGTCAAAGCCCTCGCCGCCAGTCCCGGAACCAACCGGCTGGTGGTGCTGGATGCCAAGCAGTGTCATTACCATCAATTGATCGCGGACGCGGCGGATCTGGAAGACCGCTCCGGTTTTCTTGAATTTTAACCGACCCGGGAGACGCCATGAAACAACTCAAGGAAGACATGTCCCTGTCCATCCGCGCCCGGTACCCCCTACTGTACCTGGTGACCTCGGAAGAAGCGCGCGCCGAAGAGATACTGCAGGAAATTGCGCAGTCGAGCCGGAAGGACCTGTTCACCTGGAGCCTGTCGCAGGGCCTGGTGCCTTCGAAGGACGGCGGCCCCGACTGCAACGAACCGGAATCGATCCTCAAACACATCGAGGCGTCGGACAAAAAGGCCATCTTTGTGCTCCGCGATTTCCATCCGTTTCTGGAAAAGGAAATCGTTCTTCGCCGCCTGCGCGACCTCATCAGCAACCTCAAGAAAAGCTACAAGACCGTGGTGCTGGTGTCGCCGGTCATGAAGATTCCGCCGGAGCTGGAAAAAGACATCACCGTGTTCGACCTGCCGCTTCCCGATCCAAAGGAACTCACCGCCGTGCTCAATCGACTGCTCGCGCCCTATCGCGACAGTGACAAGGTGAAGATCGACCTGCCGCCGGAGTTGCTGGAAAAAGTGGTGCAGGCGACGCTGGGTCTCACGCGCAACGAAGCCGAGAACGTGTTTGCCAAAGCGCTCATCACCGGGCGGCAGTTCGGCTGGGACGACTTGCCGTCGATCATCGAGGAGAAAAAACAGCTCATTCGCAAAAGCGGTATCCTCGATTTCATCGGCCTGTCGACGCAACTCAACCAGGTGGGCGGGCTCGACAAACTGAAAGGCTGGCTGGCCGAACGCGGCCGCGCCTTCAGCGTGAAGGCGCGCGACTACGGACTGCCGGAACCAAAAGGTTTGCTGATGCTGGGGGTGCAGGGGTGCGGCAAGAGCCTCGCCGCCAAGGCCATCGCCGCCGAATGGAATCTGCCGCTCCTGCGTTTGGACGTTGGCAAGATTTTCGATTCGTTCGTCGGTTCCTCCGAGGACAACATGCGCAAGGCCATTCACCAGGCCGAGGCCATGAGCCCGACCATCCTGTGGCTGGACGAAATCGAAAAGGGGTTTTCCGGCATCCAGAGCTCCGGTTCGGTGGACAGCGGCACCACGGCGCGCATTTTCGCCACGTTCCTCACGTGGATGCAGGAGAAGACGAAACCCGTTTTCGTCATCGCCACCGCCAACAACGTAGAGGACCTGCCGCCGGAATTACTGCGCAAGGGGCGCTTCGACGAAATCTTTTTCATCGACCTGCCAAAAGAAGGAGAACGCGCGAAGATTTTTGACATCCACATCCGGCTCAAAAAACGCGATCCGAAAAAGTTCGACGTCGCCGCGCTGGCGAAGGCCGCGGATCAGTTCAGCGGTGCGGAAATCGAGCAGGCGATTCTCTCCGCCATGTACCGCGCCTATGCCGAGGACCGCGAGTTCACGACGGAGGACGTGGCGCAGGAAATCGGTCGGACCGTGCCGCTGGCGGTCACCATGAAGGAAAAGGTGCAGTACCTGCGCGACTGGGCCAAGCACCGGGCGCGTCCCGCTTCCTGAACACGCTCTGTTTTTCAACCCTGTAAATCGCTTGCGCCTGCCGTCCGGGGCTCCCATATTTAAAGATGTACCTTTTTGGGAGCGCCTATGTGAAAGCCCTCATTCTCGACATCCAGAAAAAAGACTGGGAAACCACCCGAGGCATGACGTTCACCGACGTGAGTGAACCCTCTCTCGACGAACGCAAGAATCCCGATGACGGCGGCAAGGTCATCATCAAACCCCGCTTTGCCGGATTTTGCGGGACCGACAAAGGCATCTGGTTCCGCAAATCGTTCCGCGACATGATCTTCGACTCACTCCACCGCGACGGCCAACATTACCGCATCATGGGGCACGAACTGCTGGGCGAGGTGGTGGAGGCGGGATCCTACGCCGCCAAGCAGTACGGCTACAAGGCGGGCGACACGGTCTCGACCGAATCGCACATCTTCTGCGGGCGGTGTCATCAGTGCAAAATCGGCGACCAGCACGTGTGCGCCGACCATTTGATCATCGGCATCTCCACCGACGGCTGTTTCGCCGACTACATCAAGCTCCCGGCCAAGGGGTTGTGGCGGGTGGACACCGACCGCATCCGGCCTGAGGTGGCCGCCATCCAGGATCCGCTGGGCAACGCGGTTCATGCGTGCAGTCGCGTCGATCTGCGCGGGCGCACGGTGGCCATTTTCGGATGCGGCACCATCGGCCTGTTCACCATCTTGGTGGCGCGGGCGATGGGCGCGACCCACATCATCGGCGTCGATCCCAACGCCAAGAACCTCAAGCTGGCCGGGCGGCTGGGCGTCGATCTGACCCTTCCAGTGGACAAGACCGTAGAGGAAGGGGAGGTGGGCCCGGATGCGGACATCGTCGCCCGTATCCGCGACGACTGTTTCGGCGCCGGGGTGGACGTGGCGTTCGAGATGTCCGGGAGCAACCGCGCCCTCAACACCGCGCTCTCTGCGACCCGTACCGGCGGCGACGTCATCCTGTTCGGCCTGTCGGCGGGCGATTTCACGCTGACCGACTACCAGCAGATCGTCATGCACGGCAAAACCCTGCACGGGGTGGTCGGGCGGGAAGTGTTCCAGACCTGGTACACCATGAGCAACCTGTTGATGTCGAAAGGCCACGACCTGCAGGACAAGATTTATGACGTGATCCTGAACCGGGGAGAGGGAACGCTGTTCCCGTTTCATTCTTTCGACCGAAATGCGTTCGAGACGGCCATTCAGGAACATCCAAAGATCATTTTCCGGTTCTGACCGTGCACCCTTCCATTTGAGGAGGCAATTCCGACATGGACAACAAGCATCTCGAATTCATCCGGCAGGAGTTGCAGGACATCCGTGAGGCGGGGTTATATAAAGAGGAACGGACCCTGCTATCCTCCCAGCACGCACACATCCGCACCGGCGAGGGGGAGGTGCTGAACTTCTGCGCCAACAATTATCTTGGCCTCGCCAACCACCCGGAAATGATCGCCGCGGGGAAGGAAGCGCTCGACCGCTACGGCTACGGCATGGCCTCGGTGCGCTTCATCTGCGGCACGCATGAGGTGCACAAGGAACTGGAAAGCAAGGTTTCGCGGTTCCTCGGCATGGAGGACACCATCCTCTATTCGTCGTGCTTCGACGCCAACACCGGCCTGTTCGAAACCCTGCTCACGGAAAAAGACGCGCTGTTCAGCGACCGGCTGAATCATGCCAGCATCATCGACGGCACCCGCCTGTGCAAGGCCATGCGTTTCCGCTACAACCACAGCGATATGAACCATCTGGAGACGCGTCTCAAGAAAGCGGCGGAAAAGTACCGTTTCAAGCTGATCGCCACCGACGGCGTGTTCAGCATGGATGGCGACGTGGCTCGGTTGAAGGACCTGTGCGACCTGGCCGACCGCTACGGTGCGACCGTGATGGTCGATGACAGTCACGCCACCGGGTTCTTCGGTCCGACGGGACGCGGAAGCATTGAAAATGGCGAGGTTATGGGAAGGGTGGGTATAATCACTTCCACTTTTGGCAAGGCGCTGGGTGGGGCGTCCGGGGGATTCACCTCCGCTCGGCGGGAAGTGGTGGACCTTTTAAGGCAGCGCTCGCGGCCTTACCTGTTTTCCAATTCGCTGTCACCGGTGATCGCCGCAGTCACTTCGAAAGTGATTGATTTTATCGATGCTAACCAAAATCTGGTTAAAAAGCTGGCGGACAACACCCGCTATTTCCGGGAACGCATCACCCAGGCCGGGTTTGCCATCAAGCCCGGTGACCATCCCATCATCCCCATCATGCTGGGCGACGCCCGGCTGGCCCACCAGATGGCCGACGCTCTTCTCAAGGAGGGCATCTACGTGATCGGTTTCAGCTATCCTGTTGTGCCCAAGGGAGAGGCCAGGATACGCCTGCAGATTTCAGCGGCTCACGAGACTACGGACCTGGATCGAGCCGTTGATGCCTTCAGGAAGGTGGGCGAATCCTTTTCAGTCCTGTCCCCGGCCTGACACCCTGTGGGATTTAAGCCCTGCGTAGCTACCTTCTTTGGTTGTTTTTTTAAGTGTAGTTAATGAGATTGAGGTTGGGTGAAGTCGGAATTTTGGGGTTAAAAATTTTCGTTTTATTTTCGATTATTTGTGAAAAAATAGTATATCCGATTTCTTCAAGATATTTCGGAAGCGCTGAACCAGAGGGGTGTTTGGGTTGTGCCGGCCGGAGGTGGTTCCCCGGGTCACCGGTTAACCATATCGTTTGATTGAGCTAACACCGATCCTGAAATGGAAAAAATGCACGCTGAAAAATAGGCCGTTTTTGGAGCATCCCATTCACCAAAAATAAACGCGAAAAATTTTAATTGGAAAATCTTTTTTAATTCGAACGCGAGTTTCCTGGCATTATTTTAGTTGAAACAAATACCTGATTTTTTTTGTACAAAAATTTATTTCCCATAAAATCATTCGACATTTTGCATTTGTGAGAAAATATAAGAAAGCACAGTTCAAATTGTTTGGGTTGGATCGAAATCAATTATAGGTTGATCGTCCCTCGCAAATTTGATACTCATGTTTTCTCTTTTTACATAAATTCAAAAATCGCTTTTGAATTTTTGAAGAAGGAACCATTCCATCCCCGGTCCAATGAATCATTGGATTCGCCGTTGAAGCCGAACCCTGGTTTCATTTGAATAATCCGTTAGCTTAAAACTGAATTGCTGAAGGGTAAAACCGCCGGGGATGTTTTGCTCTTTGAAAGGAATCACCTTTGCTACGAATTTTGCCGGAAGGCCTCGCAGCAGCTATAAAAGGGGGTGTTGGCATGTTTCATAAATCTCAATACAAGGGTGGCGACATGAAGCCTAAATACCTGACAAAGCTGGGGCAAGTCCCACAGTTGAGCCAGGAAGACATAAAGGCGTTGGCGCCGGTCAGCGAGCAGTTTATTTTCCGCACCAATGAGTATTACCAATCGCTGATCGACTGGGACGACCCGAATGATCCCATCCGGAAAATTGTGGTCCCCGACGTCAGCGAATTGAATGAATGGGGGCGGCTGGATGCTTCTGACGAAGAGTCGTACACCGTGGGTCACGGCATCGAGCACAAGTACGATTCCACGGCCCTGCTCCTGGTAAACGAAGTCTGTGCGGCCTATTGCAGGTTCTGTTTTCGCAAGCGCCTGTTCATGGACGACAACGACGAAGTCACCAAGGACATCACCGAGGGGCTGGCATACATCCGCGAGCATCCGGAGATCAGTAACGTGCTTTTGACCGGCGGCGACCCGCTGATCATGTCCACGTCCAAGCTGGAGCCCATCATTCAGCAGGTACGCGAGATCGATCACGTGAGGATCATCCGCATCGGCACGAAGATTCCGGCATTCAATCCCATGCGCATTTACAACGATGATTCCCTGCGAGCCATGTTTGAAAAGTACAGCCTGCCGGAGAAGCGCATTTACGTGATGGCGCACTTCAATCATCCGCGGGAATTGACGCAGGAAGCGGTGCGGGGGCTGGATTTTCTAATGAAGTCCGGGGCCGTCGTCATCAACCAGACGCCGATGATTGCGGGAGTCAATGACGACCCGCAGGTCCTGAGCGAGTTGATGAACCGGTTGTCCTACATTGGCGTGCCGCCGTATTACGTGTTTCATTGCCGGCCGACACTGGGCAACCGTCCGTATACGCTGCCGATCGAAAAGGCATACGAAATCTTCGAACTGGCCCGCATGAGGGGTTCCGGCCTGGCCAAACGAGCAAGGTTTGTGATGTCGCACAGCACGGGCAAGATCGAGATCATCGGCCTGTCGGCGCGCAACATTTATTTCAAATACCAGCGTGCTGCAGAGAACAGGAACAGTTCGCGCTTCATGGTGTACAAGCGTAATCCGGAAGCCTTCTGGTTCGACGACTACAATGAACTGGTGGATGATTACATTCTGGAGGACGAGCGGGCTATGAGGCAGGAACCCGCCTTCGACTTCGAGTACGCCTAGCGGTACATAGATGGGCAATCATGCACCCCGCACGGTTCCGGGAAGGAACGGTGCGGGGTGTTTTATTTTGTACGTGAAAAAGGAGGTTGCTTGAGGGCGCGCGGTTGCCGGCGGGAGGGGGTGGTGAACCCGTGTGGATTATTTGTATCCCTTTGCGTCAGTGAAATCCGCGTGGTCGGTTTTTGCCCCCTCAAGATTGGCCTGGGTGAGGTTGGCTTCCCAAAGTTTCGCGCCGGTGAGGTTTGCACCCTGCAGGTCGGCGTTTGAGAAATCCGCTTCATCGAGTTCGGTGCGGTGGAGATCCGCGCCTTTAAGATGGGCCTTCACGAGGGAAGCATGGCGCAGGCGCGCTCCGGCGAGGTCCGCGCCTTCCAGCACGGCTCCTTTCAGTTTGGCCTTGCGCAGGTCCGCTCCGGCAAGGGCGGAATTTTTAAGTGAGGCTTTTCCCAGAACCGCCTCTTTCAGATTCGCACGGCTCAAATCGGAATCATCCAGAAGGGCTTCCGTGAGGTCCGCTCCTTCCAGATTTGCGTCGCTCAGGTCGCTCCCAGTGAGGTCCGCTTTAACCAGCTTCGCCCGGCTCAGGTGCACACCCCGCAGGACCGCCCCGCGCAACTTGGCGTCGTTGAGCTTGGTGCGGTTCATGTGCGCGCCATCCAACTTCACGTCATTGAGGATGGCGTTGTTGAGGTCAGCGATATCCATGATGCATTCGCTCAGATTGGAACCTTCCAGATTGGCACGGCGCATGATGGACCCGTTGAAACGAGCCCGCGCCACCTCCGCACGGATCATTTTCACTTCGGTCATGTCCGCGTTGGTGCAATCCACCCGCATCATTTTTGTATTCTGAAACAGCGCGCCGTGGAGTTTCGCGCCCTTGATTTCCGCGCGGGTGAGCTGGGCGTTGGTGAAATTGGTTTCGAAAAACACGCCGATGCTCAATTTTGCGTCGGAGAGGTTGGTGTCCGTCAGGTCCGCCTGCTTGAAGCTGGCGCGGGAGAGGTCGGCTCCGGTCAGGTTGGCTGAAGTGGTCACGGTTTTTGAACAGTCGGCCTTGATCAATTTCGCGTCGACCAGGTTGGCGCGGGTGAGGGTGGATTCACGCAAAACCGCGCGGCGCAGGTCCGCACGCTCCATCACTGAATCGGTCAGGTTGGCCAGGGTCATTTTGGTGTCGTTCAGGATGGCGTCGGTCAAGTCGGCCTTGTTCAGGTCGGCGTGGTCGAGCAGGCAATCCGAGAGGTCCGAGTCCGTCAGGCGGGTGCCTACCAGTTTGGAGTTTCTGATGTCCGCGCCGTAAAAAATGAGATTGGAGAGGTCCAGACCGGAGAGATCCATATCCCGCAGGTGCGGGGTATCGTCTTCTTCCTCTTCACTCGTTTTTTCTTCTAGGTCTATGGCGCCAGCGGTTCCTTCATTTAAATCTTCCCCGGTTTCATCGTTCCCGTTTTCCGACGGCTCCTCTTCCACCTCGGGTTCTTCCTCCTGGGGTTTTCCTTTATTGGCTTCCGCTTCCTCGGCTTCGCGTTCGCGGACTTCTTTCAGCTGGTTCAGGATGTCTTCGACTTCTTCGCGCGTGAGATCGGCCATGGACTTTTCCCGTTTGAATGCTTGAGAACCCTTGTTCATTTGGGGATTCCGGCAGGGTTCCGGATGAAAAACAAGTCAAAAACATATATGAGGACCGGAATAAACGCAAGAGCGGGTTTCGAAAAAATGTCCGGATTCCTCAGAGGCAGCTGTAGCGGTTGCAGAACAGGGTGGTGACACGCCGCAGGGGGGATTCGAGACGGTCCAGCACGGTATCCAGGATCGCATCGGGGATGTGGCGGTAAAACGCATGGGCGACCGCACCGGCGATGCAGGCGAGGGTGTCGCTGTCTCCTCCCAGCGAGACGGCCTTCCGCACCGCATCCTCGAAATCCGTCGATTCCAGAAACGCGCGCAGGGCAGGCGGAACCGTTTTCTGGCAGGAGATGTCGAAGGTATGATCACGCCTCCGGATATCGAGCGGCGTGTGCAGGTCGTAACCGAAACGCGATTCGATTTCCTCCGCCAGCGCGTCTTTCCCCGATCCGCTGCGTGCGAGGAAAACCGCCAGTGCGGTGGCCTGCGCGCCTTTGATGCCCTCCGGGTGATTGTGCGTCACTGCCGCGCTTTTTTCAGCCTCCAGTAAAACGAGTTCGCTGGAACCGAAGGCGAAGCCAACGGGACTGACCCGCATTGCCGAGCCGTTGCCCCAGCTGTTGTAAGGCTGGGAAGCGTCGGATTGGCCCCATTTCAGGAAACCACCCCCGTATCCGGCATCGGGATACCGCCGGAAATAGTTTTTCAGCGTGTTTCCGTAGCTGGTCCCGTTGAAAATGCTGTCGGCCACGGCAACGGTCAACACCGTGTCATCGGTGAAGCAGGAAGCGTCGGTGAACAGTTCGAAATCGACGGTTTGGATGGGGGCGTGCTCGAAGCGGGACCCGATGATGTCGCCTGCGATGGCACCCAGCATGAACGCCTCCTTTCATTTCATTTATGCTGCGGGGGTCCTCCACTGGGCCGCAGCCTTTGCCCTCTTGCCGAAGGCCGATGGATGCCGTCGTTATACCATTCTTGTGGGGATTGACAAGACGGCTGTCCATGAAAAGGACCGGACAGCCGGAATATTGCAACTCCCTGAGGTAGGGCGCGGTTTATCATTGGTTTTGGGGTTGCCTTGGTAACACATTGAAAGGCAGGGCCTTTTAAGGCATGAAAGGATGCGGAAAATCGCAGAATGTATTTGCCAGCGGAACTCCTTGCCCTTATTCTGAAACAAATCCGCTAACCTTATCTTCCGGTACCCGTTTGGACGCATCCACCACTACTTCGACCCTGTCACCTGCTGAAACCACGCCAAAAAGGGATGTGTTTCCCGTCTGGTCGGCGTTCCGCCTTTTGGGATTCAGCTTCCTTCTTCTATTTTTCGAAGTGGCGCTGATCCGTTTCATTCCGGCTCACGTACAGGTGGTTTCCTATTTCATCAACCTGGTTCTCATCTCCGCCTTTCTCGGCATGGGTGTGGGTATGATCCTCCAGGCACGCGGCCGCACCACCGTAATCGGGTTCGCCCCGTTGCTGCTGGTTCTGATGGTGGTAGTGAATTACTTTTCCAATGTCTGGGTGCAGGTGCCGCAGGCGCAGGGGGAATATTTGTGGACCACTGTGGTGAAGCCCTCCGAAGCCGTGCAGACCTGGGGAATGGAGACGGTGGTGTTCGTGGTCTTTGTATTGTCCACGATGGTATTCGTCCCGCTTGGGTCGGGAATCGTGCGCGAGTTTGACCGCTTTAGACCACTGGTCGCCTATTCGGTCAACATCCTGGGCAGCCTGCTGGGGCTTGCGGCGTTTTCTCTGTTCAGCTGGTTGTCCATGCCGCCAGTCGTGTGGTTTTCGTTTGGCTCCGTGTACTTTGCCGCGCTGTGTGTGGACAATCGCCGGGTGCTGGTTTCCACACTGTGCCTGCCCGTGGTGCTGTTTCTGGTTTACAGTTTGGGACACAACGGGAAAAATGGCGGGGAACTGTGGTCTCCTTATTACAAAATAAATTACTCCGTTCACGAAGATCATTTTGATCTGTCCGTGAACGGCTCATTCCATCAACACGCGCTGAATTTTTCGGATGAAGCCGTTGCCCGGTCTCCCTATAACAGAAGGGTGATGAAGGATTTCTCTGCGCCTTACCACTTCGCCAGATCCGTGGAACGGGTGCTCGTGCTGGGAGCGGGCACGGGAAACGATGTGACCATCGCCCTTCACCATGGAGCCAAACATGTGGATGCGGTGGAGATCGACCGCGAAATCCTGCGTCTCGGCAAACAGCATCATTTCCAGAAACCGTACGCGGACTCCCGGGTGAAGGTGTACAACGACGACGCGCGGGCGTTCCTGAAAAAAAACAAAGAGAAATACGACGTCATTGTGCTCGGCACGCTGGACAGCCAGACCCTTCTTTCCAGCATGTCGTCGGTACGCCTCGACAACTACGTCTACACGCGCGAGTCGTTTGAGTCCATCCGCGATCATCTCAAGCCGGGCGGGGTGCTTATCCTTTACCATTTGTCCGGCAAGTTTTTCATCGCAGAAAAAATTTATACTACATTAATGGAAGTGTTCCACGAACAACCGCTCATGCGGTATATTCAACCCTCGCACCTGTTCAATTTCACGTTTGTGGCGGGATGGTCGGATCAAATTGACGAAAGCTTCTGGGACGATCCGGCCCTCCCCGCCTTTCAAGAAAAGTTTGACGTTCCCATCGGCCCCGATGGGAAGTTGGTCCCGAAGTACCAAATCCCGACGGATAACTGGCCGTACCTCTACCTGCAGGAGCCGAAGGTGCCGAGCCATTACTTCAGTGTCGGTGCTTTCATCCTGGCTTTCTCCCTGGTGCTGGTGTGGTGGAGTGCGGGAGGAACTAAATTGAAGCACCAACCGGACTGGACCCTGTTCCTGCTGGGGGCGGGGTTTCTCCTGCTCGAAACCAAAAGCGTCACCGAAATGTCGTTGCTGTTCGGGTCGACGTGGCTGGTCAACGTGCTGGTGTTTTCCTCCATCCTGGTGGATGGTGCTGTTCGCGAACCTGGTTGTGATCCGCCGCTGGTTTGAGAACCGGAATCTTCAA
>NZ_HG422173.1:1642696-1670628 GCF_000341545.2 Nitrospina gracilis 3/211
CCTGGTGATGGTGCTGTTCGCGAACCTGGTTGTGATCCGCCGCTGGTTTGAGAACCGGAATCTTCAATTCGGTTTGCTGATGGTCACGCTCCTGATTTGCTACCTGGCTCCCGTGGAAAACCTTTTGGCGTTGCCGCTGGGCCTGCAGTGGCTGGTGGGAAGCCTGCTGGTGGCTCTGCCCATTCTTTTTTCCAGTATTCTTTTTGCAATAGTGTTCCAGACGCGGCATGCGGCGGCCCTGGCTTTGGGGTATAATGTGCTCGGCGCCGTGCTGGGAGGTCTTATGGAATACAACGCCATGCTGCTGGGCACCAAGCCTCTTTACCTGCTTTCCATGATCATGTATCTCGGCGCTTTTTATTTTCTGCGGAAGGAAGCCACTCCCGCCTGAACGATACCGGACCGTATGCCTGCATCCCTCGAAGACGAACTCGGGGACATACTCGAAAAAGCCCGCGACGGCAAAAACTGGTCGCAAAAGGACCTCGCCGCCGCCACCGGTCTGGACCTGCAACGCATCCAGAAAATGGAGCGCTACGAGCAGGTTCCAGAGGATGCGGAAATTGACACGCTGGCGGAGGCGCTGAATCTGGATGCCGCCTGCCTCCGCGCCATCGCGCACGAGGCCTGGTCCCCAAAACCGCCACAGAATGATCCCGCTTTGGATCTCACCTGCCTCAATGTGTTCATGGGGCTGTACCCGGTAAAATGCTACCTCATCCGCTGCCCCGACACCGGTGAATCCGCGGTGGTGGACACCGGAGCCAGCCCGGACGCCCTCATTCAAAAAGCAAAAGAACTTAAGGTCAAGCCATCCAGGATTCTGCTCACTCACGCGCACCCGGATCATGCCGGAGGGCTCGAAAAGCTGGATCGAGCTTTCTCCTGCCCTTCCTATATTCAGGAAAAGGAACTCAGGCCGCGCGGCAGTCGCAACCTTCAATTTGTTAATGACGGCGACGTGTTGGAAGTGGGAAGCATGAAGGTGGAAGTCCTGTTCACCCCCGGTCATACTGCAGGCGGTGTGTCCTACAGAATTAACGACACCATTTTTTCCGGCGACTGCATCTTCGCCGGGTCGATGGGCCGTGCCAACGCCTCCTGGCCGGGCCTGTACCGCTCCATCACCGAACGCCTGCTCGTGTACCCGGACGCCACCCGCCTGCACCCCGGGCACGGTCCCGCCACCACCGTCGGAGAGGAAAAACGCCACAATCCGTTCTTTTGCGGGAAGGTGTGAGCCTTCCTGGTTGGGTCCTTTCCCTTTAGCAGGTTCCCCGGATTCCCAGAGTTTTCTTGAAAATCCGGTATGCCGCCCCCATATTGGAAGCATGGATCCCGAAAAGGTGAATTACCACTATTGCGACGATCTTCCCACCCGGTCTCTGCCCGCGGGCACACTCATACTTGTTACCGGTGCCAACGGTTACGTGGCCAAGAGGCTGGTGCCGGAGTTGCTGTACCGTGGCTACCGGGTGCGGTGCATGATGCGCAACCGCGTGCTGACGCCCCTTCTGGAGCACCCCAACCTGGAGTACGTGTATGCGGATGCGCTCGAAAAGGACAGCCTGAACGAGGCCCTGCGCGGGGTGCATACTGCGTATTACCTGATCCACAGCCTGCGCCTGGAAAAGAGGAAATTCGCACAGGCGGAAAAAGTGTCGGCGCAGAATTTCAAGGAAGCGGCTGAGGAAAACCGCATTCAAAAGATCATCTACCTGGGCGGGCTGGGCGAGGATTGCAAACAGATTTCCTGGCATCTGAAAAGCCGCATGGAAGTGGGCCAAATCCTCTCCGAAGCCAGCATGACCGTGGTGCACCTGCGTGCGGCGATCATCATCGGAACCGGAAGTGCTTCCTACGAGCTGTTAAAGTCGATGATTTTGCACATGCGCTGGATTCCCTTTCTTCCGGAATTCAACTCCCTGTGCCAGCCCATTGCCATACGCGATGTTATCAAGTACCTGGTGGGGGTACTGGAAACCAATGAAATCGAAACCGGGCAGTATCCCATTGGGGGACGCGACACCATGTCGTACCGGGAGATGGTCCTTCGCTTCGCCGGATTGTACGACCGCCGCGTCCGGTTTTTCGATGTGTCTTGGGTGCCGATCCCGGTCAATATGCTTTGCCGGATTTTTTCCCTCTACCTGCACCTGTTCATCTCGGTGCCGGTCAACATCACCTGCCTCCTGCTGGAAAGCCTGCGTACCGATGTGATCGTGACCGATGACACGATTCGCGGCATTGTGCCGTTTGAGCCGCTGGATTTCGACACCGCCGTGCGCTGGGCGTTTGAAAAGGAACAAAGCTCGCGCGTGTTTTCACACTGGAGCGACGTACCACCTGAAGACATGGCCGACCTCATGCCGCTGGCCCAGTACGAATCGGCACACTTCCTGTTCGACGAACACGAGCGAAAAATTCCTGCAGATTTGGATCAAACCTTCCAGATGGTGTGCCGCATCGGGGGGCCTTACGGCTGGTTGCACGGCAACCTGTTGTGGGAGATCCGGGGGTTCATCGATCGCCTGCTGGGAGGAGTTGGGTTGAAGCGCGGGCGGCGTGATCCGTTCGACCTTTGCGTCGGCGATTCGGTTGATTTCTGGAGGGTGGAAAAACTGGAACCCTGCAAGGAACTTCTGCTTCGGGCGGAGTTGATATCACCCGGTTATTCCTGGTTGCAGTTTTTGCTGGAACCGGCGGAATCGGGCCACACCCGCCTCATCCTCCGCGCCCATTTCATCCCCAAACCTTTCTGGGGCCACCTGTACTGGTACACGCTTTCCCGTTTCCACACTTATATTTTCCGCGGCATGCTCAATCATTTTGAACGCGAAGCCCGGTTGACCGATTCCTTCGGCCGCGCCCCGCTCGAAGATGCGAAGAACGCTGCCAGCGGGCAATTGCCCGAAAAAGAAACCTCAGTCTAAGGTTGTTGCAATCCGGTGGCTGTGCTATCCTCACCCATATAAAAGTGTGCAGGTAATTATGAAGCGGTTTGTTTTTTATACCATTATATTGGCCTTGGGTATTTCCCTGGCAGGGTGCCCCCAATCCAACTCCCAACCCCAGAAACGCATTCCGCCGCTGTTCATGATCAATGCGGTGTATGACACGGGGAAAGAACCGTCCTACCTGGTGACGGACGATTTCGATGCGGACGGTCATCTTGACCTCGTGGTGCTCAACAGCGGCGAGCACAACCTGTCTTACCTGAAGGGAAAGGGAGATGGCACCTTTCAGGAAGGCATCGTCATCAAAACCGGTGCCGATCCCATCGCCACCGCGGTTGCCGATTTCAACAACGACAGATTGAAGGACCTGGCGATCCTCAATTATCAGGATGGCACTCTCCACATCCTGCTGAACTCGGGCGGTGGCAGTTTCCGCAACACGGGCAAGATCATCAAGCCGGGGCGCATCCCGATCAACCTGACAACGGACGATTTCAACAAAGACGGGTTGCCGGACCTCATGGTTTCACTGCGCTTCCACAAGGTGGTGTACCTGCAGGGCAAGGGCAACGGCGTGTTCGAGGACCCGGTGGAGATTGCGGTGCGGGGTCAGCCGACCGGTGTGATTTCCGGCGATTACAACAAGGACGGGTTTCGGGATCTGGCGGTGGCGCTGGCGGGTTCCGGCAACACCGGTGTGCAGATTTTGTGGGGGGAGGGCAACGGCAAGTTCGATCCCAGTAAAAATTTCCGTGGCGGCGGGCAGCCGCTGACCATCGCCAACATCGACGCCAACAACGACGGCAAAATCGACCTCGTGACGTCCAGCAATTCCCTGCATGCCTTGACCATGGTCATGAATGACGGCGACAAGAAATTCCACGCTCTTCAAGATTTTGCCGCGGGTGAATTTCCGAAATTCATTGTTGCGGCGGATTTTTCCGGAGACGGCATTGAGGACCTGGCGGTCTCCAACGCCACCAACGATACGATTTCCGTCACGCTGGGGCGGGGAGATGGGACTTTCATCTATCCTCCCGTGATCCATTACGTGGATGAGTACCCGCAGGGAATGGCGGTGGGCGATTTCAACCAGGACGGGTATTTGGATCTTGCCGTATCCTGCCGGGATAAAAACCTCATCACCATCCTGCTGAAGCAGGGGAAACAACCTTCCCCCTTGCCCGGACCCACCGTGCAGAAAACTTCCGGCTGAGGGCTGGTCTGGCTCCAGGCTTTCCGGGGAAAACATCCCTGTCGAATTCGCTTCAAAAAAATTACCCAAGATTCCATGCCAAGTTGCCGGTCCGATTGAGTTTCCGGCCTGATATAATCACCTCAACATGAACGATTCCACCGAACCCAGAATTGAAGAGGAAAAACAGGGCGGCTTTTTTTCGCGGCTCAAAAACGGGCTGAGCAAAACACGCGACTCGTTTTCCAAGGGTATCGACAACATCGTGCTCGGCAAGGCCAAGGTCGGGCCGGAATTGATGGATGAAATCGAGGAGGCCCTGCTCATCGCCGATGCCGGTATGAACTCGACGAGCAGGATCCTTGGGGAGTTGAACCAAGAAGTGGCGCAAAATCACCTGCGCACGCCGGAACAGGTGCAGGCGCATCTGAAAACCATCATGGTGCGTCTGTTGAGCGAACACCAGACGCCGTGGGACCTCGCGTCGAAAAAACCGTTCGTGGTGCTGGTCATCGGCATCAACGGGTCCGGCAAAACCACCACCATCGGAAAGCTCGCGCAGAAATGGTCGAAGGAAGGCAAGAAGGTGCTGCTTGCGGCGGGCGATACGTTTCGCGCGGCGGCAATCGAGCAGTTGCAGATGTGGTCGGAGCGCTCGGGGGTTCCCTGCATCGCGCAGAAACATGGAGCCGATCCATCCGCCGTTGCGTTTGATGCGGTGCAGGCCGGCATCGCGCGCAAGTCCGATATCGTGCTCATTGACACCGCCGGGCGATTGCAGACCAACACCAACCTGATGGAAGAACTCAAGAAGGTGAAGCGCGTCATCGGCAAGGTGCAGGAAGACGCGCCGCACGAAACCATGCTGGTGCTCGACGGCAGCATCGGCCAGAACAGCATTTCGCAGGCCCGCCTGTTTCATGAAGCCCTTCAAATCGATAGCCTCATCATGACCAAGCTGGACGGCACCGCCAAGGGCGGCATTCTGTTCAACATCGTGCAGGAAATGAAACTGCCGGTGCGCTACATCGGCGTCGGCGAAAAAGCCGAAGACCTGCAGAAATTCGATCCCACCGCCTTCGTCAACGCCCTCTTCGAGCGTTGAACCCCAGCAGGAAGTTTCATATTTTCAGAAGTAAAGGTTGAACGACAGCACGCCTTCGTCGGTGTGGCCGGTGCGCCGGTATTCGAGACGCACATCCACATTCTGCGATGCGCGGTAGCGTCCCTGCGCCGTCCACTCGATGATCTCGGAGTCGTGCCCCAGCGGAAAACGTTTGTACTCGCCACCCGCAAACACGCGCCAATCACGGTTCAGCGTGAAGAACGCGCCGCCCGTGCCGCCGCCCCCCAGCCGGAAGTTGTCGTCGAAACTGCCGGAGGTCTCCGCTTCGGCCTCGAGCATGGCAAACAAAAGGAAGGGTGAGTCGTGTCCCGGCTCGTAGGTGAGGCCCACGCCGGTGGTACCGCCAAAGGCGAGGCAGTATTCGCAATCGAAATCGCGCACGCGTTCAAAGCCCAGGTTCACTCTCCAGGAGGGGCGCTTGAAGATCGGCTCGAAGGGGGTGAGGGTGATGATGTCGAGCAGTTGAAACCGTTCCACGCGCCAGCGTTGGGATTCGTGGTAGTAGCGGTACAGGCCGTCCATCATCAGGATCTGCGAATGGCGGTCGTAACCGGTCTCGTCTGCGAGAAGATCGTGCAGGGCGGGCCGGTACCCCACCTCCTGAAACAGTTCGCTGTCGTTGAGCCCGGTAGCGAGGTGGAAACGGTCGGTGCCGTGTCCTTCTTCCGGCGGCGATGAAAACCGCATCACTTCCCTGTCGCCGCGCTGGTGTTTGAGGCGTGCACGTTCCAGCAAGATTTCCTGCGGGATGCGGATGGGGGCCATCGGGTTCACCGCGCGGTCCTGCACGTAAAGGTATTCCAGGTAATCGAGATAAGCGTCCAGCACCAGCGCTTTCTGCGGGATGGTCAACGCACTGTACGGTTTTTCCTTGAGCGCCGATTTGTCGTCTGCCAGGTCGTACAATACGTTACGTTCACCGGATTCCATCTGCTCGATCTTGTGATTCATCTTGCTCAGGATGGCGGGACGGTAAAAGACGGAGTTCACCAGCCCCGGTTGCGCTACCAGTGCCTTGATGGTGTCGCCGGGAATGACCGAGAACACAAAACCGTCGGTCAGCCGCCATTCCGGGTTGGCCGTTTCCAGTACGGTGAGCATGTGGTAGGAGCAGTTTTCCTGGAAGTAATAGTAATCGAATTCGATGTTGCCCAGTTCCCACAGGTGGCGCAGAAGAAAATCCATCTGTTCCGCTGTCAGGTTCAGTTCATACTCCCACAGGTCGCGGCTTTCCCAGTTGTTGTACTCCTGCACCTTGATCGAATACGGAAACACCGTGAACGTCCCCGAAAAAAAACCGCCGACGCCCTTGATGGCATAGAGTACGGGATTGTCCGTGTCCGGGTTGGCGGCGTAGTTGACGCCGTAGTTGAGAAGTTTCTTGTAGCGTGCGCGCGAATGACTGTCGATGCGGAGCAGGGTGTGGCCGAACATCGACGACGGGTTGTTCATGTAGTAGGAGGCGAAAACGAGCGTGATGGTTTTGGGGTCGAGCCGTCCGATCCAGCGCTCCAGCCGCGAGCAGGGCTGGTCCGGCAGGCGTGAAAGATCGAAGCCCAACCGCTCGTTCAGCCACTTGTAGCGGGCCGGGAAACGGCACTGCGGATGCATGATGCCTTCCGGCACGTCAGCCGGGTTTTGGAAAAACGCGAGGAGGGTGGCGTCGAGTTCTTTTTGCGGATCGGTTTTGCCCTCAGGCGACAGAAAAAATTCCGGCGCGTCGGCCTCGCTTTCCAGATGCCCCCACCAGTTGGTGCGGTAGTGGCCGAACAGACGCCAGCGGCGTTCTTCCGCCAGGTTGAGGGACCGCGCCCGGTCGATGAGTTCCTGCGCGTACGATGGAACTTCAGACTGAGCCCGCACTGTTTCAATAGATGGGAATCCGGCGAAGGCCAGGAAAACGACGAATTGAATGATGAGTGAGAGGGAACGGTTCAAGGCGGGAAAAATAAAAAGATGCCGGCTCCGGATTGCCCGGAAGCCGGCATCTTTGTTCAAGCGGTTTGGTTTAGCCGATGATGCCGGTGCAGGCTTTGGACAGGTTGCCGTCCTTAACCAGTACGCCGTTCAGGTTCATCAGCATGTCCTTGTGCGTGGTTTCGGAGCTGGTGATGATGCTGCCGAAATTCTGCTGGGTGACGGTGCCGAAATCGGAAAAGTTCGTTTCAGTGCAACCGTACAGGGAAGCCAGGGTGTTCAGGTTGTCGCCTTCGCCCATGGCCATTTCCTTAACGAGAGTCGAGAAATTGATCGCGGCGAAAACTTCGCGCTCTTTCTCTACCTTGAAAATGCTGTCATTGCAGTTGGAAGTGCCGGTGGTGATACCAAACGTCTGGCTGCCGAATGTGCCGTTCGTGGTGGAAGCCAGAATCTGGAAAACCGGATCTTTTTGCTTGGACGCATCCTGCCAGACCAGAGAACCCAGTCCGCAACCCGCTTCGCCGTAACCGGCAGCCAGCGCATTGCCAGAGAAACACATCATCGAGAACAGGATGGAACCCATCAATAGCATTTTCTTCATGGATGATCTCCTCTTGATGTTGGAAATAGAACGCCACCAGAGCGCTGTCAGCGATCCGGTGGGCGCTGCTTGCGGAAATTGTGAAGCAATTCGTGTTGCCGACAATTTCAATAATGCGAGTCTAACACATTCACCTTACCTGTACAACAAATTGCGCCATCCCGGGCAAGTCAAAGTAGTTGAAAATATTAGTTCAATTGGGTGTATCTAAAATGAGGGTGATAAAATATTGATTTCGGCTTTGTTAAGCTTGCATGCAGTTTCACCCTGTTCAGGGAAAAATCGATCGTTACGCCAAAAAATTTCAATTCCATCCTGGAAATAAGGGTGAAGTGAGACGGGATTAAATGACCGGGAGAGTTCCGGATTCTGGAAGTTGGGAAAATGGAGGCACCGGGCGGATTCGAACCGCCGATAAGGGTTTTGCAGACCCCTGCCTTACCACTTGGCGACGGTGCCGGAATAAAAAAGAAAAGAAACCGGAGGGGGAAAAATGGAGCGGGAGAAGGGATTTGAACCCTCGACCTCAACCTTGGCAAGGTTGCACTCTACCACTGAGTTACTCCCGCATTTTTCCATTTTTTGGGGAAGTTCCCTGAAGAATTCATTATATTTTTTGAGGGCGGATTGTCAAACGCTATTTTTTCAGGAATTTGCTTTCAGTGCCGGCACGCAGGCGGGCGAGGTTTTCCTTGTGCTTGTAGATGGTGAGTCCCGCCGCCGCTCCGGCGACCGCAACGTAGGATGGAGGCGCGGAAAAGGCCCATCCCAGAACGGGGATGGTCACCGCCGCCGCCAGTGACCCCACGGACACGTAGCCGGTGATTCCCAACAACAGGGCGAACATCAGCATGCCACCCCCCGCTGCGGCGGGCATCAGGAACAGGTAGATGCCCAGCCCGGTGGCGATGCCCTTGCCGCCTTTGAATTTGAGGAACAGCGAGAACACGTGGCCGAGAAACGCCAGCAATCCCGCCCCGGCGATCTGCCAGGTGGTTCCCAGGGTCTGGGCGGCGAGCCAGCAGGCCAGGTAGCCTTTGCCGCAGTCGCCCACCAGGGTAAGGATACCCGCCTTGCGTCCCAGAGTGCGGGCCACGTTGGTGGCGCCGATGTTGCCGCTTCCCTCCTTGCGAATGTCGATGTTTTTGAGCCTGGCGATGAGCAGGCCGAACGGAATGGATCCCATTAAAAATGCGCAGGTCCAAATCACACCGGTCAGGGCGAGGTTTTCTTCGTTCATGGATGGTTAAAGGTCGGCTTGGGTAGATCCTGCAGGGTGGTTGGAATTGAGAAATCAGGTCGGGTCATGCGGCTCCTCATCAATCCAGGTGATCCTGTAACGATTCACCGGCGGAGCGCACCTTGAGCCGCATCTTGGCGCGTTTTTCAATCTGTCGCACACGTTCGCGCGACAGTCCCATGGCCTGCCCGATTTCTTCCAATGTTTTGGGGTCGCCGTCGAAACCGAAACGCATGCGGATGATTTTCTCCTCGCGCGGCGACAGGTGGTGCAGCAGATCGTCGATCTTTTTTCGCAACGTGTCCCGCATTATCTGGTCGTCGTACGGAATGTAATTCGGGTTTTCCAAAAGATCGAGGTATGGCGTCGTTTCGTTTTCCTTGAGCGGGGTGTCGAGCGACAGGTACGTGCGGTAGGCACGCATGATCGACTCGATGTCTTCCACCTTGTATCCGAGGTCTTCCGCCACCTCCAGCGTGGTTGGTTCGCGTTCGAGGTCGTTGGTGAGCTTCTTGTATTCGCGTTCGATCTTGTACAGCTTGCCCGCCTGCTTGATCGGTAGTTTCACCGTGCCGGCCTGTTCCGCCAGGGCGTGCATGATGGCCTGGCGGATCCACCACACCGCGTAGGTGATGAACTTGACGTGGCGTTCGCCGTCAAAGCGTTTCGCCGCCTGGATCAGGCCGATGTTGCCTTCCTCGATGAGGTCCTGCAGGGACAGCCCGCATCCACGGTACTTGTTGGCGACGGTGACCACGTACTTCAGGTTGCGCCGTACCAGCTCGTGCATGGCCTGAGCGTCGCCCGCCTTGATCTGACGGGACAGTTCTTCCTCTTCCTCACGGGCCAGCGGTTTGAGTTTGCTGATCTCGTTCATGTAATGAGTCAGCGCATCGGGTACTTCGCCCCGGTTGTCCTTCTTGGCGGGGCGGGCGGACCGTTTAGTCGACTTCGATGTATTCAATCCTTTTTTTGCCATGTCTTTTCGATTATATCAGGGAATTTCCCTGAGGCGAGACCGGGCTTCGCGCACATAGGGGCTGCGCGGATACGATTTCACCAATTGTGCGTAGGACTTACGTGCATTTTCAAAGTTCTGCTCAAAAAAATAAGATTCACCCAGCAGGAAGTAAGCCTCGTCGATGAAAGGCGATTCCGGGTATTTATTGATGATCGTCTGGAACCGGTTGATCGCCGACAGAAACGAACTGGTTCGGTAATAGAATCGCGCGATTTCCATCTGGTTGTCCGCCAGGCTTTTTTTGCAGTCCTGGATTTTTTGACGGGCTTTACTGGCAAATGGGCTTTCAGGATGCTCGTCGAGAACCTTTTGAAAATTCCGTATGGCATTCTCCGCTGCGGTCTGATCGCGCAGGGCCGTGTCCATCAGGCCGTAGTCACAAAGCGCGCGGTAGTACATGGCCTGCGCCGTTTTGGGGTGTGCGGGGTACAACTCGACAAAGCGTTCATAGTGAAACTTGGCCTCAAGATATTCGTCCATCAGATAATGGCTGTGCGCCAGCAGGAGCAGGCCCTCCACCCGCTCCGGACTGTCCGGAAACTCCTGCAGCAGGTTGTTGAGGGTGCGGATCACCTCCGGATAATTGTTGCCCTTGAAAATGGACTTTGCCTCTTTCAGCAGGCCCTCAGGGGTTTTCGGCGGTGGTGTGAGAGCGGCACACCCGGTTGCAGCCAAAGCCAGGATCAGCAGGGCGAGCAGGGAGCGGAAGGACGTTTTGGAGCGGTTCAGCATGATTGAATACACAGAATCTCCCTCAGGACACTCTTTATAATAGCATTGTTTTATTTAATTTTATTGCAAGAAACCAAGCTTTCCGTTTGCTCCTTGTCATGGGGCAAACGTTCATGATATAAGAGCTAAGTATTTGTCAATTCGAGACTAATGCCATGCCTCCTGCCAGAGCCACCCGTTTTCCTCAAAGCTTTCTGCCCGGTTTTCGCTCCATTCTGGCCGCTTTCACAATCAATTTTCTTTTCGCATCGAATTCCTGGGCGCAGTCGAAACCTGCAAGTACCGCGGACTGGGACGTTTTGTCTATCATCGAAAAGGGTGGATTCATGATGTACCCCATCATTTTCTGCTCCATCCTGATGGTGGGCATCGCCATAGAGCGCATGTACAACCTGCGGCGCAAGCACATCATCAACCCTGACTTTCTCAAAAAAATACGCGACCATTGGAACTGGAGGGACATTCAGCTGGGCCTCCAGTTGTGCCATGGTTACGACACCTCGCTTGCGCGTATCTTGAAAGCGGGTCTGTTGCGCTTCGGCGGCAAGGTGGATGAAATCGAACGCGCCATTGAAGGCGCGGGCCAGCACGAAGCGGCGCTTCTCACCTCCAACCTGCGCGTGCTGGGAGCGGTGGCCAACATCACGCCCATGCTGGGCCTGCTGGGCACGGTGTTTGGCATGATCAAAGCGTTCAACGTCATCTCTCAAAGCGGTACGGGCGATCCGGGCCTGGTGGCAAGCGGCATCTCGGAAGCGCTCATCACCACCGCCGCGGGCATGATGGTCGGCATTCCGGCGCTGGCGTTGTACCATTATTTCCGCGGGCGCATCGAGCGCTTCGTGTTCGAGATGGAAGAGGTGTCGTTTCAACTGGTGGAAGAGTTGTCCTTTGAAGCAATGAAAAAGAACCAGGACAAACAACGCAAGGAAGGTGAAGGCAAACCGCCCACCAAATCCCAGCCGTTCCGGGCCTGAGCGATGTATTTCAAGCGCGAGGAAGAAGAAAACTATTCGCTGGAACTCACGCCCCTCGTGGACGTGGTGTTTCTTCTTCTGATTTTTTTCATGGTGTCCACCGCGTTTGTGGACTTCCCCCGCCAGTTGCAGATCGACCTGCCCACCTCCAAAAAGTCCAGCGAACTGAAGGAACGCGAACGGCTGGAAATCGAGATGACGAGCCAGGAAGAAATTTTTTTGAACGGCAAACGCATCACCGTTAAGGAACTGGAAGCGAAGGTCGAGGCGATCGAATCTCCCGCCGGTCAGCAGGCGCTCATCCGCGCCGACAAGGCCCTGGCTTACGGCAAGGTGGTGGAAGTGATGGGCATATTGCAGGCGGCGAGGATCGCCGACATCAGCATCGCCGTCAAGTGACGGTCCCGCCTCAGGCCAAAGGACGATTTCTCTAAAATTTCAAAAACGGGTTGCCTGGAGTGGTGGTTGCCGTCACCGGGCCGGTTTTTTGGCAAACTGCGGACCGCGTGTCTGGATCCACTCGTTGAGCCAGCGTACCTCGTCCTCTTTGAGGAATTTGAGCACGTGCTCCGGTGTGGGGTGGTCTTCGTCGTTGATGACCGTGCAGTAATTCCTTTCGACATAGGCGGCGACGTGTGCCTTGTACTGGGGGAAGTTTCTGAACAATTCGCTGAAAATGTCCGCGTGGTATTCCGGATCGGGGTTGGCCGGATCGAATTTAAGTAGCTTCGGTGTCAGCGGGGTTCCAAATTTTGCGTCGACCACATCACCCATCAGTCGCTCCTCCTCATAAACGGGCTTCATAATAGGCTCCCAAACATTTGTTAGCATAATGGAACAGGTGCCCGGGAGGAAACAGAAGATTTTGAGCTGGCTGCGCTTCGCCGGGTTCCGACAAGCTCGGGTTGCGATCCCTATTGTGTAACTTATTTAAAAAAATGAGTTGAAAACGCCCGGGGGAATCACAATTTTTGCCGGGTTCCCTGCGCCTTTTAGTGCAGAAATTAACGGAAAGGGAGGGAGGATTTTTGCCGCTTTTCGAAAACGGTTTGAATGGTTCTCGATTGCGGGTACCATATCGGTTCGGTTTTTCGTGGAATTGAATGACAGGAAACACACGTATGACAGCATCTGCAAGCCCCCACCGGCCGCTGGCTGAAGCGCTGTTGGAATACATCGATGCCAGCCCGACGCCCTACCACGCCGTTGCGGAAACCGTGGCGTTGCTCAAGGCCAGCGGGTTTTCCGAATTGAAGGAAGAGGACGCCTGGAGCCCGAAGCCGGGCGCGCGTCACTATGTCGTGCGGAACGGCACCTCCATCGTGGCCTTCGTGACGGGCACGCGGCCGCCGGAGGAGACGGGATTCAAAATCGTCGGCGCGCACACGGACAGCCCCAACCTGCGCCTCAAACCCCATCCTGCCTACGAAAAAAACGGATACGGCCAGCTGGGGGTGGAGGTGTACGGCGGCGTGTTGCTGACCACGTGGACCGACCGCGACCTGTCGCTGGCCGGACGCGTCATGGTGCAACGCAGGCAGGGTCCGGCGGAACCGCGCCTCGTGAAATTCGACCGGCCTCTTTTACGCATTCCGCAGTTGGCCATCCACCTCAACCGCAACGTCAACGACCAGGGGCTGGTGCTCAACAAGCAGTCGCACCTGCCGCCCGTTTTCATGATGGCGGAAAAATCGCAGGTCACAGACAAAACGCTCAGGCAGTTGGTGTCGAAGGCGGTGAAGTGCAAGCCGGAGGAGATCCTAAGCCAGGACCTCATGCTGTTCGACACGCAACCGTCGTCGTTTGCCGGAGCCGAAGAAGAGTTTCTGTTCGCGCCGCGTCTGGATAATCTCGCGTCCTGCCACGCGGCGTTGAGGGCGCTCGTGGACGCGCCGAAAAAAGACGCATCCACGCGGCTGGTGGTGTTTTACGACAATGAGGAAGTGGGAAGCGAAACCGCGCAGGGCGGCGGCTCGCCGTTTTTGAAAGACACGCTGGAGCGGCTGGCCATGCAGTCGAAACAGCCGCGCGAGGCGTTTCTGCGCGCGGTGGCGAAGTCGCTGTTCATCTCCGCCGACATGGCGCACGCGGTGCATCCCAACTACGCCGACCAGCACGACATCCGCCACATGCCGCTTCTCAACCGTGGTCCGGTGATCAAATCCAACGCCGGCCAGCGTTACGCCACCGACGGTGAAACCGGCGCGCGCTTCGAGTTGTTGTGCAAAAAAGCGAAGGTGGCGGTGCAGAAATTCGTGATGCGGTCGGACCTCGCCTGCGGCAGTACCATCGGCCCGATCACCGCGGCGAACCTGGGCATCCGCACCGTGGACGTGGGCAATCCCATGCTCTCCATGCACTCCGTGCGCGAGATGGCGGGCGCGCATGACCACGCGGATATGGTCCGCGTCCTCAAGGAATTTTTTCGTCCGGAATGAAACCGCGCGGTGGGAATCAGCCTTCGATGCGCTTGATGGTCTCGATGATGCGGGAGGTCATGGTGCCCCAGCGTACGTTTTCGTCTTTCGTTACCTGAACGTCGTTGCCCAGAATCCAGACGGCCTTGACGCCGCGAATCTGAAACAGGGCGTTGGCGAGCGGGTGATCCTTCGCGTACTCCGGCCCGGAAAATGACAGCCCGGTGCCCGGCGGAATCAGGGTTTTGTTCAGACGAAAGGTCACCAGGTCCGGGTTGCGTGTGACTTCGGCTTTGACTTCCAGCGTCATGAGTGCCTCGTGTTGTGAGTTTTGAGTATCCAGCATGAGCGATCCTCGTGAATCAACGGTATTATTATTCGTAACCGAATTGTTTGCGGGCACCATCCAGGGTTTCCCGCGTGGCGCGGGCGGCCTGGTGCAGGCCCTGTTGCTCGAACAGGTGCACGGCTTTTTCCAGGTTTTGCAGAACCAGCAGTTTGAACTGCGGTCCATTTGAATAATTCAACAGCGCCCAGCCCAGGTTGCCGTGCGCCTCGGCATTATCCGGGACGCGGTGCACAACCAGGTTGAGGTGTTCGATGGCCTGGCCCCACTTCTCCATCAGGTTGTAGATGTTGCCCAGCCGCAGGTGCACTTCCATGTTGCCCGGCTCCAACTGCCGGGTCCGTTCAAACGCCGCGGCGGCGCGTTCGTACTGTCCCAATGCCTTGTAGGCGAGCCCCAAATTGAAAAACGGCCCGGCGGCGTCCGGGTTGATCTGGATGGCCTGGTGATACGCTTCCACCGCTTCTTCCCATTTTCCGGCCTGGCTGAGCTGGTTGCCCTGCGTCCACCAGTCGCGGGCTTCATCCGCGTGACCGGGAACGGGAACCGTCCACAACCACAGGCCTGCCAGTACAATCCAGAGGGCGTTCCGCACGGAGGTCTCCTTGTCCCAGTTTGGGTCAACCGGACGATTCTATACCAATTCCGGGAAGGTTGACAAGACGTTGCATGAAAATCCCGCACCCGTTCTGAGGCCGGGAAATACCCGGCTCCGGGGCGGACCGGATATTTCGGCTGGGGGATGGATTTCCCGCCGGATTTGGTGTTTAATGAACCTCGTTTTGCCTGGATTTAAATTGCTTTATTCATCCCGCCTGTGAGCCGTTCATGCCTGCCGATCCCTTGTTGTCCGTGGTCATTCCGTGTCTGAATGAGGAAAGTCGCCTGGCGTCCACGCTCGAGAAACTGACCGCATTTCTGAGATCCAAAGACTACCGCTGGCAGGTGCTCATCGTGGACGATGGCAGTACCGACCGCACGGCGGAGGTTCCGGCGCGCTACATGACGGCGGAGGAGTGCGTGGTGCTGAAAAACGACGGCAACCGCGGCAAGGGGTACTCCGTGCGGCGCGGCGTGCTGGAGTCGGCGGGGGAGTTTGTGCTGATCTCCGACGCGGATCTTTCCACGCCGATTCAGGAATGGGACCGCTTTCTGCCGCACCTGGAGGCGGGGTGCGATGTGGTCATCGGCTCGCGCTCGTTGCCGGACTCCAACGTGGTCAAGCGTCAGGCGTGGTACCGGCAGGGCATGGGACGCATCTTTAACCGGATCATCCGCTTTCTGGTGATCGACGATTTCGTCGATACCCAGTGCGGCTTCAAGGCCTTCCGCAAAAGTACGGGCGCGCAGTTATTCAAAAAATGCGGATCGACCATTTCTGCTTCGATGTCGAGATGCTGTTTTTGGCGAAGAAGGCGGGATTGAACGTGCTGGAGCTTCCGGTGGAGTGGCACAACTCAGACGACTCGCGTGTGCGCATTGTGCAGGACTCGTCGAAGATGCTGAAAGACGCCATCCGCATCCGCGTTAACGACCTTTTGGGACGGTACCGTTAACGCACTCCTTATTGCTTGCGGTGTGGCCGGCATCCCGTGATCCAGAACCGCCCGCCGTTTTCCTGTACGCTCACCTGGCATTCCAACGCTTCTGAAAACGCCTCACCGGTCAGGATGTCGTGTTTCTTACCCTGAGCGAAAACGCGTCCGTCCTTGAGCAGAAGCACGTGCGTGATGGCGGGCAGGATCTCCTCGATATGGTGCGTCACGTAGATGAGGTTCCTGTTGCGCACGCGGCGGGAGAGGGTCTCGAGAAACACTTCGCGCGTCGGGATGTCGAGCCCGGCACAGGGTTCGTCCAGCACCAGCAGGTCGGGGCGGTTGACCAGGGCCCGAGCGAGGAGCACCCGCCGCGCTTCGCCGTAAGACAATTGCAGGAACCGCCGGGGCGCAAGGTGACGGATGCCCAGATGATCCATTTCCGCTTCCGCCTTGCGTGTCTGCGTTTCGCGCACATCCTCCCACAAACCGATGCTGGAAAAGAATCCCGATTCCACCACCTGCAAAGCGGTCACGTTCTGATCGTACTGCCGTTGGAATTCGGCGGAAACGAAGCCGACGCGCTCGCGGATTTCGAACAGGCCGCGCCACGTTGTGCTGTTGAACCAGTGCACCTGTCCGCCGTCGATCGGAAGAATTTCGCCGAACAGCAGTTTCATGAGCGTGGTTTTGCCGCACCCGTTGTTGCCCACCACGGCCCAGTTTTCGCCTTCGTGCTGGGTCCAGTTGATTTCCTTTAACACCTCGTTGTCGCCGCGGTACACGGTGGCGTTTTCGACGCGGAGAAGGAACGGTTTCATGACGGACGCGGACCGATATCCCTGCATGAACCGTTCATCAACTCGACCACGACCTGATCGGGGTAATACTGGATGACGTTGATGGCGGCGTATTCCTGTGCGAAGCGGAACAGGTGAACGGTGGGGATGCCGAGAAGGTGGCTCAGGATGGTGCGGTTGACGCCGCCGTGGCTCATGATGGCGATGACGTCGTTTGGATGTTGCTCGATAATGGCTTTGTAGCGGGGCACGACGCGCGCCGCGAGCTCATCGAAGGTTTCGCCTTCGTCGGCGCGGAACAGCTCCGTGTTTTTGATGCGTTTTTCCATCTCGCCTGGAAACTTTTCGGTGAGTTCCTTGATCGACATGCCCTCCCATTTGCCGAAAGACAACTCGCGCAGTTCGGGGAAGGCGACGGGTTCCAGATTATGTTTTTCCGCGATGAGACGCGCGCCGGTGAAGGTGCGCGTCAGATCGCTGGAATAGACGGCTTTCAGGGGAAGCGGGTTCAGCGCTTCTGCGACTTCCTGCATCTGCTGTTCGCCCTTTTTCGACAATTCAACGTCGTAATGGCCGTTCATGCAGATGAGATGCGCGTTGGCCACCTCGCCGTGGCGGATGAGATACACGCGGCACCCCGGTTCGCCCTTGAACTTGCGGGTGCCGGGGTCCGAGGGTATGAAACTTTTTGAGGACACGGGAATGCGTTTCAATAAAAAAATGACAAGCCAGAGGCTTGTCATTTTTTATACAACAATGATTGAACGGGAAATGGGTAAAACAGGGGGCGGGGATTAATGTCCGCCGCCACCGCTACCGGAAACCCACAGGTAGTGGAATTCCAATCCCTGTACCTTCATGAGGGCTACGTTGATGAGGTAGTAGTAGCCAGCCATGAGAACGAAGGCAATCAGGAAGTGGATGATCGACTTGGGGGTGATCCACCGTTTCTTTTCTTCTTGCGTCTCTTCCATTTATCAATGCTCCAAATATACTGGTTAGAAAGTTAATCCATGGGCCGGTGTGGAGGCTTAGCGCCAAACCGAAGCGAACCAGTAGAAAAACCACAAACTGAAGATCACGGTAACGACGTAAATCCAAGGACCAGCTTTTTCTTTAATTTTTTGGATGTCCATGGGTTCCCTTTTCCCTTCTTCAACAAAGTTAAAAACCAGAACTGTATGCTAAAAACCTTGACACCTTCAACAGGCGAATGGTACTTTACGCAATCTTAATTCACCTACTTTTTGATCAAAACGACTTTCTATGTTTACCGGAAAAGACGGAAAAATCTTTAACGCGATTGTTGCTATCGGCTTGGGTGTTAACGTTTTATTCGCCGTGTACTTGCTGCTGATGTACTTCGAAGTCATTTGATCCAGCGAAAGATATCACCGGATCAGACAGGTGTCAAGGGTAAAAAAGAGCTTTTTTACCCTCCCAGAAACCCGCCAAGGCCCTTGTGCTAAAGGGGTTATGGCCCACACCGTTAAGCCGCCCGTACGGGGTAAAACACGTACAGCAACAGGTAGGTGGCGGTGCTCGTCACCAGGATCAAAGCGAACAGGACCATGGTTCCCCGTCCCAGCACGCGGTGCCGCCGATCCCCCTCCGGAAGCAGTTTTTCGACCAACTTTTCAATGCTGATCACCAGCGCGATGGTGAGGAAGATGAGGAAGTAGGCGATCATCGAGCCTACAGACTTGCCTGCCGCCATCAATACGACCTGCAAACCCGCCCAGATGGTCAGCAGCCAGATGTAAATTCGTTTGAAGCGTGCCGGGTTCGCCTTCAGCACCCCGGTCTGCAAAGTCCACTTCCCGTCCACTTTTTTCGACGCCCGGAAGCCCTCGATGATCATGTAAGGAGTCAGGATCAGCCCCAGGGTCACCAGAACCAGGTGCGTGGTGAGAATGGGAATGAACACGTTGTTGTAAATGCTCTCCGGTCCGCCGAACCCTTCTTTGCCTTCCAGCGACAAAACGCCGAGCGAACGGGTGTAGTAGTAGCCGATGAAGTACACGACCATGGAGACCATTGAAACGAGAATGAGCTTGTGATGCCGGGTGCCGTCGCCTTTTTTGGCCTGCCACCAGGCAAAAAGAAACATGACGGTGAAGATGACCGCGAGCAGGTAACTGAGGTCGGCCCCCAGGGTGCTGGTGGCGATCAGGAATCCGGGTTTTGCCAGAGCTTCCTTCATGATGACCTGCGAAAAGGGTGGTTACTGATTTTTTTCGAGGAGCAGGGTGCCTCCGTAGAACATGGCGACTCCGGCAATTGAATAGTAAAGCAGGAATTCCATGCCCACGGGTTGAAAAAACTTGAACACCACGTAGGTGATGATGGCCAGTCCCACAATCTGCAGGGACCGGCCGAGATAATACAGAAACGGATTCATGCGGCGTTAACCTTTCAGGCCGCTCCGAACCTTCTGGTTGGCGTCGATCAGGGTCTGTATGTTGCTGCGGACATAATCCTGGATGGTCTCTTGGACCATGATGAGGGCCAGTTTGCCCTGTACGGTAAAAACCCCGGGAATTTCAGGCAGGGATTCTCCCGACCCGGATTGCAACGCTTCGTACCGCTTGATAATTTCATCGTTTTTGTACAAATCTTCCAATGGATACGTGTACTGACACTTCACGTAGTCGCGTTCCTTTTCGGTTTCCTTTTTCGAATCCCACACGATATTTTCGCGTTCAACAGAAACCGGTTTTTTCTCGTCGTTGTTCAAGATGCTTTTGATCTTGTCAAAGTACACTTCCATTGCCTTTTCATCTTTAACTTCATCCTGCGGAATTTTGGAGCTGATTTCGAAACCGAGCTGGTTGTCCTGCAAACTGGGGCGGCTGATTTCGTAAGTGATGTCCGCATGGTTGAAGCGGCGTCCTTTTTTGGGTTTGTACGTTTTCTGCAACTCTTCAATCAACTGGTTGACGCCTTCGCTGGCGAACTGGTTGAAAAGAATTCCTTTCAAGCTTGGCATTGAGCGGGTCTCCTGCGTTTCGATGAAATCGTTCAACAATCCGGTCCGCGACTGGGCGGAAGGGCGCATGGCCGGGGTTCCGCGGGATGCGGGGGGCGTTTCCGCGAAAACCTTTATTCTAATACATTTTCCAGTGATAATGCCAATTTTCCGTTCCGCCGGAACCGGTTTTTACATTTTCGGGGTTTCCAGCACGGAAGTGGTGGAAAAGGATCCTGAATTTTTCAGGAAATTGGGGGAACCGTTCGGCTGGTAGGCGTATTTCATCTGGATGCACCCCGGCTGTTTGTCCGCACAGTAAAAGTTCTGAAACTGAATCTTGGCGTAGTTGCCCTCCGCAGTGCGCAGGATGTATATGTTCTTGCGCGCGGTCAGCTTGTGCGTGATGTAGTTGTACTTGTACCACTGTGCAAGCACCGGGTTTTCGGGTTCGGTTTGGGTGGCCTTGTCCTGGATGAATTCGCGGTCCAAAGGCACTTCTTCCACGGCATCGTAGCTCACTTCACCCATGTCCATCAGGCCTGCTTTGCCGATCTTGTTGGTCATTCCGCCATTGGAGATGATCTTGCCGCGGCGGAAGGCGAGGTCCCATTCGAGTGAGGACCGGTCATGGATTTCCACCGGGCCGCCGCGCGAAAAATCGTAATACCGCCAGGTCTGTTCGTCCCGTGCGTCCACCACCACCACGCGGGATTTCAGCAGGTGGCTTTCCGGAATCACTTCGGTTTTCAACGTGCCGCCCACGTTCGCCGGACCTTTTTCTTGGTCGCTTCCATGCTCGGCTCGTCCATGGTTTTATTGATTTCGGCGAATTTGACCGGAAGCCACCAGATGCCGATCAGTAACAGCGTGACGCAAAGATTCAGGATGAACAGGTTGCGCCACAGTTTGTGTTTTTTGCGGGCCTCCGGGCTGACCGGCTCATTTTCCTGGACAGGGGTGTTGAATGGTTCGCTCATGACTCTTCTATCTATTTAATGTTTCTACCGGGTTTATTGGTATTGAACACGTCAAACGCCTCGAAAGTTTTCTTGATCGCTTCCTGCGGGAACTCCTGCTTGCTCAACCAGCGTATCTGGCCTTTAAACAGGTTTCCCAAAGTGGGGCGCTGGGTGCCGACATACCGGGCGGCCCAGATGACTTCCCCCGTTTCGGTACTGATCAAGAATGCGCCGAATTCGACGGACGCGGCGTGGCTTTCTTTTTTCTTTCCGTGACGGTCTTCATACTGGTTGCTGAACCGGGTGACCGCACCGATCAAAACAGCATCCATTTTATCACCAGCATACGGCAAATCATATCCCGGTTGGGAATTTTCAGGGCCGCTTTTGGAATCTTTAGGTCCCTTGCCGGAAACAGGCGGTAGAACCCGCCCGGGATGGGTGATTTGAAGGTAAAACTCATCCACCATTTTTTGGGGAGGAATGACATTGAGCTTGGGCAGGGTTTCGAGTTCGGTGGTCACCTGTCCTGCCAGAAACTTGCCTGCATCGGGGTCGCGTTCGTTGACGGGAATCTTGTTTTCGAAGTCCACCACGCCGATCCGCCGGAGCCGGGAAAACAGCACGGGGTTGAAAACCTTGCTCTGGACCTGGTCCTGCGGCGGCTGCTGGATGAGGTCGTAATAGTATTTGGGGATTTTATGCTCGCCGACGAACCGCTTCATGTATTCCGGGAACGGGTGCGGGTCGTTGATGTCGCCGCTCAGGTTCGGGTTCAGGGACGGGTATTGGCCCATGGGCACGCGGCTTCGCGGGTGCTCGTGCACGTAAGTCTTGGGTTTTTCCTGCGGCAGAGGGAAGGCGTCGTCAACGGGAAAGGCCTGCGCCGGGGAGACCCAACCGATGCACGCGGAGAGGCCGATCAGGTATAATGCATTCTTGAATGGAGCCGTAATCGAGGGCATGCGAAAATGCTCCTTATTAAAGGTTGCCAACGTTCTCCCCTTGCACCATATCGTATGTTTTTAATATAACACACGGGTGGCAGGGGGCAAACGGCATTTGAGTCGGAAAATAGCTGATTTCACAAGAAGTTATGGGAATTCGGCCCGTTTCATCAGGGGATCCTGATGGATTTCCCGGCCTCCTCAAACACGCCTTTCGGGGCGTTCTTTTTTCTCAACCTTACACATGATCGCTCTTATGGACCCCATCACTCCGGGAGGCATCGCTCCCGCCTGGCACCCCTGGGTGCTGGCTTCGCTCACGCTCGTATCTCTCGCTGTGTTCACGTATGCCCTGTGGCCGAAGTGGCAGGCGCTCCGCCGGGCGCAACCGGAAAACCGCTTCGACCGGCCGCTCGACCGCCTGTGGCAAACGCTCAAGATCGCCATCGCGCAGTCGAAAATGTTCAAGGACCGGGGCGCGGGGTGGATGCACGCGCTCATTTTCTGGGGGTTCCTCGTCCTGCTTCTGCGCGCCGCCGAGTTTTTTCTCATCGGGTTGTTCCCGTTGATGGAGGCGCCGGC
This sequence comes from Nitrospina gracilis 3/211, assembly GCF_000341545.2. Taxonomy (NCBI): domain Bacteria; kingdom Pseudomonadati; phylum Nitrospinota; class Nitrospinia; order Nitrospinales; family Nitrospinaceae; genus Nitrospina; species Nitrospina gracilis. Next base: position 1,665,023 of record NZ_HG422173.1, read on the forward strand.
GTTTCTGGATGTGCCGCGCGGGTTGTACTACGCGGTGAAGGATGGGTTCGTGGTGCTGGTGACGGCGGCCTGCCTGTACGCTCTCTACCGGCGGCTGGTGGTGAAACCGAAACGGCTCAATTTGTCCGGGGAGGGCATCCTCATCCTGATGCTCATCCTGCTCATCATGCTGTCGGACATGGTGTATGAAGGCGCGCGGCGGGTGCTGGTGCCGGAGGAGGCGACGCCGTGGGCGTGGCTCGGCGCGATCCTCGCGCAGGCAGGGCTGGGCGGAATGGACCGCGCGGCGCTGATCCCCGTTCAGGCGGCGGGTTACTGGACGCACATCGTGGCGATCCTGTTCTTCCTCGATCTCCTGCCGCGTTCGAAACACTTTCACGTCATCACTTCCATCCCCAATGTGTATTTCTCCAACCTGAATACGGGCACCAACCTGCACCGCATGGATTTCGAGGATGAGGAACGCGAATCGTTCGGCGTCAACGTCATCGAGGAGTTTTCCTGGAAGAAACTGCTGGACCTGCACACCTGCACCGAGTGCGGCCGGTGCGATGTGTTCTGCCCGGCGCTCAACAGCCAGAAACCGTTGTCGCCGAAACAGTTCACCATCGACCTGCGCGATCACCTGAACGCGCGCACGCCGGAGCTGTTGAAATCGGAACCCTCGGAAGGCCCGGCGGTGATGGGCGGGGTGATCCTCGACGAGACGGTGTGGTCGTGCACCACCTGCGGCGCGTGCGAAGAGGAATGCCCGGTGATGATCGAGTACGTCAACAAGATGATCGACCTCAGGCAGGGCATGGTGCTGATGGAGTCGCGCTTCCCGAAGGAACTCAACGACGCGTTCAAGTCGCTGGAGTCGCACAGCAACCCGTGGGGATTCCCCGGCACCAGCCGCGCCGACTGGGCGAAGGACCTGGGCGTGCAGGAATGGGACAAGAACCATCCCACCGAGTACCTGTACTTTCCCGGATGCAACGGCGCGTTCGACAACCGCGGCAAAAAGGTGGCGGAGTCGGTGGTGAAAACCCTGCAATCCGCGGGGGTCGATTTCTCCATCCTCGGCAACCGCGAAGGGTGCACCGGCGACCCCGCCCGGCGGCTGGGTAACGAATACCTGTTCGACATGCTGGCCACGCACAACGCGGAGACGTTCAAGGAGGAAGGGGTGGTGAAGGTCATCACCCACTGCCCGCACTGCTTCAACTCGTTCAAGAACGAATACCCGGAATACGGCGTGCACCTGGAGGTGATCCACCACTCGCAACTGTTGGCCGACCTCGTGCAGAACGGCAAGCTGAAACTGGAGAAAGCCGACGACAAGGTCGTGTACCACGACTCGTGCTACATGGGGCGGCATAACAAGGAATACGAAGCGCCGCGTAAGGTGATCGAGCAGACGGTCGCGTCGGGGTCGCTGATGGAGGTGGAGACCAGCCGCGAGCGCGGCACCTGTTGCGGCGCGGGGGGCGGACGCTTCCTGCTCGAGGAAAACACCGGCACGCGCGTCAGCCACAACCGCGTCGATGAACTCATGCAGACCGAGCCCGAAACCATCGCCGTCTCCTGCCCGTTCTGCGTGCTCATGCTGGAAGACGCGCTCAAGGCGAAGAACCTGAACGAGAAGGTGCGCGTGCGCGACATCTCGGAGATGATCGCCGGAGGGCAGTGATCCGGCCCGCCTCGCTCCTTTAAAAAAGAAAGTCCCGCATGCGCGGTGCCGCCTTGTACGCCCCCCGGCTTTCCATTAATATGTGGGCGTTGAACAGCCCGATCTTTCCTTAACCCGCGAGACTCATGAACGAATCCCGAAATCCATCCGACACGTCCGAAGAATCCACCCAGCCGTCGCACTTTGTGCGGCGTCACATCCAGGAAGACAACGCCAGCGGCCGCTTCGGCGGCAAAGTCGTCACCCGCTTCCCGCCGGAACCCAACGGCTTCCTGCATATCGGCCACGCCAAAAGCGTGTGCCTGAACTTCGGCATGGCGCTGGAGTTTGGCGGCCACTGCAACCTGCGCTTCGACGACACCAACCCCATTAAAGAAGAAGCGGCCTACGTCGAATCGATCAAGGAGGATGTGCGCTGGCTGGGTTTCGACTGGGGCGATAAGGAATACTTCGCGTCCGACAACTTCCAGCAGTTGTACGACTGGGCGGTGCAGTTGATCGAATCGGGCAAGGCGTATGTCGATGATCTCAACGCCGACCAGATCCGCGAGTACCGCGGCACGCTCAGCGAACCGGGTAAGGACAGTCCGCACCGCAACCGCACGGTCGAGGAAAACCTCGACCTGTTCGAACGCATGAAAAACGGCGAGTTCGACACCGGCGCAAAAGTCCTGCGGGCGAAGATCGACATGGCGTCGGGCAACCTCAACCTGCGCGACCCGGTGCTGTACCGCATCCTGAAAGCGCCGCACCACCGCACCGGCGACGCGTGGTGCATTTATCCCATGTACGACTGGGCGCACGGGCAGTCGGACTCCATCGAGGGCGTCACGCATTCCATCTGCACGCTGGAGTTCGAGGACCATCGTCCGCTGTACGACTGGTGCCTCGACGCGCTGGGCGTGTTTCATCCGCGGCAGATCGAATTCGCCAGGCTCAACCTCACACACACCGTGCTGTCCAAACGCAAACTCCTTCAACTGGTGAAGGAGGGGTACGTCGATGGCTGGGACGATCCGCGCATGCCGACGGTGAGCGGACTCAGGCGGCGCGGCTACACGCCGGAGTCGATCCGCGATTTTTGCGAGCGCATCGGCGTCGCCAAATCCAACAGCACCGTGGAGCTGGGCCTGCTCGAGTTCTGCATCCGCGAACATTTGAACATGATCGCCACGCGCGTCATGGCCGTCCTGCATCCGCTGAAAGTTGTCATCACCAATTACCCGGAAGGGCAGGTGGAGGATTTGCAGGCGGAGAACAACCCGGAAGACGCGACAGCGGGACACCGCACGGTGCCATTCAGCCGCGAGTTGTACATTGAGCAGGAAGACTTCATGGAAATCCCGCCGAAAAAATTCTTCCGTCTCGCGCCGGGCCGCGAGGTGCGCCTCAAGCACGCCTACATCATCAAGTGCGAGGAGGTGGTGAAGAACGACCAGGGCCAGGTGGTGGAGCTGCGCTGTACGTACGATCCGGAGACGAAGTCCGGCCAGACCCCCGACGGCCGCAAGGTGAAGGGGACTTTGCACTGGGTCTCCGCACCGCACGCGTACGACGCCGAGGTGCGGCTGTACAACCATTTGTTTGTGAACGAAGACCCCGACGATATCGAGATTCCCGCAAGCATCAACCCCGATTCCCTGGAAGTGTTGACCGATTGCAAGTTGGAACCGAGCTTGAAAGAAGCGAAGCTTGGCGACCGCTTCCAGTTTTTACGCATGGGGTACTTCGTGACGGACAGCAAATACTCGAAACCCGGCCAACCCGTCTTCAACCGCACCGTCCCCCTCCGCGACACCTGGGCGAAGATTCAGAAGAAGGGGTAGGTTATATTTATAAGCTTTGATTGAGGGCAAAATACCGTATGGACTGGACGCGGGAGGAGTTGCTGGTGGCGATCAATCTGTATTGCCGCATCCCGTTCGGTCGTATTCATGTCGGCAACCCGGAGATCATCCAACTCGCCGAAAAGCTGGGACGCACTCCAGGATCGATCAGTTACAAACTCGCCAACTTCGCCAGCCTGGACCCTTCCTTAGACCGACGCGGTGCCACCAACGTCAGCAAACTCGACCGCGAAGTGTGGAACGAGTTCTTCGAAGACTGGGACCGCATGATCTACGAGAGCGAACGCAAAACCGCCGAACTGCTCGGCGGCAAGGAAGCGGTGGAGGAATCTACCGATATAGAATGGCAGGAAGGCGAGACGCGCGAGACGACGGTGCAGGCGCGGGTCAATCAGGCGTTCTTCCGCAAGATGGTGCTTTCCAATTACGAAGAGAAATGTTGCATCACCGGCCTTGCCAACCCCTACCTTCTGGTTGCCAGCCACATCGTGCCCTGGTCGCGGGATTCTAGAAACCGCTTAAACCCCATGAACGGCCTGTGCCTGAACGCCCTGCACGACCGCGCTTTCGACCGAGGACTGATTACGGTGAATCCAAATTACGAAGTGATGGTGTCTTCGCAAGTCAATCACGATTTATTTGAGAAATATGAAGGCCGTCGCCTTTCCCTGCCGCAACGTTTTGTCCCCGACCCCGCGTTCCTCGAATTCCACCGAAATGAAATTTTCGTGCAGTGAAGGAAAAAAATATTCCCCCTTGTAAGGGGGGGGCTAATTAATCCCATTCCGCAGGCGGGTGAGGGAGCGGTCCTTGCCCAGCATTAAAAACAAATCGTAGATGCCGGGGGAGGCGGTCTGGCCGGTGAGGGCGACCCGCACGGGCTGGGCCAGGTTCTTGAGCTTGATCCCTTCCTCCTCGATTACCTGCTTGAACAGGGACTCGACGGCGTCGTGCTCGAGCGGCTCGTCCATCTTCTCCAACCCCGCGCACAGTTTCTCGAACCACGGTTTCACCTCGAAGGTCAAAAACTTCTCTTTCGCTTTCTCGTCAAACTCCACCTCATCTTTAAAATAAAACGCGGCGCCGTGGGCCATCTCCACCAGCGTCTTGGCGCGTTTCTGCAGGGGCGGGATGATGCGCGCGATCCCGTCCCTCGAACGGCCGTGTCCCTCGCTCAATAATCTTTCCTGCACGAGGATCGGTTCCAGGTGCGGCGCGATGTCTTCCGGCGTGCTGGTCTGGATCCATTGCTCGTTGACCCACAACAGTTTTTCCGGATTGAACACAGCAGCGGAGATGGTGACGTTCTCCAGCGCGAAGTGCTGGATCATTTCTTCCAGCGTGAACAGCTCCTGGTCGCCGTGCGACCAGCCGAGCCGCGCGAGATAATTGATGAGCGCGTGCGGCAGGTAGCCCTGTTTCTGGTATTCGAGGGTCGAGGTCGCGCCGTGGCGTTTGCTGAGTCGCGTTTTGTCGGGGCCGAGGATCATCGAGATGTGCGCGAACTGGGGTCGCGCCACGCCTAAGGCGTCGTACAGCAATGCCTGCTTCGGCGTGTTGGACAGGTGGTCGTCGCCGCGGATGACGTGGGTGATTTGCATGTCGGCGTCGTCCACCACCACGACGAAGTTGTACGTCGGAGTGCCGTCGGTGCGTTGCAGGATGATGTCGTCCATTTCCTTGAGTTCGAAGTTCACGTTGCCGCGCAGGATGTCCTTTACGGTGACGGTGCCTTCTTTCGGAGCTTTGAAGCGGAGCACGTGCGGCTGGTCCGTGGGCTGATCGGTGCGGTTCCGGCAGGTGCCGTCGTATCGTGGATTCTCGCCCGCCGCCTGCTGGGCCTTGCGTTTGGCTTCCAGTTCTTCCGCCGTACAGTAACAGCGGTAGGCCTTGCCCGCGTCGAGCAGGTTGGCAAGTTGTTCGCGGTAGCGGTCCTGCCGCTCCATCTGGCGGAACGGGCCTTCGTCGTAGTCGAGGCCGAGCCACTGCATGGCCGAGAGGATTTCCTGGATGGATTCGTCGGTCGAGCGGGAGAGGTCGGTGTCCTCGATGCGCAGGATGAAGGTGCCGGCGTGGTGGCGGGCGTA
>NZ_HG422173.1:1670728-1693540 GCF_000341545.2 Nitrospina gracilis 3/211
GAACAGGGCGGTGCGCACGCCGCTGATGTGCAGGGTGCCGGTGGGGCTGGGCGCGAAACGGACGCGGATTTTCTGGGTGTCGGTCATGGAGTTCGGGGTCCTCGGTTAAGGCGGTTGGAATGTGAAGAACAGTTTTACACCAAACAGGCGGGGGTTGCCAAGATGAGGGCACAAAAAAACAGCCGGCAGGGGCGTGCCGGCTGTTTCCTTGGGTAAGGGAGTGTCCGCTGTAACGGTTAGAGCTCGAATGTTACTCCCACAGGGGTCCTGATTTGTTGATTACTGACAGGTAACCTTTACGGTGTTGGTGCCGGTGTTGGTGAACCGTACCAGACCGCTGATGTCACCAATGGAGTCACCGCGGCTGAATGCCGGCTGGCTGGTCAGCACAACCTTGTTGCGGCCCATTTCGCCCATCGGCTTGATACCAACCTTGCCCTTGTCCGTGGTGGTCAACGACTTGTTGCTGTCGTTCGGGCCCAAGGTCAGAGGCACGGTGGTGGCGTTGGAGGACTTCCATACCACCAGGCTCGCGGTGCCGCGATCGTTGGCGGTGTGGCCGAACTCACCAGCAGATTTGTTCGGGATGGTGTCTACTTCTACCGTGATTTGTTTGGCGTCGTTGCAGGACGTGGATTCACCCGGTTTGATGGTTCCGGCGAACGCCGTGCCGCTGAAGGCAACAACGCACAGAGCAGTCAGCAAAGAAATCTTTTTCATTCCTCGGCTCCTTTCATCGTGATGTGAGGATAATAAAAATGAAACATTAAGATGATCAAATAGAAACTTTCCTAAAAACAAAATTTTGCTCCCCGCTGTAGCTTCAGGAATTCTTACGTGGACTGGAGCTTGACCACGTTGACACGAACACAAGACTGTTGGAAAACGGTGGCGTGTTTCGGTTTCCATTCGTAACAGATCCGATAGGTTCCCTGGGCGGTGAATTCCAGGTCCATGGACTGGCCGGGCTGGAAAGCCTGAACACGTACCATATTTTTATCCGGGTTGACCCGCGCAATGGAAGTATTGTGGATCACCCGGTCCAAATCGTTTTGAACACGCACCGATTTACCGGCTGGGACATGATAGGTGTACTCGGAAGCTTCCCCTTCAACGGTGGTCAGGGAAATGGTGCGGAGGAGGTAAGTTTCCGCATCGGCCGGAATGGTAGTGGTGAGAAATGCGGCCGCAGTGACGAGGGCGGCAAGCAGGACTTTTCTGGGAAACGGGTTCACAATTTTCCTTTCCTTCGGATTGCGTCAGTCAGAATCTCATTACCTGAATTTAGAGAAACGCAATGTCGAAAAGAGCAAAGTGATTGTTATGCCCAATACTGAGATTCCAAGTAAGGTGGAGTTTAATAAAAGGCGGGAAGGTTAACTATCAGCGCATGTCTATTTTTATTGTAGGAAAATAACCTACTCAAAGTAGAATTCAGTGAAGCTTTTTTAGGGTAAGGCAGAGCGGGTCTTATTCTTATCTACTGTCGTATTTTTTCGATTTAGGAGAGTGAAAGGAAAGGTTGGGGTTTTCTGGTCGCAAAACCCGGAGGCGGGAATTATGTTACCGCATTTTAGTTAAATGAGGCTGTAATTGATTGCGTAATGAATCAGTTCCGCATTCTTTTTCATTTTCATTTTTTCCAGAATACGGGACCGATGCGTGCTGATGGTCTTCACACTCAACGATAATTCGTTGGCGATCTCTGTCAACGATTTGCCACGCGCAATCATGAGGAACACCTGGTATTCGCGATCCGACAGTGTTTCGTGCAGCGGTTTGTTGGTTTCGAGGAAATCGAAAGCAAGTCGTTCGGTGATTTCCGGGCTGGCGAATTTGCCACCCTGGGACACCTTGCGCACCGCGTGGAGCAGAGTGTCGAGAGCGCTTTCCTTGGTGAGGTATCCCGCCGCGCCGGCCTTGATGAAGCGCACCGCGTACTGGTTTTCCGGGTACACGCTCATGATGAGGATGGGCAGTTTGGGATATTCCGTCTTGATTTGCTTCACGACCTCCAGGCCGTCTTTACCCGGCATGGAAATATCCAGGATCACCAGGCTCAATTCCTGGTCACGGATTTTGTCCAGAACATCATTCCCATTGTCCGCTTCCGCGATGATTTCGATGTCGGGCGTTTCCGAAAACGCGTTTTTGAGTCCACGGCGAAACAGGGGGTGATCATCTGCGATCAGAATTCTGATCTTTTTCTTGGAGGTCAGAACTTCAGTTGTCATTATTGATAACTCCTAGATTAGTTCCTGCTGATGTTGATGGTTACCAACGTACCCTCGTTGGGTTTGCTTACAAAATTCACGGAGCCCCCCCAGACCCGTGCCCGTTCCTGCATGCCCAGAATACCAAGGGAATGGCCGTTTTTCAGCCTGTCCTGGGTGATACCCACCCCATCATCCTGAACATGCAATGATACCATACCATTTTCATCATTCAGTTTCACGCTCACATTCTCCGCCTTGGAATGCCGCGCGACGTTGGTGAGCGTTTCCTGGAAAATACGAAACAATGTGGTGGATCGTTCCTTGTCCAGGTTTTCAGGTTCGCTGTCGCAATCGAATTCAAATTGAATGCCCGTCAACCTTTCGAACTCCTGGCCCTGCCACGAGATGGCTTCCTCCAGTCCAAAGTGATCGAGGATCGGTGGGCGCAGGTCGTGGATCAACTGCTTGACCGTCGGGATGGTCTGGTCGATCAACTCGATCACCGTCTCTGCGTTTTCCTTGAGGTCCGGGTGGCTGATTTCCAGCTTCTTGCACAGCCGCGCCACCTCCAGTTTCATTGTGGTCAGCACCTGCGCCATCTCGTCGTGGATCTCGCGCGCGATGCGCGATCGTTCTTCCTCGCGGACCGTTTCCAGTTTGTTGTAGAGGTTGCGCAACTGCTGGCGTGAACGTTCGATTTCCTCTTCTGCAAGCTTGCGTTGCGCTGCGACGCTCAGCAAATACGCCAGCCCGTCCAGAAGCCGGCGCTCTTCCTTGACAAAAGGGCCTTCCTCCGAATCCGGTCTTTCCTCCAGGTAGCAGACCACGAGCGACCCCTGCTGAACGCCGTGGATGGTGAGCGGTGCGGACATGGTCCACGGCGTTTCCCGGAAATCCGGCGGAGCGAACGCTTCCTCACCAAAAACCACCTTGACGCGGGTGATTTCCGGGTATTGCCAGGCCGAGGCCACGTAGGACTGCAGGTTGTTGAACACCTCGCGGATGGTTTTGGCATTGGCGATCAGGTTGGCGACATTGTAAAGGCATGTCTGCTCGTTGACGCGTTCCTTCAAAAAATGAAGCAGTTGTTCCTGTTCGTCCTCGGCCCGCTTGCGCTCCAGAACGCGGCCCAGCAAGGTGCCGATGTGGCCCATGACTTCCAGCATGTCATCGTTCGGAGGTTCCGCACGTGGCGAGAAAAATTCCATAATGCCAGCCACCTCGTTGCCAATCAGGATGGGAAACGCAAACCCCGCCTTGACACCGATGTTGGGGGACAACCGCGCGCGCGGGAAGTTGGGATCCTTGTTGACGTCAATAATCCAGGCGGGTTTGCCGTTGGCGAGCACGCGACCGGGAAGCCCGATTCCCGAATCGAAAACGGTGCCTTCGGAGACGGAACGAAACGTTTGAAACTGTTCCGGGTTTTCCAGGTGCCAGGTCGTAGTGGAGACCAGATTCGGGTTGGCGGGGGAATTGACCAGATACAAATGACCCACAGGCCACCCCGCCTGATGACAGATTCTCCGCAGGCAATACTGCAGGGTTTCCTCCACAGCCCGGGTTTCGTTGGAAGCGACGGCGATGTCCTTGTGCAGCTGCACAAACGACCCTTGCCGTTGCAACAACTGATAAGCATGGTCTTCCGACTTTTGTTGCACAAGGCACAGCCAACCCGCAACCCAGATGGTCAGGGTGGAGCCCAACCTGTCCAGGAGTTCCTGATAAAGGTTGGGGCCGTCCAGCGCAAGGTAAAAACCGATCATGTTCAACATAGTGGCCAGCAGGGTGGCCATGATCAGAAAGTTTTTGTGGCGGATTCGCAGTGCCGCAAGAACCAGAATCACATAAAAGAAACCGTCGATCGTCCCTTCCGGCAAAAGCAGGTCGATGACGAACAAAAAGGCGGCAAGAATGCCCCACAATAACTTTACGAATTCGGGTCGTGGTTCCACTTTTTGGTACCCAATTAGGGGTAGGTCTGTGGGATTGATTGCAAAGCTTGCATTATAATCAATTTGCAATACCTCCGTAAAACTTATCTGCACGAAAAACGGTTTTCTTTGGTCCATTCATATTATTTGGGGTAGTCTTTTAATAGTATTGCCAACTCTTGCAAGGACACCGTGGGGCCATGAAGACAAAATGCATTTTTCTGATTTTGGTTTTGTGGGTATTTTCCGCTTCCGCTTCCGCCCATGAACAACTCGGCGAACTCGTTCTCTATAAAGAACCGTTGTTCGAAATTGAGGATGCAAGGAAGATCGACTGTCAGGGATTGTATGATGTCGAATCGGGAAACGACGTATCCAGCATGAGAGGCTTTCGCGACTACTGGTGCCAGGGGCGCTACACGCTGACCCTGCAGGGAGAGTCGGGAAAAACGGTGACCCTGTTCGGGCTTTTTGAGTACCGCAAGGATCGTGGCTTTCTTGTGATCCGCAAAACCGACAACCGCAAAGTGTGGTTGATCAACCTGGATCTGCTTCCGGAAAACAAATGGGTGACCCGCCCCGCCGATGATAAGTCCGGTGGCGTGGAAATCTATTTCCACGCGGCTCCGCAGTTCAGCCAGAACATCTCATCCGTCAAATGGGGCAAATGGTGGGAGGGCGATAAGCCGAACTGATCGATTTGTTTCCACCCCGGCAAACGGAGTGCGAGGCCCATGCAGATTTCGAAAGTGGAATGCCGGTCCATCCTGACCCGCACGACCGGTTACCTGAAGGTCGTGTGCTCGCACTCGCTCAATCCCTACACCGGCTGCGGGCTGGGCAAATCGGCCTGTGGCGAGGCGTGCTACGTGCGGTTCAATCCGTGGCTGACCCGGGGACGCGAATGGGGCGGGTTCGTCGATGTCAAAATCAACGCGGCTGAGGTGTACTGCCGCACCGTCGGTGCCGAACGCAGGTGGGCGCACAAACGTTCGCAACCGTTCTCCATCTTCCTTTCCAGTTCCACCGAACCCTGGCAGGCTGTGGAAAAAACATACCGCATCACCCGGTCGCTATTGGATGCTTTTCTCGATGAGCCGCCGGATGAATTGATCCTGCAAACGCACACCACAGGCATCCGCGAAGACCTCGCACGCGTTCAGGCGCTGTCGCAACTTTTCCGGCTTCGCGTGCATGTATCCATAGAAGGCGATACCGAGCGTCTGCCCGGAATGCCGCCGCCTCCATCCAGACTGGAAGACCGCATTCGTCTGTTGCGGGAGTTGTCGGATGCGGGCATCGATGCGGTGGCCTGCATGGCACCCGTATATCCTGTAAGCGACCCGGATGCGTTTTTCAAGAATCTGGCAAAGACGGGAATCGTGGGGGTGGTGATCGATCATTTCATTGAAGGTGACGGCACACCGGACGGGGCCCGGACAGTGAAAACCCCTCTTCCCGCCGCCATGGCGCGGGTGAATCCGGACTCCATATTTAAGGGATACCGAGACCACATTGCGGCCATTGCTGCTCGCTACCTGCCGGTCGGTATCTCGTCCCAAGGGTTTGCCGGAATATACCACCGGACCCTGCCTTCCCCGGGGAGTTGATTCCTCCTCGTGGTTCCGTCCTCAGTGTTTGCGCGGTTTCACGCCGATGTGCACGTAGTTGTTGAACCGGTTGACGCGCAGTTCGATGAATGTCGTCGTGTTCTCGTAGAAAAAATTCTTCGGCGGCTTCAATGTGCCGCTGGTGTCGTGAATGACGATGTTCTCGAGGTCCTTGTTCTCGTATTGAATCCCGTCGTCCACTTTGGGGACGTGCACGCGCATGCTGAGCGCGGGCCTGGCTCCCAGTTGTTCTTCCGCTTTGTTCATGAATGCGCGGATTTCCTCCAGGTCCACCAGGAACCGCCGGAAGCTGGTGTCCGTCTGGTTGGTGTGGAAATTGGCGGTCAGGATTTCGTGGACTTCCTGGCTCAGGTCCTTTTCCAGTTTGTCCATTTTGGAGTCGTCGGCCAGTCCTTTCTTCGACAGGCGGTGCGGACGGAAGATGAAAAACTCCACCGTGAAATCCTTGATGGAATCGCCCAGGTCGTCCACCGCGTGCAGAACAAATTGTTGGAAGCGCGGCTTTTGGGTTTTCTGGTAACAGCTTTCCGTATACTGCTCCAGGTCGTTGATCAGTTTTTCGAAATCCTTGGGTGTTTTGGTGGTGAGGGCGCGCAGGATGAGTCCGCCGACCATTCCCTTGTCTCCGGTCTTGGGCGAGGTGGGCTCGACGATGGAGCCGTGATCCACGCCCGCGATCACGCCGAAGCCGAAATCGTCCGGCGGATTCTGGTACGCCCAGTCGTGGTGCTGTCTGGCCGGGTCCTTGCCGGAATGGGAAAAGTCGAGCACCAGCTTGGCGGTGTCGAGAGAGGTGCCGGCGATGACCACGGTGCCGTCGGTGCCCGGTTTGTTCACCCAGCCGCGCAGGCCTTCGTAGTCTTTCAAACCGACGAGGATGGTGGTCTGAATCTGTTTGCGGTTGTAGTACGGCTCATCCCGTAGCACGTCTTCATGTGCCAGGTCCCACTGGTAGGGGCTGGCCAGTTCCAGGCCGTTCAACAGATTGCGCCCGACTTCCAGCATGTCCCCGATCTTCCACCTTCCTTTGAACAGGCTTCCCATGAAGGATTTGCCGCGGTGCGCCAGCGGCGACCCGAAGTTCGCCGGGGCCAGCATGACCAGACGCTTCACCGGGCACTGCTCGATGCGGTCATGGTAGTACTGCCAGATCCAGTGGCGGATCACCAGTCCCCCCGTGGAATGCACGATCACGTTCACGTCTTTCAGCTTGTTGCCGTCGGCGTCGATGAGGCCGTTTGCAATCATCTGGTCGTTCAGTCCGTCCACCACGTCGTTGAAGGTGATGTTGTCCTCGCGCGATTCGTAATCGGCGTAGAGGATGGTTTGCACCGTACCGACCTTGTTGTCGATCAAAAACTGCTTGAGTTTTTTGAACGAGTTGGAGCAGTCGCTCCAGCCGTGGATGATGAGGGTGGTGTCTTTGGCCATGGTGGAGTCCTTTCCGGAACGGTTGAAACGGTGAGGCGCTTTACATTGGAATGCGGAAATTATACTTCAGGAACCGGCGGCGGCCAAATTTAGTTGGCCCGTGCGGTCATTCCGGCCGGGTGGGGGTGAGCGGCGGGCGCGGCGGCAGGGTGTAGTCGCCTGTAACGAAGGTATTCATCAGGGCGCTGCGGTCGCCGGGCCACACGCCTTTTTCCTGGTTGTCGGGGGCGAAACCGGAGAACACGAGGTACCCATACTTGCCGTAGTGCGGCAGCTTGCGCATGAGGCCCGGAATCACGGAGGCGGTGTGCGGGACCACCCACGTCACGGAGTGCTCCGGGTTTTCAGGGTTGGGAACGGTAAATATAAAGCTGTTCTCTTCATACATATACAGTTTGCCGTTCACGGTGATGCCGAGTTCGCCGGGATGAACCCCGTATTCGGCAAGTTTGGGTAGCAGGGCCTGCGCTTTCAGGTTGTGCCGGCCGAACACCCAGGCAGCGGTGTTGTTGTCGAAATCGTACACCTGGTCGAGCACCATGTCGGACAGGTTGTCCACCGATGTGGCGAACGCATGAAAGCCTTCGATGAGGTCCCGCGACGACACGCTCGGCATCACGGCCACAGCCTTGCCGTCGCCATAGGTCTGGCCGATGCTGGCGGGCACTTCCCTGCGGTCGAGTTTGCGGAACACGTCGTAATACGGATCGAGCATGACAGCTTTTGGTTCGTCGTCCACGAACACGTTGACGTGTTGCACCGGTTGAGGGTCGATCGACACCAGTTCGATCTTCGGTTGGTCGGCGCCTTCGTACCACACCGCTACCGGCAGTTGAAACGCGAACAAGGGGCGGGTCTGTTTTTGTTTGATCTCCAGCGTCAGGCGGTAGGCGTCGGGAAACGGTTCTACCGTGGTGTTGGTGAGTTCCAGCTCCGGCGCGCCTTTTTCCTCGATCCACTGGCGGAAAAAGGTGTCGAGCCTTCTCCCGTGGTACAACTCGAAATGCGCGCGCAGGTGTTCGAATCCGGCGCGGTGAAAGCGTTGCGTGAAATAAAAATCCGCCAGCGCTTCCAGGAATATCTTGTCGCCCACCTCCAGTCTCAGCATATTGAGCACCATCAGTAGTTTGCCGTAACCGATGGCCTGCGATGCCATGCTGTGCCGCGACATGAATTTCGCAATGGGAATTTCGTTGCTTGTATTGACGTAGTTCAAATACTTGATCAACTGCTGAAAGCGGTAGTCGGGGCCGTGTCCGTCCAACTGTTGCAGAAGGTGATCGGCGAGGTAGGCGGTGAGGCCCTCCGACCAGTTGCCGCCGCTCGCATCCACATACACCCCGTTGCCCCACCAGTTGTGCAGGATCTCATGCGGGAAGGACGTGTGCAGGATGAACGGGAAGCGGATGATGCGTGAACCCAGCAGGGTGAATGAGGGCATGCCGTAGCCGGTCTGCACCGAGTTCTCCACCAGCGCAAACTTGACGAACGGGTATTCGCCAAGCAGGCGGTCGTAAAAGCGGATGTAACTTTTCGCCGCGTCGAGATACTTCTGCGCCAGCGCTTCATCCGGCGAGCGCAGGAAGGCGTAGAGGGTGACGTCTTCGTAGCGGTCCTTGTATTCGATGTAACGGTCGGCGACGATGTAGATTTCCTGCATCGGGTCGTCGCACTGCCACAGCGTGTGGCGCGGACCGTTGTGCGTGGTCTCTCGGATGCGCTTGCCCTGGCTGATGACTTTCAGGTCGCGGGGCGTCGCCACGCCGAGCGCGAAAGTCATGAGCGACTCGCCCGACTTGTTTTCCAGCCGCGGATAAAAATAACTCTCGGAAGAAAGAAAAATCCCCGTGTCTTTTTCACTCTCTTCGCCGGGCACGGCCTCCCTCCCTGAATCGCTTTCCGGGCGCAGGGGGTCATGGTATCGCCCTTCGTAACGGAACAGCACCTGCAGAAAATCCGGCCACTTTTTTCCATCCGGCTTTTGGATGACGATGTGCTGGCGCGGCGGCAGGTCCCCGGCGGCGTCCTCGACCTTCGTCACCTCGGTCTTCCATTCACCCTGGTGCGGAATTTCTACTTTTATGATGTTGTACGCGGCGTGCAACGTGAACGTCAGCGATTCACCGGACAGCGAGTTGGGGTAAAGGGTTAGGGTGTCTTCGATCTGGGCGTGATGCCGATCCGGGTCGAGCGTCACCGACAGTTTGTGATTGATGGGGCGGTGGAACGACTGGGCGAATGCGGAAACGCTTGCCGTAAGGCAGACCAGAATGAGGGTGAAAGTGAGAAGACGTTTCATTTATAAGAATCAGGATCAGGACACCACGGCGTCGATGCCCCGGTAGGTGCTTCCGAGAATGCGCACCACCACGCGGTTCGGCAGGCACGCGGCGATGCGGTCGGCGTAATGAATGTAGCCGGACTTGATGCACAGCTTTCGACTGCACGGCGATTTCAGGATGCGCGCCTTGCCGTCCTGAATCTGCACTTCCGTCTCCCCCAGCGGTCCTTCCACGTGGACGAGCTGGTTTACCTTGAGCGGAAGGCGCTTCACCTCCTTCTGGCTGACCTCGATGACCACCCAGTCTCCGGCGGTGCGGGTGTAGTCGATCCCCGAAAACAGGGCGAGGTTGGCCGCGAACAGGCAGGCGATGAGAATTTTGTCGGCGCGGGTCGGTTTCAACATGATTCGGTATTTTTCCGGTTAGTCCGTTTAAGTGTATCACGGGCCGGGCCGGGGGAAAACCGCGAGAAAGGGGGGGCTTTGCGTCTTTTAAAGAATATTGAGCAGGTTCAGCCGTCCACCCAGTTTGTCCTCGAGGGTTTGACGAAGCGGCTGGTGGCCGGGGTCTTTCAGCCAGGGATCGCGGTCGATCAGCGCGAAGGCTTCCTTGCGCGTGGTCTGGATCATGCGCAAGTCGCGCACCAGGTCGGCGAAGCGGAGCGTCGGCATGCCCGCCTGCCGCGTGCCGAGGAAGTCGCCCGGACCGCGGATTTTCAGATCCTGCTCGGCGATGATGAAGCCGTCGCTGGATTTCAGCATGGCGTCGATGCGCGCCTCCGCGTCTTCCGACAGGGGAGGATAGGTGACCAGCAGGCAGTGCGAGGCGTGGCCGCCGCGTCCCACCCGTCCTCTCAATTGGTGCAGTTGGGCGAGTCCGAAGCGTTCGGCGTGTTCGATCAGCATCATCGTTGCGTTGGGCACGTCGATGCCGACTTCGATCACCGTGGTGGCGACCAGAATGTCCACTCTCCCTTCGTTGAACGCGGTCATGATGGCCTGCCGCTCTTCTTTTTTCAGCTTGCCGTGAATGAGCGCGAGCCTGAGGTCGGAAAAGCGCTGTTCGAGGTCGGCGTGAACTTCCTGCGCTGTCTTGAGCGGCATCGCCTCCGATTCCTCGATCAACGGACACACCACATACGCCTGCCGCCCCTGTTTGATTTCTTCATGCAAAAGTTGATACGCGCCGTCGCGGTGTTTGGCATCGTAACTGCGGGTGGCGATGGGCTGGCGGCCGGGGGGCATCTCGTCCAGGATCGACACGTCCATGTCGCCGTACAGCGTGAGTGCCAGCGAACGCGGAATGGGGGTGGCGGTCATGATGAGCACGTGCGGCGCCGTCCCCTTTTTGCCAATGGCCTCGCGTTGCAGGACGCCGAAACGGTGCTGCTCGTCGATCACCACCAGGCCGAGGTCGTGGAAGTCCACATCCTTTTGAATGAGTGCGTGGGTGCCGACGGCGATCTGCGTTTCGCCTGTGCGGATTCGCTCCTGGACCGCCTGCTTCTCTGCGGCGGGCAGGGCACTGGTGAGGAGGTCGAGTTTCACTCCCAGCTTGTTGCAGTAAGGCAAAAGGTTCAGGTAATGCTGTTCGGCAAGCAGTTCCGTCGGCGCCATCATCGCTCCCTGTAAATTGTTGTCCACGGCGGTGAGGAGCGTGGTCAGGGCGACCAGGGTTTTGCCGCTTCCCACGTCGCCGTGCAGAAGGCGGTGCATGGGGCGTGGTTTTTCGAGGTCGTCCATGATTTCGCCCAGTGTCCGTTTCTGGGCGCCGGTGTATTCGAATTGCAGGAGTTTGACGAAGCGATGGATGAGTTCGCCGCGGGTGATGAGCGCACGGCCGGGCACCTCCTGCCAGGCGTGTTTGCGTTTGAAAGCGAGGCCGACCTGCAGGAGAAACAGCTCCTCGAACACCAGCCGCACCTGTTGCCGCGTGCGGAACAGGTGCAGGTGATCGGCGCGCGTGCCGGGCGGCGGAAAGTGCGTGTCCTGGTAGGCCTGCACGCGCGGGGTCAGTTTGTTGCGTTTCATCACGTCGGCGGGCAGGTATTCCTCCAGCAGAGGCGCGTAGCGGTCGACCAGGGTTTTCATGATGGTGCGCAGCGATTTCTGGTGCAGGCCCTCGGTGGCCGGGTACACCGGAACGATGCGCCCGATCTCCAGCGTCGCCGGGGCGTCCTCTTCGGTGATCTCGACATCCGGGTGGACGATCTCAAGTCCCGCGCCGAGGTAAGTGTTGTCTTTCGCCTTGCCTGAAACGATGCAGGTGCGGCCGATGGCGAAACGCTCCTTCATATAAGGTTCGCGGAACTGGAACCACTTGCCGCGCAGGGTGCCGGTGTCGTCCTCGAAGATGACCTCGAACACCTTACGCCGTCGCCCCAGCCTTATCGTCCCGGCGTTCAGGATGGTGGCGCGGAAGGTGGCGAACTCGCCGGGGCGGATCTCGCCGATGGTCTGCACCCGGCTTCGGTCCTCGTAGCGGTGAGGCAGGAGGGCGAGGGCGTCCTCGACGCAGGCGATCCCCAGTTTTTCCAGCAATCCCGCCCGCTTGGGCCCGACGCCCTTCACGTACTGGATGGAGTCGGCAAGCGACGGTTTTGGAGGTGCGGATTTGTTCTCGGCCATCGGGATAATGCGGTTCTGAGTTTGTTGGAGGAGCGGGCCCGGCTTTTGCGGCATCGTACCTTATGAAAAGGGTTCCTTATAAATGATAATTGACTGGACCCCACGCCGGAAGTATCTTAAATAAATGTAAAGACAATGATTATAAGCTCTTTGTAGGGGTTCCCGCCCGGAGAATCTCAACCGTGTATGCGTAAACTCAGCGAAATCACAGAAGCCGTCCAGGCCTACCATTCCACGGCCAACGTGGACATCATTCTCGACGCATACATTTATTCCGCCAAGGCCCACCGCGGGCAGAGCCGCCGTTCCGGCGAGGCATACCTGTCACATCCGGTCGAAGTCGCCTACAACCTGACGCGGCTGAAGATGGACGAGCGTACCGTCGCCGCCGGCCTCCTGCACGACACCATTGAAGACACCCTGGCCACCGCCGACGAGATCCGCGAGTTGTTCGGCGACGAAATTTATGGACTGGTGGACGGAGTGACGAAGATCGGCGAGATCGAGTTTTCCAGCCACGAGGAAAAGCAGGCGGAGAACTACCGCAAAATGATCCTTGCCATGGCGCGGGACATCCGCGTGGTGATGATCAAGCTGGCAGACCGCGCCCACAACCTGCGCACACTGGGTTCCCTCGACCCCTCTCGTCAGAAACGCATTGCCCGCGAGACGCTGGACATATACGCGGCGCTGGCCAACCGCCTGGGCATCGGCTGGCTCAAGGCCGAGCTGGAGGACGGGTCGTTCAAATACCTGCATCCCGAACAGTACCAGGCCATCGTCAACCGCATGCACAAGGGGCAGGAGGAACGCGACCAGCTGGTGAAAAACGTGTACACCCTATTGGAGAAGGAACTCAAGTCCGCCGATCTGGATGGGGTCATCACCGGGCGTTCCAAACATTACTACAGCATCTACAGAAAGATGGTGACCCAGCAGATCGATCTGGAGGATGTGTACGACCTCATCGGCGTGCGCGTCATCACCCACAGCGTGAAAGACTGCTATGCCGTCCTGGGGCTGGTGCATTCGTTGTGGCGGCCGATTCCCGGCAAGTTCAAGGACTACATCGCCATGCCCAAGCCGAACATGTACCAGTCCCTGCATACGACGGTGAACGGTCCCAACGGCCAGCGGGTGGAGGTGCAGATACGCACCAAAGAGATGCACCGCGTGGCGGAGGAGGGCATCGCCGCGCACTGGCAGTACAAGGACGGCGGCGGTCTGGCGAAGAACCTCGACGACCATTTAAGCTGGGTGCGGCGCCTGCTGGAAGACCAGAAGGAAATCAAGAACCCGAAGGATTTTTTGAGTTCCTTCAAGGTCGACCTGTTTTTTCAGGAAGTGTACGTGTTCACGCCGGAGGGGGATGTCATCGCCCTGCCTCGCGGCGCGACACCGGTCGATTTCGCTTATCAGGTGCACACCGACATCGGCAATCATTGCCTGGGTGCGAAGGTCAACGGCAAGATGGTGCCGCTCCGTTACAAACTGAAAAACGGCGACCGCATAGAAATTCTCACCTCCCAGCAACGCCACCCCAGCCGCGACTGGCTGGGTTTTGTCAAAACTTCCAAAGCCCGCAACAAGATTTCCAACTACATCAACAGCCGCGAACGCCAGCAGAGCCTGGAACTGGGGCGGGAAATTCTGGAGGCGGAAGTGCGCAAATACGGGTCGGCAACGGGAGACCTGTTAAAAGGCAAGGCGCTGGACGAGGCCGCGCACGCTTGTGGCTACAACACGCTGGACAGCCTGTTCACGGCCATCGGATTCGGCAAACTTCCGGCGCACCAGGTTGTGGAAAAACTTCTGCCCAAGGAAACGCTGGAGGAATACCGCAAAAAATCCACCACCGTCAAGGTGGCGCGCAAACCTTCGTCGAAAGAAAAGGACATCGGCATCAAGGTCAAGAACTTCGGCGACCAGATGATGATCCGTATCGGCAAGTGTTGCAACCCGGTTCCCGGCGACCCCATCATCGGTTACATCACCCGGGGCCGCGGTATCTCCGTGCATCATAAGGAGTGCCCCAGCGTCGAGGCCCTGACCAACGAAACCGAGCGCATGATCGAAGTGGAATGGGATACCGTGCACAAGACGCCGTTTCAGACGCCTCTTGCCATCGTGGGGGAGGACCAGCCCGGATTGCTTGCCACCATCAGCAGTTTGCTTGCGTCACTGGATGTCAACATCACCCGTGCGAATGTGGTGCAGGCGACGCACAAGCGTGCGTTTTTCGAGCTGGATGTGGAGATCTTTGACCTCAGCCACCTCAAGAAAATACTGGAGGCGCTGAAAAAGACGAAGGGCGTGATTCACGCGGAGCGCGTGAAGGAATTCAAAAAAAAGGGAGCAGACAAAAATCACAAAGTGGGGGAAATCGGGAAGCAAAACTAGACGGGAAGGGGTCTTCCCGTCGTTCAGCCGGTGGCAGCCGTCTGGGCAGGCCGTTTGCTGGCCGGAACCTTCATTACCTTGCCCGCTTTCAGGCAACGGGTACACACCTTCATCGTTTTAACCGCGCCTTTATGTACCACACGCAGTTTCTTGAGATTGGGAATCCACCGGCGCCGCGTCTTGTTATTGGCGTGGCTCACGTTGTTTCCGACCAAGGGACCCTTGTCACAGATTTCACATCGCTTGGACATACCATGCTCCTGATTTACAGCCGTTAAATAGAAGAGGGTAAGTTACCACAGGCCCCGGAGAACGGCAAGGGGAAGATTCCAAAAAACAGGGAGGTGGCCCGGATTTTCCTCATCCTGACGCCCGGGACACAAAAAAAGCCCGGCTTGGCGGCCGGGCTTTAAAACGAGGACAAGTTGGGGCTTATTCCAGAAACTTCGACTCGGTCAGGATTTCCTTCAAAATGCTTTCGGCCAGCACCTCGCTGTCCACATGGAACGTGCCATTATCCACTTCGGATTTAATCCGGTTGACCTTTTCAGTCCGCACGTCGGGAGAAGTCTTGGCCACATCCAGAGCTTTCTGGATGGTTTGCGCTTTAGCGGAGAAGGCAATCTGTTCTCCCCCGCCGGTGGAAGCACGGGAGGAGGAGGTGGATGTGGGATCCGTCGGGTTGCTCTTGACATTGGGTCCCTTCACCTTCTCTGGGGATACCTTGTTTCGGATTTTGAAATCGTCGCCCTGGATTTCCATGATAATCTGCGCTTTCCAGAATTTTTGAGTTGTTTTCCGGGGACTGCCTGCGTGTTGTTTTGCCCCGCAGTTTAATTATCGGTATCCGGTGAATAAACTTAAGGGCTTTTTTTGAGAGGTTGGGAGAAAACCCTTTTGTTCATTCAAGATATCTGTATTATAAAGGGTTGTCAAGGCACGACCCGGATCGGAAGCCTTCATTACGATATGCCGAAATTATTCCGGAGGGCCGGGAAGTTTGTTTATAGCTGCGAGTTTCAATGAGTTATAAAAAACCAGCCGTGGCGGTGGATTTGATCATCGAAGTCGAAAACCGGGGGATTGTCCTGATTGAGCGTAAAAACCCGCCCCATGGGTGGGCCCTGCCTGGTGGATTTGTCGATTACGGAGAGTCGCTGGAAAGCGCCGCCATCCGTGAGGCCCGGGAGGAAATCCAGCTGGATGTCCGCCTGCTGGGCCAGTTCCACAGCTATTCCCGCCCAGACCGCGATCCCCGCGTGCACTGCATTTCAACGGTATTTCTGGCCCGTGCGGAAGGGGAGCCCAAAGCCGCCGATGACGCACGAAACTGCGCCTTGTTTCCGCATGACCGCCTTCCGGAAGAATTGGCGTTCGACCACGCGGAGATTCTGCGGGATTACCTGTCCAACCGCTGGGGTACCTCTCACCCGGCCGGTTCCGAACCTTCCTGATCCCGAGGCATGGTATGCGGCGATCGCTTTGGGTGGGGGGATTTTTCATGCTGATAATGGCCATTCTGCCCGCCCGGCTTCCGGGTGAATCCGATCCCGTTCAAAAATACCGCTCCATTTTATGGGATCACCTGACGGCGTTGTGCGATCTTGGTCCCCGTTATCCCGGCAGCGAGGGGCACGCAAAAACCCGGGCTTACATCAGGAATGTAGCGGAGCGCTATGCCGATTCATGGAAGGAGCAGGCCTTTGTGGCGCGTGTGGGTTATGCGGAAGAACTGCCGCTTTACAATTACGAACTCACCTTCAAGGGCACGGGAGACAAGCCGCCCATCCTGTTGGGTGCGCATTACGACACACGTCCTTTTGCCGACGAGGAATCCAATTCCCAAAAAGAAGCGCGGCCCATTGTGGGGGCCAACGATGGGGGGTCCGGAACCGCGGTGCTTTTGGCGATGGCGCAGTATTTTCATGAAAACCCGCCGGAACGCACGGTCCAGCTCGTTTTCTTCGACGGAGAAGATTGGGGGCGGAAGGGGTCCGATGAGTATTTTCTGGGATCGAGCTACTACGCCGAGCAATTGAAAAAGGAAGACAAGTCCACATGGCCTGCACGGGTGCTGGTGGTGGACATGGTGGCGCAGAAAAACCTCAAGATTTTTAAAGAGCAGTATTCCTTCCGAAGCTCGCCGAGTTTCATTGAATTCGTGTTCGACACGGCCAAGGAACTGGGTGTGGACCAGTTTGTTCCCATGCTCCGCTATTCCGTACGCGACGATCACCTGCCTTTCATCTACATGAAAATCCCCTCCGTGCTGTTGATCGATTTCGATTACCCGCACTGGCATACTCTGGAAGACACGCTGGACAAATGTTCCGCGGACAGCATGCTGGCGGTGTTCCGGGTGGTGCTGGAAACGGTCAGGCGGGTGTGAAGCGAGGGTTCAGGGCCGGGAGTCGAGGGCTTCCAGCTTGTTGCGGGCGTCTTCGTTCTGCGGATCGATCTGCAGGATGATGCGCAGTTCGCGCTTGGCTTTCTCCCTGTCGCCCTTTCTGGAATGGATGTCGTGCAGGCTCCAGTGAAGAGAGAGGAAATCGACGCCCATGCCCAAGGCGGTGTGATACGCGCTGATCGCCTCGTCCCATTGACCGAGACCATAATGGGCGTTACCGATGTTGAAGTGCGCGACACCGAATTCCGGATCCAGCGACAAGGCGCGCTTGAGGAACGGCACGGCTTCCTCGTAGCGTTCTTTCTTGTTGAGCGCCGCCCCCAGATTGGATAGGGCCTGAATGAAGTTTGGGTGGATGTGGATGGCCTCGCGGAATTTTTCGATGGCCTTGTTCACGTCTCCCCGGCGAAAATACTGACCGCCCAGGTTGGACAGCGCCTCCGGAAACCGCGGATTGAGTTTGAGCGCTTTTTCGTATTCGGCAATGGCGGCATCCATCTGCCCCAGTCCGCGATACGCCACCGCGAGATCATAACGGGCGGGCACGAAACCGGGATCGATCGTCAACGTTTTTTCAAACAGGCCGATCGCTGCTTCCGCATCGCCCAGCGCGTACAGGGTGAAGTTTCCCCGGTAGTACAACACCTCCTTAATGTTCTTGTCGCGCTCGCGCAATTCATCGAAACTCAGAAGCCGGTTGTCCTGCAGGAAGGGTTTGACGAAGTCGATGGGCACGGCGAGGTTGAGCGCACGGCCTTCCAGCGTGGCGATGCCGACCACCTGATTGTCCAGGTTCACCACCGGTCCGCCGCTGAACCCAGGCTCAAACGGGGTGGTGGCATAAATGAAAGGGTGATCCGGAAGGGCCTGCGGATGCACGCCCAGCACAAAGCCGTAGGTTTGCACCAGGACCCCGTGCAGACCCTGTTCCACCATTTCCACCGCGTGTGAAGGGTAGCCCAGGGCACTCAGGTAATCGAAGGTTTTCAGGCCGTTGGAATCGCCGATCTCAAGGGTGGAATACAGGTCGCCTTCCAGTTTCAGCGCCGCAACATCGCGCAGACGGTCCACGTTCAGCACGCCTGTCACGCCCACCTGGGTTCCGTCCGGGAACACCGCGCTCATGCTGGCTGCGTCGAGGAGGACATGGTAGTTGGTGAGCACGGTGCCGTTTGGCCGCACAATGAACCCACTGCCCGTGGACACCGTCTCGCCCTGTTCGTTTTTGGCTATCAACATGACGACGGCATTGCGATTGACCTCGTACGCAGCGGTTTGGGCCACGGTGAACAGGCAGAGCAATACCGCAAAACATGCCGTGAGCAGGAATGAAACGGGTCGGGAAATTGAACGCATAGAAGACCGGTCTGCCGCTCGATAAGCGGCGTTTGGTGGCTGACTAAAGGTTTGAAAACCCAACTTGAATGAATAAATTGTATCGGCTGGGAATAGCGATTACAACCGATTTCAGGAGGAAGGGAGCAGAAACAAAACACCCCCATGCCCGCAACCCCTGGTGAGGTGGCGGGCATGGGGGATGAAATTGTTACTGAACGTTGACAATCACCGTCGCGGTGATCGGAGGATTGTACGGAACATGATTTCCCTGGGCGAACAAGCCCCGGATGACATGCATGCCCGGCTCCAGACGGATCTCCTTGCAGGTGGAACCATCACCCATGTGGATATGCTGGGCGTCTTTGCCGATGGGCTGGCTCAGGTCTTTGGGAAGATCGGCATCCACCAGAATGTGGTGATGCCCTTTGCCGTCATTGACCCCCTTTTTGGCGGGTTCCACGGTGACGTTGTGCGTGACCAGGCACACTTTTACCGGGTTCTGCACCGTGGCGCCGTTGGACGGCTCGCTGATGGCGATGGCGCGGGTTCCCGCCAGGGCGGTGCCCGCCGTCAGGACCAGAAGGCTCAGCAATGTGACATGCAACTTGAAAAACAGCTTGCTCATTTAATCCTCTCCTTTTCTATCTACCAAGTCTATTGGTGATTGTGATTGCAGGACCGGCCCGGCTGAAACCCGCCGTGGCGGCTGGCTTTCCCCCCCGGAAACCGATCCGGCCGAAAGTTCGGCAAATGAAATACCAAAAGAGTTGTGTGGAATGGTGAAAACCCCCGGGAGCGGGGATTTTCCGGGCTGGGGTACAACCCGTATGTCTGCATTTAGATCAAAATCAACTCAAATGGTTTCGTAATCATTCCAAAGATTGCCGGAATTGACCAGAAAAAACGGGATGGGCTTATCATAAATTCCCAAACCGTCCCGGTTTTATCTCTTTTCCTGTTTCCAAAAAGATTATATACTTTCAGCATAATTCAATGTTTTGAGACGTTTTCCCGCGCAGGGAGCCCCGCTCCCCGCCCGTCCACACGTTTGGGAGGTTTTAATGGAATTACCGGTAACAGGAGAGTGCCGCCTGCTTCACACCTGCGAGATGTGTGAGTACAACAACGACAACGACTGTAAGGCGGACCACAACGAGCACAACCGATGGCTGGTCAATGACCGGATGAACGCGATCAAATATAAGATCATCGTCGGCAGCAACAAGGGTGGGGTGGGCAAAAGCACGGTGACCACCAACCTCGCCATCGCGCTGGCGGAAAAAGGGTTCAAAGTGGGCCTCGCCGATGCCGACCTGCACGGACCCAACATCCCGAAACTGATCAATGCCGAATCCGTGCGCCTGCGGGCTCATGACGACGGTATTTCACCCTACGAAACCAAGAACGGCCTCAAGGTGGCCTCGCTCGGTTTCCTGATCGAAGACCCCAACATGCACATCGCCTGGCGGGATGCGGTGAAATACGATTTCATCATTGAACTGCTGGGCAACATCAACTGGGGCGAACTGGACTACCTGCTGATCGACCTGCCTCCGGGCACCGGCAACGAACAGATCACCATCATCGACTTCATCGGCGAAGTGGATGGATGCGTGGTCGTCACCACCCCGCAGGACCTGGCCCTGCTCGACGCTCGAAAAATGATCTCGTTCGCCCGCGACAGCAACGTGCCCATCGTCGGCATCATCGAGAACATGAGCACCCTGGTCTGCCCGCACTGCGAAGGCGAGGTGGATGTGTTTCGTAAGGGAGGCGGCCAGAAACTGGCGGAGGAACTCGTCCTGCCCTATCTGGGAAGCATTCCACTGGATGCCGAAGTGGCGGAGCGTTCGGATACCGGTGACCCCATCGTTCTTGCCAAGCCGGACTCGAAAGTCACCAAGGCGTTTCTCAACCTGGCGGAAAACACGCACAAATTTCTCAACCCCGAAGATGCCTTGAAAGCCAGTTGAAAACCGCGATACCATAAGATGTGAATCCGAAACAGGGGCTTCGGCCCCTGTTTTGTTTTATCCGCTTTTTTTCGGTACGGTGCGAAAAAAGGGAGCCGACAATCCATTTGCGATTGCTCTTGCGATTGATGGATAATGAAGAACAGGCGGAAGTTCACGTTATGGGGACGGACCTTCCAGATTCATCTCCTTCCCCTGCAATTGATTCAAGAAATGATATGCGCTCTTCAGTAAAAATTCGTTGGTTCTCGCCCTTCCCTGGATTCTGGTTCTGTTTTGGACTCACGGCCCGATGGCTGAAGAAACCCAGCCCGATGTCCCCAACTTTCACAACAATCCCCGAGTTGCTGAAGTGGGTGAACACGACATCCGCCTCGATGATCTTAAAAATCCACAGATCCAGGACATGATGCAACGTCTGCACAGCATGCAGAGCATCCTGCTCAAGCAGAAGACCATCGAACTGTTGCAGGACGAACATCCCGAAATTCTGGAAATCCGTGCGGCGCGTATCAATCGCGAAGACATCATCCGCATGTATCAGGAAGAGATGGGATTGGATGATCTCGAAGGCCTGAACTCCGCCGCGGTGCAGAACATGATCCGCAATTATTTGGAACGCCTGCGCCAGGATGCCTATCTGAAAGAGTTGAATCAGCGTTACGAGTTCGCCGTGAACAAGGGATGGGTGAAGGATTACTTCGAGGCGCCGAACGACTTCAAACTGGTTGCGGGCATTGGCACGGCCATGCTGTGGTTCAAGCCCGATCAAAAGGAACCGCGCAAGGTGTTCCTCATGGAGTATTCGGACTTTCTGTGCCCGTTCTGCAAAAAAGTGCAGACGACGTTGAACCACCTGCGCCAGACGTATGGCGACACGGTGCAGTTCGGTTACCGTCACTTTCCCCTGCACAAGGAAGCCTTCGCCATAGCCGAAGCCGTGGAATGCGCACGGGCACAGGGACGTTTCTGGGAATATCAGTCGGCGGTATACAAGGATCCGCAGGCGTTCAAGAGTGAAGATGCCCTGATCCGCACGGCACAGGACGTGGGTGTGGACAATCTGAAGGACTTCAAAGCCTGCATGGTGGAAGGCCGTTTTAGGGACCGGGTGGAAAGGGATTTCCGTCAGGGTATCGAAATCGGAATTCAGGGAACACCCACCTTCATCATCGGTACATACAATTTCACCGAATCCACCATCCACGGCGAGATGTTTTCCGGCGCCGTTTCCAGCGAACAGTTTGTCCGCACCATCGAAAAATACATCCAGCTCTCTAAAAACTAACACTCATTCGTCCGTCTTTCCGGGTGCACGGCGACCCCAACGTTCACGATGCGCTCTCATTTCCAAAACTCAGACGAGTCTCTCCATGGAAGTCGAATTCCTTGCGCGGTTTCGATTTTCTGCACTGTTTGCCTGCTGATGCTTTGCGGGTTCAAACCCGTCCAGGAATTTTTAAAAGATCGAGCCGAGCAGATTCAGATCGATGTCCACGCCATGGCGGAAAAGGACGTGGTGCAGCCCGGGGAGACTTTTAAAATTTTTGTTGTGGCGGTGCCGAAGAAAGGCTGGCATTTCTATTCCATGCAGGCCAACGGAGAAGATCCGACGGTCGCCACACGTCTCAAGATCAAGCAAAGTTCATTTGACGCGGTGGGGGACTGGGCGGAAACGCCGCCCACGCTGGTCAAGGATGAGGCGCTCGGCCGCTGGGTGAAGGTGCACAGTCACCGGGCCGAGTTTTCACACACGCTATCGGTGCCGGAAGACCTCACAACCGGAACGCATGTGGTGCAGGGCACCCTCACCTACCGAATCTGTGACAACAAGGTCTGCGCCCTTCCTCAGGACCGTCCCTTTGCGTTTCATGTTATAGTGAAAGCGAAAGAATGACGAAACCCCGGACCCGTCCCGGGTTCTTTTGTTTTCGGTCACGGCCGCCCCATGGAAATCATCACCACGCATATCAGCGCGGACTTTGACTGTGTGGCGGCGATGGTTGCCACCCAGAAACTGTATCCCGGCGCACACATGGTGTTCTCGTCTTCGGTCGAGAACCCCGTACAGGACTACCTGCGCGCGTTTGGCAACCCCTTCCAGTTCACGCGCGCGAAGGACGTGGACCTCGACCGGGTCACGCGCCTGATCGTGGTCGACACGCAGGATGCAGACCGAATCGGTCCCTTCAAAGCCCTCCTCGATAGAAAAGACGTCGAAGTCCACGTCTACGATCACCACCTCGATATGGCCAAACCCCTGCGTGCCGACAAGGCAGTGGTGCGCAACCGGGGGTCCTCCGCCACCATCCTGTGCGAAGAACTGGCCGAAAGGGGGATCGCGCTGACGGAATTTGAGGCGACGCTCATGATCCTCGGTATCTACCAGGACACGCATTCTCTGGTGTCGTCGTCCACCACGCCGGAAGATTTTTACGCGGTCGGGCAGATGGTGAAGCTGGGCGCGGACCTGCAGGCCGTTTCGCAGTTCGTTGAGGGGCGGCTGAATCAGGAACAACGGGATGTGATGAAGGCCCTGAGCCAAAGTTTGGAAGTGAACACGTACAACGGGG
>NZ_HG422173.1:1693640-1695408 GCF_000341545.2 Nitrospina gracilis 3/211
ATGGTGAAGCTGGGCGCGGACCTACAGGCCGTTTCGCAGTTCGTTGAGGGGCGGCTGAATCAGGAACAACGGGATGTGATGAAGGCCCTGAGCCAAAGTTTGGAAGTGAACACGTACAACGGGGTCCAGATCGCGCTCGCGCAGGCAACGGTGGAATATTACATCGGGGACCTGGCTGTGGTCGTTTCGCGGCTGCTGGAACTGGAAAACCTCAAGGTCCTGTTTGCAATGGTGTGCCTGGACAACCGGGTGTATGTCATCGGCAGAAGCCGCACCGAAGAAGTGAATGTGGGGCGCATCTTGAGGGAACTGGGCGGTGGGGGGCACCCGAATGCGGCCTCGGCCAGCACCTCGGACCGCACGCTCATCCAGACGCGGGAACAGCTTGTATCCGTCCTTCATGAAAAAGTCGAACCGCTCAACCGAATCCAGCATGTCATGCATTCCCCCGTGGTGTCCGTTCAGGCGAAGCAGAGCATCATCGAGGTGGAACGTACCATGACGCGGTTCAACCTCAGCACCCTTCCGGTGGTATCCAGCAAAAAACCGGTAGGCCTGATAACTCGCCAGGTGGTGGAAAAGGCCATCCATCACAAGCTGGGGCGTGAACGGGTGGAGGACTTCATGGCACACGAGTTTGCAGTAACGACTCCCGACGCGTACTTCAAGACGGTGGTTCCCAGCATCATCGAGGCCAAACAGAAGGTGGTGCCGGTGGTGCATCCCAAAACGGGTCACATGTTGGGCATCGTGAGCCGCGGCGATCTTCTGCGCCTCCTGCATCAGGACATGGGACGCTACGCCCCGGAGCCTTACGCAGCGCTGCTCGATCAAGGCGACCTTTATGTGAAAAACGTCAAAAGCCTGCTCCGGGAGCGGCTTCCGAAGTCCGTCATGACACGCCTCCAGGATGTTTCGCAACTGGCGGACGAACTCGGCGTTTCAGTGTATGGCGTCGGCGGATTCGTCCGCGACCTTCTTTTGCGTATCGAGAATCTCGATCTCGACATTGTGGTGGAAGGGGACGGCATGCAGTTTGCCCGCAAACTGGGGAAGGAATATGAAGCCCGCGTGGTGGCTCATGAAAAGTTCGGCACGTCGGTGGTCATTTTTTCCGACGGGTTCAAAATCGATGTTGCCACGGCTCGCATGGAATACTACACGCATCCCGCCGCCCTGCCGACGGTGGAGATGAGTTCGATCAAGTCCGACCTGTTCCGCCGCGACTTCACGTTCAACGCGCTGGCCATCAAGCTGAACGGCAAGGATGCGTTCACGCTGATCGATTACTTCAACGGCCAGAAGGACCTCAAGGACGGCGTGGTGCGCGTGCTCCACAACCTGAGTTTTGTTGAGGACCCCTGCCGTGCTTTCCGCGCCGTGCGGTTCGAACAGCGGCTCGGGTTCACCATCGGCAAGCAGACCGAGTCGTTTCTCAAGCGCGCGGTGACGAAAAAAATCGTGCACAAACTGAGCGGCACGCGCTTGTACAACGAACTCATGCGTATGCTGGAAGAGAAAAAACCGATCCGATGTTTCGCCCGCATGAAAGAGCTGGGGCTGTTGCAGGTCATTCATCCCCGAATGATGAACAACAACCGGAACCTTCAGATCCTGGAGCGTATCGAGGAAATTTTTGCACTGTCCAACGTCATCAAACTGGTGGAACGGCCGGACGTCGGATTCGTGTACTTTCTGGGTGCGTTGTACGGCATGAAAAACGCGGACCTCAACCAGCTTGCCACGCGGCTCAGCCTGCCGGCAAAAA
>NZ_HG422173.1:1695508-1715296 GCF_000341545.2 Nitrospina gracilis 3/211
AATCCGTCGGCGACGCTGTCGCTCACCGGCGACGACCTGATCCAGATGGGCATCCGGCCGGGCTGTTTTCAAGACCGTGTTCAAGACGCTCCGCGATGCGCGCATCAACGGGCAGGTGCGCAACCGCGACGATGAGGTGGCGCTGGTCGAAAAAGAGTTTCTGAATTGAGATCCGCCCCTTGCCGGCCCATGCCTTATCCATTTGGATGTTCATGATTCCATTCCACCGTAGCCTGAGACTTCACCGATGAGCCGATGGATTGCGTTCCTCGACCGCCGTTTCCGCATCAGTGAGCAGGGCAGTACGCCGCTCACGGAAATGCGCGCCGGGACAGTGACGTTCCTCACCGCGTCGTACATCATCTTCGTGCAACCGGCGGTGATGGCGCAGGCCGGCATGGACTTCGGTGCGGTGATGACGGCGACCTGCCTTGCCGCGGCGCTGGGGTGCCTCATCATGGGTCTTGGCGCCAATTATCCGATCGCGCTTGCGCCCGGCATGGGCATCAATTTTTATTTCACCTACACCGTCGTCATGGGGCAGGGCATCCCGTGGCAGGTGGCGATGGGCGCGGTGTTTTTGTCCGGTATTGGGTTGATCCTGCTCACCGTGCTCCGCTTCCGCGAAGTCATCATCAACAGCCTGCCCAACGACATCAAGGTCGGCATCTCCGTCGGCATCGGTCTGTTCATTGCTTTCATCGGCTTTGTGCAGGGCGGGATCGTCATGGCGCATCCGGGCACCCTGGTGCAACTGGCCCCCTTGAATTCATTGCCCGCCATGTTCACCGTGGCAGGGGTGGGATTGATTGGAATCCTGCTCCAGAGAAAAATCAAGGGCGCCATCCTGATCGGCATGGGTGTGATGACACTCGCAGCTATGCCCTTCGGTCTCGTGAAATTCCACGGCGTGGTGTCCCTGCCCCCGGATTTGACTCCCACGCTGTTGCAACTGGACATCATGGGTGCGCTGGATCTGGGTCTGCTCACCATCGCCGCGGTGTTCCTGTTCGTCGATCTGTTCGACACCGCGGGCACGCTGGTGGGGGTGGGCCACCAGGGCGGGTTTCTGAAAGACGGGCGCCTGCCGCGCGTCAACCGGGCGTTGTGGCCGGATTCGGTGGCCACCACGGCGGGATCGGTGCTGGGCACCACCACCGTCACCTGCTACATCGAAAGCGCGGCGGGTGTCGCCGAGGGCGGGCGGACGGGTCTGGCCAGCGTGGTGACGGCGCTCCTCTTTCTGCTGGCCCTGTTTTTCGCGCCGCTGGCGAAAATGATCGGCGGCGGTTACCACCTCGACCACGACACGATTTTGTATCCCATCACCGCGCCGGTGCTCGTCATTGTCGGCGCCATGATGGCGGGGAACGTAACGTGCATCGACTGGAAGTCCTGGGACGAGGCCCTGCCGGCGTTTCTCATCATGATCGGCATGCCATTGACCTACAGCATCGCCGACGGCATGGCGCTGGGATTCATTCTCTACCCCGTAATCAAGGTGGCCTGTGGCAAGGTCCGACAGGTGCACTGGATCATGCATGTGATCGCCGTCATGTTCCTCCTGCGCTACCTTACCGTTTGAAGGGGAGGGCGGTTTTCGCCTGCCGGACTTGTGATATACTTGGAGCCGTTTTAGCAACAAACCACGTCTGATGCGTAACTGGAAAGGAACGGCCGACCTTGGCAAGCGTTGAATACCTGATCAAACAGTTTCTGAGTCCGGACAAACGGACTCTCGACCTCAGCAATTATCACATCGGTGACAAAGGCGTCGAGCAGTTGGTGGATTCGTCGCAGTTGAAACGCGGCAAGTTGCGCACCCTGCGCCTGCCAAACAACGACATCAGCGACGAAGGTGCGCGGGTTCTCGCGGAATGCGAGCACTTCAAGAACCTGCGCGAGCTGGAGTTGTACGGCAACGTCATCAGCGACGACGGGGTGAGAGCCATTGCCACCTCGCCTCATTTCGTCAAGCTCAAGAAGCTGGGGCTTTACGGCAACTTGATCGAGGACGAGGGTGCCATTGCCATTGCCGAGTCGGAGACTCTGACCAAGGTCACGCACCTGTTCATTACGGCCAACCGGATCCGCAAGGAAGGGATCGAGGCGCTCAAAAACGCCCGGTGCCGCACCCGTCTGTGCCACCTCCATGTGGACGACCTTTCCGATTTTGCGTTTGACGATGAGGATGAAGAGGAAGACGACGACGATTGACCAGGGGGAGGCTCCATGAAGCGCTGGCCGATTCTGCTGTTTGCGTTTTTACTGGTTCTTGGGTTCAGTCCGGTTTCCCAGGCACAGTTCTTCGATCGGGAGGACGTGTTCTCGAAAGAAGAAATCGATTACGAGAAGGTGTTCAAGGAAGGGTTGTCCGGCGGTGGACGCACACTGAAGTTGAATGGCAAGAAGATCGGCGACAAGGGGCTGGCCCTTCTTCTCGAAAAGGATTTCCTCAAAAAAGTCACAAGGCTGGATCTACGCTACAACGAAATCTCCGAACGCGGCGCGGCTATCCTGGCCCAATCCCCGGCGCTGGCCAATATCAAGAAACTCGAATTGCGGCACAATTACCTTTTGGACAAGGGAACGGTGGCGCTCGCCTCATCCAAAAACATGCCGAAGCTGGAGAATCTCGGTCTCAGCTTCAATGAAATCCGCGACGAGGGCGCCCTGGCGCTGGCCGAATCGCAGAGCTTTCCCAAACTGAAAAAACTCGACCTGCGCGGCAACTTCCTTGCCGACACCACAAAAGACACGCTTCAAAAAAAACTCGGCCACCTCAAGTCGCTGAAGTTGTTCTGATTTTGCTTTTTCAGGAGGATGCTGTTGAATGGCACGCGCCGCTTCAAAAAAAACCGCAGTTCGCAAATCAGCCCGCTCCTCCGCCCGCAAGAAACCGGCGTCCCGCACTTCCAAAACCGGTAAACTCGTAATTCTGGTCGGGACCCGCAAGGGAGCCTGGCTGTATCACGGCGACACCAAACGCAAAACCTGGAAGGTGAGCGGACCTCACTTTCTCGGCCAGATCATAAACCACATGGTGCTCGACCCGCGCGACGGGAAAACCCTGCTCGTCGCCGCGAGCACGGGTCACCTGGGACCGACCATATTCCGCTCCACCAACCTGGGACGCAAATGGGAAGAGGCGGCCGGGCCTCCGGCATTTGCCCGGTCCGAGAACGGCCGCTCCGTCGATCACACCTTTTGGCTGCAACCGGGGCATGCGAGCCAGCCCGGTGTGTGGTACGCGGGCACCTCGCCCCAGGGCCTGTTCCGCACTGAAGATGCCGGCAAGACCTGGGAGCCGTTTTCCAGCATCAACGACGATCCGCAGTTTTTGCGCTGGATGGGCACGGTGCAGGACGGCACGCCCGATGGACCCAAGCTGCACTCGATCATCATCGATCCGCGCGACCCGGATCACTTCTACTTCGCCATGTCCGGTGGCGGGGTGCACGAATCGTTCGATGGAGGTAAAACCTGGGAGGTTTTGATAAACGGACTGGATGTGGTCGATGGATTCGACCGCGGCGACCCCATGTTTCACGACCCGCATTGCGTGCGTCTGTGCCCGAGCAACCCCGACCGCCTCTACCAGCAGAACCACTGCGGCATTTACCGCCTGGACCGTCCGTCGAAAACGTGGGAACGCATCGGTAAAAAAATGCCGAAGAAGGTGGGCGACATCGGCTTTCCCATTGTGGTGCACCCGAGGGATGACAACACCGCGTGGGTGTTTCCGATGGATGGCGCTACCGTCTGGCCGCGAACTGCGGTGGAGGGCAAGCCCTGCGCCTACGTCAGCAGGAACGGCGGCAAAACCTGGAAGCGCCTCGATAACGGTTTTCCGGAAAGCCAGGCGTGGTGGACGGTGAAGCGGCAGGCGATGACCGGGGACCACGCGGATCCGGTCGGTTTGTATGTCGGGACGACCAGTGGCGAGTTGTGGATGAGCCGCGATGAGGGAAACAAATGGACCTGCATGGCGCGCCACCTGCCGGAAATCTATTCCGTGGAAGTGGCGGAGGCGGACTGACGGGCCGCAGCGGCACCCCTCTCCACTTTTAAACGAGGCAAACCATGAGGGTGCGGATTCCCAGCCCGCTCTTTTCATACACGGACCATCGGGACGTGGTCGAGGCCGAAGGCGCGACGCTGGCCGAGGTTTTGAACGATCTTGACCGCCGGTTCCCCGGTCTTCGATTTCGGGTGGTTGACGAGCAGGACCGCATGCGCCCGCATATGCGGTTCTTCGTCAACGGTGAGCAGGAGTTCGATCTGAACCGGCCGCTCCAACCCGCCGATGCCATCGACATCGTGCAGGCGCTGAGCGGCGGTTGAGGAACGAGGTCCCTCGCGGCCGGAGCACTGTCCTGCGAAAACGAGCTCTTTCCTTTCTGGTATTCAAACTTTCAGGAAATAGATTGCCGTCCTGGAAAGGGCCGGTGCGTCAGGCAATGTGGGTGATGCCCGAATCTTCGTCGAAGACGAAGGTGCCGCCTTCCGGGTCGCGGTAGTTGATTTCCTTCACTTCCCAGAGATGCTTCTTCATCACATCGGCTTCCGCGACATGATAACGGCCGTTCTCCTCCCGTTGCAGGAGCAGGTACTGGTTGTTGTCGTTGGACACGATGGTCCACGTTTTGAAATCGCTTTGCACGATCCCTTTATCGAAATCAATATGGATGATGTTCATTCTCTTTGATCACTCCCTGGAACAAACACGTTGATTGAGAAACAGGTTTGATGTCAGTAATGAATGTCGTTGGCCAGCTCCCTCGCCTTGGCCAGGGCGTGGCTTTTGGAGGGGTGCTGGATATCGCGGACCACCAGTTTGGCAAACTCCACGAGGGGATCGGTGGAACCGGTGATGGTATAGCCTTTTTGCTTGAGATAGTCAATCAATTCGGCTTCCTTTAGATGCGTTGCCAGGTTGCGGGCACGCGAACCGGATTCTTTCTTCGGACCTTTGGCCTCGCGCCGGGCATTTGAATTTCCGTTCTCAGGCAAATCCTTTTCGACAAGGATTTCCGGCGTGATGCCGTGCTGGTTGATGTCGATGCCCGAAGGCGTGTAGTACTTGGACGTGGTCAGGCGCAGGCCGGAACCGTCGCTCATGCGGAAGATGGTCTGCACCGATCCCTTGCCGTAGGAGGTTTCGCCCAGGATGAGCGCCTTGCCGGAGTCTTTCAGTGAGCCGGCGACGATCTCCGATGCACTGGCGCTTTGCTTGTTGATGAGCACCACGAGCGGAAGGTGGGTGAGCGTGTTCTTGTACAGCGCCTGGTAAGTCTGCATGTCGTTGCGGTCTCGGCCCCGGGTGTAGACGATCAATTCGCCCTTGTTCAGGAAGTGACTGGCCACCTTGACCGACTGGCTGAGCAGGCCGCCGGGATTGTTCCGCAGGTCCATGATGAAGGCGGTGATCCCTTCCTCCAGGGCCAGGTTCAAAGCCACCTGCAGCTGGTCGTTGGTCTGCTTGGAAAAACTGTTGATCGAAAGGTAACCGACCCCGTCGCCCATATTCTTGTATTCCACCGTTTCGATGGAGATGATTTCGCGCGTCAGGGTGATTTCCTTTGTAGAGCTGGTGGATGGTCGGAAAACCTGGATCTGCACTTTGGTGTTGGGGTATCCACGCAGGCGTTCCGCCAGTTCGTTGATCTGCATGCCTTCCACAGTCTGCCCGTCCACCTGGCTGATGATGTCCTTGGGCAGAATACCAGCACGTTCGGCGGGCGAATTCTTGAGCGTCCGCACGACCGTGAGTTTGAGGTCCTGCAAGGTGATCACCATGCCCACGCCGCCGTATTGGCCCTCCGTATCTCGCATCGACCGCTCGAAATCGCTTTTGTCCATGTACAGGGAGTAGGGGTCGAGAGAACTCATGAGCCCGATGATGGCCGCCTGCTCGATGTCTTTTTTCTTGAGCTGGCCCTGGTATTCGTTGGCGAGAAAGTAGTAAACGGACCGGAACGCCCCCATATTTTCATGACGGCTGAAACTGAGACGATAGCTCAGTCGGGTGTTGTTGTGCTTCAACACCTGCCCGGAATACACATCGGTTACGGTCAGGGTTTTCTCCGGTGCCTTGGCGATCATGCCCTGGATGCTGGATTCGAACAGGGTTTTGTAGTCGGGTGGGTACACGTAATTTCCCGCCACAAGGTCCAGCACCTCCTCGAAAACTTCCAGGTCGTCATCGAAAAATCCCGCGTGAGCGGACGTGGGCAGGGGAGACGGACCCGGTGCGGGATTCCACGGCGCGATCAGGGCGAGGGTCAGCGCCAGCGCGCCCAGAACCCCCAGCCATTTGCCGATGCCTGTCCGTTTGCCCGTTTTCATTGCGTCATCACTTTTTCAGAATGTCGTTGAAAATCACGATCAGGTTGTCCGTCATTTTTTTCACATCGCCGCCTGAAAGGCTGGGCGTCACCTTCAAAGTTTCGTTGATGATGATGGTCGGCGTCTCATCCACGCCGAACTCCTGCGCCAACTGCAACGACTTTTGCACCTTGTTGCGGATGCGCGGCGACTTCATTCCCTCCGTCATGGCTGCCTGAATGCCGAAATCCTGCGACAGCATGCTGATCACGCGCGGCTGGAACACGTTCACACCCAGTTGAAAGTTGGTATCAAACAGAGTCTTGGTGAATTTTTCTTCCATCCCCTGCTCGTCGGCGATGTAGAACGCCATTGCGGGGTAGGGGGTCTGCTGGCCCCAGTAGATTGGTTGCTTCTTGTGCAACAGCTGGCCTTTGAACTGTTTGTGCAGGCGTTTGGATTCATCCAGGAATCCGTAACAGTGGCCGCAGGAGTAATTGAAAAACTCCATGATTTCGATCTGCTTGATGTTTTCCAGGTTTTTCAGGTCGCCGATGATTTTGTAATGCCCGGCGATGTTCGGTCCGTCGGCCATAGCCGGTGTGGCGATGAAGCTGACAACCAGGATGAGAAGCGGGATGAATCGTTTCATTGAATACTCCATGTAGGCATGAGATCGGTCTATCAATTATAGTAGCAAACGGCCCGATCGGGGACCGTTAAAATTTATTAATGGCGGATTTTCGGCCAGTAGGTTTCGTAGTTGAAGTTGGGGCTATGCTTCGGAACGTGGCATTGCGAGCAGGCCCCGCGCGCCTCTTCGGCGAATCCGCCTTGCGGGGCCCGGCTGTGGTCGAGCCGCGCGCCGTGACACATTTCGCACTGCACGTTTTTCAATTCCGGTGTGTCGATTTCGCTGATGAACCCGCCGGGCTTTTCAAACCCCGTGGTGTGGCATTTCAGGCATTCAGGATCGAACGACTTGTTGACTTCTTTCAAGGTGGCGTAGGCGTGGGCGTGGCGCGAATCCGACCACGTTGCATGCGCGCCGGCATGGCAGGTTTTGCACGTCGATTCCGTGGCGTACACCTGCGTGCGGTCTTTCGCGCGTTTGGCTTTCAGTGTCTCGAAGAACAGGGCCTCAATTTCCTGGTTGTATTCGTCGTGCAGGGCGGTCATGCCGGCGTCATCCGGGATTTTCGAATCCAGCCGCACCATGCGGTGCTCATAGGTTTTCTTTTCGCCGTAGACTGTGACGCGCAGTTCTCCCATTTTCTGACCCAAAGGCGCGGCCTGCGCGAAAACCTTTTGACCCTTCCGCACCGCCTGCATGTCGATTGTGTCCGATTCGTCCTCGATGTGGCCGTTGATGACGACATCGACCCCGTCGATATCGACCAGCTTGAGCGCCTTCTTGCGCTCCATGTGAGTGAGGAGGACGACGACGTCAGGCTGTCCGCCTTGTGCGATCTCCGGCAGAAGGTCCCGCACCGCTGTCGCCGGGTCCTGCATTGTGATCTGACTGTGGCCGGAGACGTAGAACAGGTCCGGATCGGCCACCGCGAGCACCGCTACTTTGAGGCCGTTGTCATAGGTTTGGATGCGGTAGCGCGGCGGGTCCATGCCCTTGATCCGCATGTTGGAGGTGAGCCACGGGAGGCCCTCCTGCTTTTTTAGGAACTCGTTACCGTACAGCAGGTCGCGGTCGCCCAGCGTCACTGCGTCGTAGCCCATGCGCGCCATGGCGGACATCAGGTAACGGGCCTTGATGCGGCCCTGCCGGGTGGGTTCCTTGAAGTTGTCGCCAAGATCGACGAACAGGAGGGCATGGCCCTCCGGAACCACGCTTTTCAGATATCCCATCCTGCGTTCGATGCCGCCCTGGTCCTCTTCCTTCGCACAGCCGCAGGGTTTCAACTCGCCCAGCGTGTTGCCGGAAAAGACGATCAGCAATTCCTGCTGGGAAGAAGTGGGTTGCAGTTTTTGGGACGAAGCGTGCGACTCCGGCAGGGGCGAGCAGGCAACAAGCGCCCAGCCCAACCCGGCTAAAATAAATGACAATGCTATTCTCATCAGCATGTGCAGGGTGTTTCCATAACGGGATCAACGGGTTAAATGTATCGGAAATTCGGCTTCAAGGCAAACCTCTCAACCCATTCCTGCATCTTATATATAGCCGCCACCGCTACCCCTCCGAGGTTTATTTGGACCCCGCTTCCAAACGCGGTACCATGAAATCAGACTCATCACAGGTACTTCATGACCGAAAAGTTCGAAATTCACATGCACAGCAACTACTCCGACGGCGAATTCTCGCCCACGAAACTGGTCGACATAGCCCGCCACAACGGCGTCTCCATCCTGTCGCTCACCGACCACGATACTTTCTCCGGGATCCCGGAATTCATCGACGCTGGAGAAAAGGCGGGATTGATTGTGTTTCCGGGGATCGAGATGACCGTCAAGTACGGTGACCTGCAGTTGCATGTGCTCGGATATTTCAAGGACCTCGCCAGCATTCGGAGCGAGTTGTGGGACCGCGTTGAGACCATGAAAGCGCAACGCGAGGAACGCATGCGCACCATGATCGACAAGCTGAACGGCGTGGTGCCGGACCGCTTTCAGGGACAGATCACTTTTGAGAACGTGCAGAAAGCAGCGGAAGGCGTGCTGGCGCGGCCGCATCTCGCCCGCGAGATGGTGCGCCTCGGCATCGTCAAGCATACCGGCGAGGCGTTCGAAAAATACCTCGTTCAGTACAACGTCCAGCGCGAAAACATCCACGTCGATGACGCGCTGAAGCTGATGCGTGAGAGCGGCGGCGTGCCGGTCATCGCCCATCCCGGTGAGCGCACCTACGCGCTCCACCGCCCGGACAAGGGCATCGGCTTCGACGACATCCCGCCGCGCCTGGAAGAATTGAAAGCGATGGGGTTGATGGGATTGGAGGCAATCTATCCCTACCACGAGAAGACCGGCAAGGTCGGTTACTTCCTCAAGCTGGCGGAAGACCACGATATGATCGCCACCGGTAGCCGCGACTTCCATGGCTTCAACACGCACCAGACGCCCGACCTGCTGGGCACGACGAAGATGGAACCCGCCTTCCTCGAACGGTTCCGCCAGGCCTGGGGCTGATTGCCCGCGGCTTCCTTACCTGAAGATCAATTCGGAAAAATCAGAACAGCGGTTTTTGCGGCGTGTCGTTGGTGGACGACGGTGTGAGGCCGAAGTGGTGGAATGCGGCGTCGGTCACCACGCGGCCGCGGGGGGTACGGTGCAGGAGGCCGCACTGGATGAGAAACGGTTCGTACACGTCTTCGATGGTATCCCTCTCTTCGTTGATCGACGCCGCCAGGCTGTCGATGCCCACCGGCCCGCCCTTGAATTTCTCGATCATCGTGAGCAGGAGTTTGTGATCCATCTTGTCGAGGCCGATGCGGTCCACTTCCATCATCGCCAGCGCCTGTTCGGCGATGGGGCGGTGATGACGCCGTCGCCCTTCACCTGCGCGTAATCGCGCACGCGGCGGAGCAGGCGGTTGGCGATACGCGGCGTGCCGCGCGAACGTTGCGCCACCTCGCGCCCGCCGTCTTCCGTCATGTCCACCTTCAATATCTCCGCCGAGCGATGGACGATTTTTTCCAGGTCCTGCGGCGTGTAGTAATCGAGCCGGTGGACCACCCCGAAGCGGTCGCGTAAAGGCGAGGTCAGAAGACCCGCCCGCGTCGTCGCACCGATCAGGGTGAACGGCGGCAGGTCGAGCTTGATCGAACGCGCGCTCGGGCCCTGTCCGATCATGATGTCGAGTTTGAAGTCCTCCATCGCCGGATACAGAATCTCTTCAATGATGCGCGGCAGGCGATGGATCTCGTCGATGAACAGCAGGTCGCCTTCCTGCAGATTGGTGAGGAGCGCTGCGAGGTCGCCGGACTTCTCGATCACCGGACCCGACGTGCTGGTGAGCGCCGCGCCCATTTCCGATGCGATGATGTTCGCGAGCGTCGTCTTGCCCAGCCCCGGCGGACCGTAGAATAAAACGTGGTCGAGCGTCTCACCGCGCATCTTCGCCGCCGACAGGAAAATGGCGAGGTTCTCCTTCACCTTGTCCTGCCCGATGTATTCCGCGAACGTGCGCGGACGCAGGCTGGTTTCGAACTGCGCTTCCTGCGTGTCCAGCGTGTAACGGGTTTCGGGATTTTCGCGGTCGGGTTCCATGCTCATGAGGTCAGGACAGGCGGTTGAGGCTTTCCTTGATGAGGGTTTCGAGTGCCGGGGTGTCCGCCTGTTCCTCCCAGACCTGTTTCAACGCTTTCTCCGCGTCACCTTTTTTGTAACCGAGGTTGATGAGCGCCGAGAGCGCGTCTTCCAGCAGGCGGTGCGTCGTGCCCGCAGCAGGCGTTTCGCCCGACACCTTGTCCATCTTCGCCAGCTTGTCTTTTAATTCCAATACCAGACGCTCGGCGGTTTTGCGTCCCACCCCCGGCACGGTGCTGATTCGGGCCACGTCGTTTTTGGCGATGGCGTCCATCAGCTCGTCCACCGGCATGCCGGAAAGGATGGCGAGCGCCAGCTTCGGTCCCACTTTGTTGATGCCGATGAGCGTTTCAAAAATCTGTTTCTCCTCCTCGCGAAGGAAGCCGTAGAGCTTGAACGTATCTTCCTTGTGGTAGCTGTGGATGAGGAGCGTCACCGGTTGTCCGGTCTCCGGCAGTTCGTAATAGTTGTTGAGCGAGACGAAGGCTTCGTAGCCGACTCCGTGCACATCGACGATCACGGAAACGGGC
The DNA here is from genome assembly GCF_000341545.2 of Nitrospina gracilis 3/211. Taxonomy (NCBI): domain Bacteria; kingdom Pseudomonadati; phylum Nitrospinota; class Nitrospinia; order Nitrospinales; family Nitrospinaceae; genus Nitrospina; species Nitrospina gracilis. The sequence continues at coordinate 1,706,623 of NZ_HG422173.1, forward strand.
GTCTTGCGGGCGAGGGTGCCGTTCAAATGCGCGATCATGGTTTCATCTCCGAGAGGACAGGGCTTCTTTCAATCGGTTGGAGGTTCCGTGGTTGTGCAGGTGGCAGATGGCCACCGCCAGCGCGTCCGAGGCGTCCAACGGCTCGGGTTTTTCCTTGAGGCGGAGCAGGGTGGTGACCATGTCCCGCACCTGGTTTTTGTCGGCGCGTCCGTAACCGACGATGGACAACTTCACTTCGAGCGGTGTGTATTCAGCGACCGTCAGGCTGGCGTTGACCGCCGCCAGCAGGGCCACGCCGCGCGTCTGCCCGAGTTTGATGGTGGACTGGGCGTTGACAGCAAAAAACAGATCTTCGATGGCGACGATCTCCGGCTTGTACTCGCCGATGACGCGGGTGAGGTCGTCGTAGATGGTTTTCAACCGGTCGGGGAAGGGGGTGCGGCTTTTGGACTTGATGCTTCCCCAGTGAATGCTTTTCAGGGTGTTGCGGCCCGACTCGACAATGCCGTATCCGGTGCAGTTGCTGCCGGGGTCGATGCCGAGAACACGCATGGGTGGTTTTCCCGTAGGTTGAGTTTCCGTTCCGCGCCGGGAGGAGAGGTCCGGGCGGTCAAGCGCTTTCGTCGATGGCGGCCATCACCTCTTCCGGGATGTCGAAATTGGAATAGGCTTTCTGCACGTCATCGTGGTCGTCGAGCAGGTCCATGAGTTTCAGGACCGCGCGTCCGTTTTGTTCGTCCACCGGCACGGTGTTCTGCGGGATGGCGGTGATCTCCGCGAATTCGGTCGGAACGTTTTTGTCTTTCAGCGCCTGGTGCACGGTCTCGAAGTTTTCCATGGAGGTGGTGATCTCATACTGCTCGCCGGTGTTCTGCATGTCGTCCGCGCCCGCTTCCAGCGCCAGTTCCATCATGGCGTCCTCGTCCATCGCGTCGCTTTTGACGAGGATCAACCCTTTCTTCTCGAATATCCAGTTGACGCATCCGTTCTCGCCCATATTGCCGCCGTTCTTGCCAAGCAAGGCGCGGATTTCCCCGACCGTGCGGTTTTTGTTGTCGGTCATGACCTCGATGAGGATGGCGACGCCGCCGGGTCCGTATCCCTCATACGTGATTTCCTCGTAACTCGCGCCTTCCAGCTCGCCCGTGCCTTTCTTGATGGCGCGGTTGATGTTGTCCTGCGGCATGTTTTGCTCTTTGGCCGCGGCGATGGCGGTGCGCAGGCGCGGGTTGGCGTTGGCATCGCCCCCGCCCAGCCGTGCGGCGACGGTGATTTCTTTAATCAGTTTGGTGAAGATCTTGCCGCGCTTGGCGTCGGCGGCGCCCTTCTTGTGCTTGATGGTGGACCACTTGGAATGACCGGACATGTGCTTAACTTCCTGAATGAATTGACTCTTCCCGGCTAAAATAGCACAAATTCAAAAGCTCGGCAAATAAAGGTCGAATCGGAAAACGGCTGGAGGTTTCGCGTTGCAATCAAATGCGAATGCCGTTACCGTGGCGCGGTTGCGCGTACCGGAAGGTTGGGTATAACATGGTGTAACTAAAACGTTTTTGAGTTCTTGCATGGACGACCGCACTCAGGACCAAGCCGAATCCGAGGCCCCGAAAACCAAAATGGTCCAAATCCTGTGGAACGGACGCGAGCCGATCCAGGCCCGTGCCGGAGAGACCATCGTGCACGCGTTGTGGAACGCGGGGCAGGGGAAACTCGTGCGGACGGGATGCGTCGGCGGCGTCTGCGGAGCCTGCACGGTGACAGTGCGCCTGCCTGACGGTCAACCCAGCACCACGGACCTGGCCTGCATGTGCCCGGTGCAGGACGGCATGCAGGTGTTTCCTTTCGCGGTGAACGCCATCCCGCCGGTCGAACCGAAAGCCGGAGCGACGGCCGACGACCTGCGTGTCGCGTACCCGACGCTCGACCGTTGCACCAAGTGCGGCAGTTGCACCGTGGCGTGTCCGATGTCGATCCCAGTGATGGAATCGGTCCTGCGCATGCAGAAAGGCGAGTTCGACCAGGTGGCGGAAGACTTCACCACCTGCATCCACTGTGGCCTGTGCCGCGCGGTGTGCGAAGACAAGGTGAAGCCGCATAACATGGGCCTCTGGGTGCGGCGCTCCCTCGGTATGGGCACCGACCCAGCGGCTCTGGAAGAAAAAATCGCGGCACAGCAGGTGGACGGCGCGCAGGCCGAATGGGATTGCCTGATGAACGCCGATCCCGAGGAACGGCTCGCCCGCGCCAAAGAGATCCGCACGAACGGGAGGTTGGCATGAGCTTGGACTGGGCGGCGGAATCGATCGAACACGTCAACCGCACCCGTGCCGCGCGCAAGAACGAAAACTTTCCGGACTTGAGTGAGGACGATGCGAATGGATTGATCCGCGCCCACCACCCGGATTACGTCGGTGCCGAACGGCAGGTCAAGGTGGGGGCCAATGCCAACAGCGGTGAGTTTCCCCTGGAACTGGCGGCGCTGCTGGAATCGGACAGTCCCCTGCCCGCCGGCTTCGAACCGAAAGTGGACATTGAAACCGATGTGCTTATCATCGGTGGTGGCGGTGCGGGCGTGGCGGCGGCGCTGGGACTCGAAAACTCCGGGCTGACCGTGCACCTGGCAACCAAGCTCCGGCTGGGCGACTCCAACACCGTCATGGCCGAGGGCGGCATCCAGGCGGCGCTCGGTCCCGACGACTCTCCACAACGCCATTTCGCCGATGCCTACGTCGGCGGTCACGGCAAGAACGATCCCGATCTTCTTAAAATTCTGTGCGAATCCGGGCCGCCCAGCATCCTGTGGCTGGTGCAGTTGGGGGTGATGTTCGATCCGGGCGACAACGGCCTGTTTCGCATGAAGGCGGGCGGCGGCACCTCCGTGCCGCGGGTGATGGCGTGCCGCGACTACACCGGGCTCGAGATCATGCGCGTCCTGCGCGACGCGGTGATGGGCGGCGGTACGAAATTTCTCGAGAACGAAGCGGCGGTGGAACTCGTCGACGACGGGAACGGCCAGGTGACGGGTGCGGTGTTGTGGAATACCGAGACTGGAAAACTCACCACCGTGTCGGCCCGGGCGGTGATCCTCGCCACCGGCGGCAGCGGTCAGTTGCGTTTCCAGAATTTTCCGACCAGCAACCACATGGGCGCGACCGGCGACGGCCTCATCCTCGCCTACAGGCAGCACTGTTCGCTGGTGCACCTGGAAAGCTATCAGTACCATCCGTCCGGTGCGGCGTACCCGGAAGCGCTGGCGGGCCAACTGGTCACCGAATCCATTCGTGCCAGTGGAGCGCAGATATTGAACGCCAAGGGCGAGCGGTTCGTGAACGAACTCACCTACCGCGACGTGGTCGCAGCGGCGATTATAAATGAAGCGGCGGAAGGCCGCGCTGTAGCAACCCCACACGGACGCCAGGGCGTGTGGCTGGACACGCCGATGATCGATCTGTTGAAAGGCGAGGGCACGCTTGTGAAACAGTTCCCCGGCCTCATCCACCGGTTCAAACGGTACGGCATCGATCCCGTCCGCCAGCCGGTGCTCATCTACCCGACGCTCCATTACCAGAATGGAGGGGTGAAGGTGGACACTCAATGTAGAACCGAGCGTCCCGGACTGTGGGCGGCGGGGGAGGTGACCGGCGGCCTGCATGGCACCAACCGGTTGATGGGCAACTCGCTTCTTGATATCATTGTGTTCGGAAGGCGTGCCGCCGAATCCGTGCAGAGCAATCTGCCGGAACGAAGCAGTGTGACGCTCTCCGCGCTCAACCGGTTTCGCAAGGCGCTTGGGAATGTGCCCGAAGCACACGGCCGCACGGCACCGCAGTTGTATCCGTTGGCCTCCAACCTGAAGTTCGAAGCCGCACCCGCACCTGAAGCGATGGCGGAACCTAAGGTGCAAGGCGGCGCGTTCAACCTTTCGGAACCCCCTGACCCGTTCGCGGGCCGGTGAGCAAGAGACAACCCAGTTTGCTGGTATCCCTCAACCCTGCGGCGCGCCCCGCCGCCCAGCCGAAACGGATCCCGTCATGACCGACACCCAATCATCCGCATCCAATCACCCTGTAAAGCGCGTCACCGTGCGCCGCGGTCGCAGGCAGTGGCGCAACGTGCCGACGCGGGCGCTGGCGCTGGCCATCCGCCAGGGCAAACTGCGCCGCGACGACGAGTTTTCCCTCGACGGCACGCGCTGGAGTCGACTGGACGCAAACCCAAAGCTGGCTGCCCTGTTTCCCGAGCCGGCAGGGGCGAACGTGTTTCATCCGGTCACGCCACCGAAAGTGGAAGCGCAGTTGGACGAACTCGCCCGTCTCATGCGCGACATCAATCAATAAGCCCGGAAACGCATGGAACCCATCTCAACGCTTCTCGTTTTATTGCTGGTGGGAGGCGGAATCTGGTTTTTCTTAAAAAAGGGAAGGGGACCCTTGTTCCCGGTCCCAGTGTGGTGTCGGTCCTGAGGCAACTGGGCAACGAGTACAGGGTCATCGAAAACGCCACCGTGCCCACACCAGACGGCATCATTCAAATCGATTACCTGGTGGTGTCGCCGTACGGCCTGTTTGTCATCAATGAGCGTAACGATTCCGGCCGCGTGCGCGTGCAGGCGGGGCAACGCGAGTGGGAAGTGCGCGGCATGGGTGGCGGGCTCATTTACAACCCGCTGTGGCGCAATCGGCAGGCCATCAACCACATCGAAAACAAGCTGGGCGATCTGCCCATCGCGTCTTTGGTGGTGTTTCCAAATGCGAAGCTGGAAGGGATTCCGGACGGAGAGGTGGTCACCGGACGGCAGTTGCTGCCTGCCATCCGAAAAGCGCGGCACGAGGTTTTGAGCGCGGAACAGCAGGAGTCGGTGCTGACGTGGTTCGGCGAACGGTGAGGTTGGGGTGGGCCCTCAAACGATGAGGTCGATCAGGCTTCCCGTCGAAGAGTTCTGAGAGCCCCCGACTGACAGGTGTAGCAGGTTGATCAGGGCCTGGCTCTGTGCTTCCGTGGCTTTGAGGGCCAGCTGCAACGCCTCCGCGGAAGTCTGTACCGCTTGTGGCGCCGTACTGGCGGCAGTTGAGGTGCTTACGGAATCAACCATGATGCGGGTCCTTAAATGTGGATAAAATCTTCCCTTATCTCTGCTTTACGGCAGGTTGTGAGAAAACTTGAGGGTTTTTTTGTCGGAATAAGCAAAAAAGACCGGTTTTTTGAATTTGCATCGGATCCAGTCCTTGGACGGGGCCGGGCCTTGGGATACAATTCCTTTTCATAAAATTATTTACAGACCGGAAATTGAAGGAACGAGCATTATGAAGATGCGTTGGACGTGGTGTTGGGTTACCTGTGGATTGATCCTGTCGGCCCTGGCTGGCCCGGCGTGGGCGGGGGACGATTTCAAAACCAGCAGCAAGTTTTATAAAGGCGGGGCACCCAAGAACTGCCCCATCGACAAAACCACCATCTGCACCATGGAAATCTGGCTGGAGTTCAAGCACAAGAAGAACAAAAAGCAGTTGTGGCAGGTGCTCAAGGACAAACACATCAAGGTGCTCGGCCACACTATCCAGTTCTGGCGGCCGCGCGGCGGGCATCCGCCGACCAACATCGCCATCGGCGGCGGCCTCAGTGCGGAAGACGCCCGCTGGGCCATCGAGTTCGCCCTCAAGTACAATGACAATATCGACGGCCTCATCTTCCAGCGCCTGAATCCGCCGCATTACGTGGCCGTGGCCACTTCCGCCTGGGACGCCAAATCCGAGACCAAGATCACCCCTGAACAACTGGAGCAGTTGCGTGATCCCAAGCTGACCACCCCGGAGTTCCACGCGCTGTACGTGAAACTGACCGGGGAGAAGGAAAAGGGGATGCCTTTTTATTGAGTTGAGGGAAGTTCCACAACCGATCGGAGCCCGCTTGGACGCTTTTTCCGGGCCGATGAGTTTCTGTGAAAAGTTTGACAAATTTTTATGGATTTGATAGAAGCAACACTTCTGGCACCGATTGGGTCCCACCGGTTCAAATATTTGTTTTTTCGTATAAAAGGCAGGGACGTTTTACAAAGGGCGTATCCCGGGCGTCCACTTCCAGGTTCTCTGTATCCTGTCCACCACTTTCATATCAATAAGGAAGGTCCGGCACCATGCCTGATTTAGGTTGGATCCACATTCTCGTTGCCCAGGCGGAAGGGCAGCAACCCGAGCCGCCCGGCGGCGCGCTTTCGTTTCTGCCGCCGCTCATCATCATGTTCCTCATTTTCTATTTCGTGCTCATTCGCCCGGAACAGAAAAAGCAAGCCAAAGCCCGCCAGATGCTCAACGAACTGAAGGAAGGCGAGAACATCATCACCCTGAGCGGCATTCACGGCACCATCAAGAAGATCAAGGACGATGTGGTGACACTTCAGGTCGCGGACAACGTGCGCATCAAGATCGAGCGTTCCGCCATCGGCCGCGTCAAAGGCACGAGCGAATCCCGCCCCGAAGGCAAAAAAGACAAAGATAAAGACAAAGACAAAGACAAAGACGAAAAAGACCAAGAGTGAGTTTCTGACGGCCTGATATGTTTCGCGACCTCAAATGGAAAATCCCGCTGATCTTTGCCGTGCTTTTGGGCGCGGTTTGGCTGGCGTACCCGGTGGATGAGAAGATCAACCTCGGGCTCGACCTGCAGGGAGGCATGCACCTCGTGCTGGAGGTGCAGACTGAGAAGGCGGTGGAAAGTGCCCTCGAGCAGAGGGCCGACGACATCAAGCGCGCCCTGCAGGATGAGGACATCGAACTCGAACGTGTGTTTGCCCTGCAGGAGGACATGACCGTCCACATCATCCTGGTCGATACGATCGACGCCCCCACCACCACCGAAGCAGTCAAGAGCTACCCGAACATGAAACTGCTGGGCACGGAGCGGGACGGGCTGGAACTGATCTACCAGGTCACGCCGGAAGAAATCAAATTCATCAAGGAAAATGCGGTCCAGCAGGCGTTGGAGACCATCCGCAACCGCGTGGACCAGTTCGGTGTCTCCGAACCCGCCATTCAGGTGCAGGGCGAGCGGCGCATTCTGGTGCAATTGCCGGGTATCGAGGAGCCGGAGCGGGCCATCAACCTGATCGGCAAGACCGCGCGGCTGGAGTTCAAGGCCGTGGACGAGTCGATGAGTCCCCAGCAGGCTCTGAATGAAGGCGCCCCCATGGGGAGTGAGGTGCTGTACCAGCGCATCGAAAACGAGGAAACCGGTGAGGTGACGAAAGAGCCCTATCTCATAAAGGAACGCCCCATCATGACGGGCGACACCCTCACCGCCGCGGAAGTCCGCTTCGACAACCAGTTCAACGAACCGTATGTCGCGCTCACCTTCAACAGCCTGGGCGGCCAGCAGTTTTACCAGCTTTCAAAGGATCACCTCGGCAAGCGCGTCGCCATCGTTCTCGACAACAACGTCTATTCCGCGCCGGTGATTCGTGAAGAGATTCCCGGCGGCCGCGCCCAGATCACGGGACGTTTCACCACCAACGAGGCGCGGGACCTGGCCATAGCACTTCGCGCCGGCGCGCTGCCGGCGCCGGTGATCATACTCGAAAACCGCACCATCGGCCCGTCCCTCGGCCGCGACTCGGTGGAAGCGGGCGTGACCTCGATCGCTGCCGGTTTTGTGATGGTGCTGATTTTCATGATGATCTACTACCGCCTTTCGGGCGTGATCGCGGTGACCGCGCTGTTCCTGAACCTCGTTTTGTTGCTGGGGGCGCTCGCCTATTTCGGCGCTTCGCTCACATTGCCGGGCATCGCAGGCATCATTCTGACCGTCGGCATGGCGGTCGATGCCAACGTGCTGGTATTTGAACGCATTCGCGAGGAAATCCGCATCGGCAAACCCGTGCGTGCCGCCATCGAGGCGGGATTCGCCAAAGCACTCAGCACCATCGTGGATGCCAACGTCACCACCTTCATTGCCGCCATCGTGCTGTTCCAGTTCGGAACCGGGCCGATCAAGGGCTTCGCCATCACTCTGTGCATCGGCATCGCGGCCAGCATGTTCACTGCGGTGTTTGTGAGCAGAACCGTTTTCGATTCCGCCATGGCGCGGAAAAAGATCAACACCCTCAGCATCGGCTAGAGAGACCCAGGCAGGCATATGGAACTGATCAAAAAAGAAACCCGATTCGACTTCATGGGCAAGATCAAGGGCGCCATGATTTTTTCCGGCCTGTTGATCCTGATCAGCCTCGCTTCCATTGCCGTGCATGGTGGGCTGAAATACGGCATCGACTTCGCCGGCGGCACGCTGGTGCAGTTGCGCTTTGCCACGCCGCCCTCCATCGACAGCATCCGGGCCGGGTTGAAGGATGTCGGACTGGGCGACAGCACCATCCAGGAATTCGGCACAAAGAACGATATCCTCATTCAACTTGAAGGTTCGGAAGAACAGTTACAGGAAATCGGCTCGCAGGTGACCAGCGCACTGGAAAAAAGCCTCGGCATCACCGGAATCGAGGTGGAGCGCGTGGAGATGGTCGGCCCCAAGGTGGGCCAGGACCTCCGGCAGAAGGCGGTGTTGTCCATCATCTATGCCATCATCGGCATCGTCATTTACATCTCCTGGCGGTTTGAGTTCCAGTATGCGATCGCCGCTATCATCGCGCTCATCCATGACGTCACCATCACGATGGGGGCGTTTTCCG
>NZ_HG422173.1:1715396-1734792 GCF_000341545.2 Nitrospina gracilis 3/211
ATCGTCGCCGCCTTCCTGACCATCATCGGTTATTCGTTGAACGACACCATCGTTGTGTTCGACCGCATCCGCGAGAACACCCGCCGGCGCGGCAAGGAAACGCTGGCTTCCCTTATCAACACCAGCATCAACCAGACCCTGAGCCGCACGCTTTTGACTTCCGGCACGACCCTGCTCGTGGTGCTGGCCCTGTTTTTTCTGGGCGGCGAGATCATTCACGACTTCTCCTTCGCTCTTCTGGTGGGCATCGCCATTGGCACGTATTCCTCCATCTTCATTGCCAGCGTGTTTCTGGTGTTCTGGGAAACCCGCTCCAAGCGTGCGAAAAAAGCCTGACATCGGCGTATCCCCGTCTCCAGTTCCCCCGATCCGGTTCCGAATCCCCGCTTCCGGGATATAAGTTGCAATGCCCGCAAGGGGCGTGCTAAATTTGATCCCAAGACAGACACTCGTTAAATACCCATAAATACGGCGTTCCATGAACCCTCAATTGCAAAAACTGGTCACCATCCAGCAGATGGACAACGAAATCGCCGAAATTCAGGAACTGGTGGACCTCATCCCCAAACAGGTTGCGGCGGGGGAGAAGGAACTGGAAGGAAAAAAAGGCGCACTGAACACCCTCCAGCAGGAAATCGAAGAGCTCAAGAAGAAGCGAAAGCAGTGCGAGCAGGATGTGCAGGCGGAGCAGGACCGTATCGCGAAAACCAAGGCCAAGCTTCCCACGGTGAAAACCAACAAAGAATACAGTGCCATCCTCGCGGAAGTGGATGCCATCAAGGGCAAGATCGACGGTATCGAGGAAAAAGAGCTGGAGGTCATGGAGGCGCTCGAGGAGAAGGAAGCGCAGATCCCGGACCTCGAAAATGAGTTCAATGGCGAACGCAAGAAGTTCGAAGATTACAAAAAGAAAAAAGAAGAAGAGCTGAACCGCACCCGGACCGAGTTGCAGGGACTGCAGGACAAACGCCAGGAGGCGGCTCAATCCGTCGATGCCAGAATGGCGATGTTGTACGAAAAACTGCGCAAGGCCCGCGGCGTGGCAGTGGTGACCGTCGAAGGTGAGGTGTGCCAGGGGTGTCACCAGCAGATTCAGCCGCAGGTGGCTCTGGAGGTGCGGACGTCTCCCGACAAAATTCACCAGTGCCAGTTCTGCGACCGGTACCTGTATTACATTCCCAAACCGGAAGAAGAGGAAACCGAAACGGCGGTGTCGAAGTAAACCGGATGATCGCCGTCCCGCGCCAGCGGGAGGGAGGAAAGTCCGGGCTCCACAGGGCAGGATACTCCGTAACGCGGAGTGGGGGCGACCTTAAGGAAAGTGCCACAGAAAACAAACGGCCCACCCGCGGGGCGACCCGCGGCGGCAAAGGTGAAAAGGTGGGGTAAGAGCCCACCAGTGCCGCCGGTGACGGCGGCAGCTGGCAAACCCTATCCGGAGCAAGATCAAATAGGAAAGCGCTTGAGGGCGGCCCGTCCGATGCTTTCGGGTTGATCGCTCGAGCCTGCCGGCAACGGCAGGCCTAGATTGATGATCATCGCTCCGTGCTCCGGCACGGAGAACAGAACCCGGCTTACAGGTTTACTTCTTGCCGTCCAGCTTCCGGGCGGCCGCGCCGTTTCGGCGTCTTCTTCGATTTCATTTGCATTCCCGGCCGTGGCCCCGGCCACGCGGATACCCAACCCGATGGTGCCGGCTCCGGGACGGTCCATCCTGATTTCCGGGCAGAACACATCATGAAGGTTCCTCCTCGCTTTTCCTTCCGGCTTGTTGCCAGCCTTATGCTTTTGTTGCTGGTTGGGAACTGTATGTTTTTGCCCAGCCACACTTTAAGGCAGGCCATTGACTATAACGATCAGGACGTGGTCCACCGTTTTCTGGATGAAGGAGACGATCCCAATCAACCTCACAACGGTGGTCTGACGCCTCTCCACCTTGCCGCTATTAAAGGACGGCAGGAAATAACACGGATATTGTTGCGCCGCGGTGCCGATGTGAACGCGCGGGATTATCAGAAACGCACCCCCTTGCACCTTGCGGCATTATGGGGGCATCAGGGAGTGCTGGAAATTCTGCTCAAAAACGGAGCCGATCTCGCCGCGACCGATGATAAAGGACGTAATCTGCTCCATCATGCGGTGCTGGGCGGATCGAAAAACACCGTGCGGAGTTTGATCGACCGTGGATTGCCGTTGGAACTTCCCGATGATGCGGGTTACACCGGGTTGTATCTGGCCTGCCAGGCCAATGAAGCGGATTTGGCGGAATTATTGATTGAGAAAGGCGCATCGGTCGATCCGCCAGGACCGTCTCCTCTTATTGCGGCCGCAAAGAGGGGTAATTTCTGGGTGGCGGAAGCCCTGCTTTATCACGGTGCCAAGGTGGATGGTCCGGCGAATACCGAGGAACCTCCCCTGCATATTGCGGCGCGCAAAGGATATTCTTCACTGGCGGGCCTGTTGATCGTATATGGGGCGGACGTAAAACGGTTGGATCATGAAGGCAAAACTGCGCTGTATCATGCCATAAAGGCGGAAAACCATTCGATAGTGGACCTGCTTCTTAAAAATGGGGCCGACCCCAACCAGCCGGTTCCGGAAGGCAGTTTGCTCCACCTTGCCGCTCAAAAAGGAAGTTTTGGAATTGCGGAGACCTTGATTGCAAATGGGATCGACCTTCGCGCCAAAAACAATGAAAACCAGGAGCCGGTGGATGTGGCATTGGAACATGGTTACCAGAGACTGGCGGAATTGATAAACAGGGAGATCACGTTGAGAATGGAAAACCTCACACAATAGAATCCCGGTTTGCTTTCGCAACCTCTTTCTATTGGATAAAATGTTTGAGCGGTCTTAGTTGCTCTGTTGCATTTGTCTCAAATTACCGTTTTTGAATCATGGTCACGGTTCACATAAAGGTAATGTGGACTGTTTTTGTCATTTATAATTTTTCAATCTTCAATCAGGTCAGGTTTTTTATGAAGTTTCATATTCGTTATCTTGTCAAACCCATACTTTTTTAATTATGGGGTTGTCTGCCGGGTGCATGATTCTGCCGACCAAGTCGCTGGAGCAGGCGGTCGTCTACAACAACCAGAAGGAAGTGCGGCGTCATCTGAATGAGGGCGTCGAGGTCAACAAGCCCGGCACGGAAGGAAAAACCGCGCTCCACTTCGCCGCCGAAAAAGGCCGCGAGGAAGTCACGCGCATTCTGCTCGACCGCGGCGCCAACGTGAACGCGCGCGACAACGACAAGCGCACGCCCCTGCATCACGCCGCGTTTGAAGGCAACGAGATGGTAATGCGGATTCTTCTGGAAAACGGCGCGGACCTGAATGCCATCGACGACAACGGACGCAACGCCCTGCATCATGCCGCGCTCAACGGACGCCAGCGTGTGGCGCTCGGTCTCCTCAACCGCAAGCTGGCGGTCGACCTGGCCGACAAAAAAGGATACACGCCCTTGTACCTGGCGGTGCTGGGGAACGAAACGGAGATGGTGAAATACCTGATCCAGAAAGGGGCGTCGGTGAACCCTCCGGGCCCGTCGCCCATCATCGCCGCCGCGCGCCAGGGCAATGACCGCATCGTCGAGGTCCTGCTCACCCACCGCGCGCCTTTATACGGACCGCCGCAGGCCGAAGACACACCGCTTCACATCGCCGCGCAGAAAGGGCACTTTCACGTGGTGCGGGTGCTGCTGGACCGCGGTGCGGATGTGCATCGCAAAAACAAGGCGGGCAAAACGGCCTTGTATTATGCGGTCGATTCCAACCACAGCACGGTGGCGGAAATGCTGATAGACAAGGGGGCCGATCCCAACCAGCAGGTGCCGGAAGGCAGCCTTCTGCACGTTGCGGCTGAAAAGGGGAATTACAGCGTCGCCAATGCGTTGATCGAAAAAGGCATCGACTTGCGCGCCAAAAACGGCAGCAACCAGGAACCGCTGGATGTCGCCATCGAACACGCCCACCAGAATATCGCCGATCTCATCACCGCAGAACTCGTCAAGCGCAAGCAGGCGGGGCAATGACCACGCATTGAATTAAAAAAGCCGTCCCAAACGGGGCGGCTTTTTTATTTGGGAGGAATATTTCAGGGAATAAACTCCCAGAAGGTCAGACCCTTGAGCGTGCGTTTCACCAGCTTGCCGCGCTGGTATATGGGACTGCCGCGGATCAGCCGGTAGATGTCCGAGATCACCGATTTGTTGTCGCCGAAATAGGAATGGCCGATGAGGTTGGTGTCCAGACGCGACACGTCAATCGAATCCAGCCCCGGCAGGGTGAGGATGCCGCCCGTGGAATCGCCCGCCCTCCGATACCCGTTCACTTCCCGCGAAATGATGAGCGCCTGGTCGCGGCTCGACGCATACAGCGTGGTGCGGGCCGTGATGCGTTTGAACTCGGCGAACAATTTTTCAAATTCGATCTGATCGATATCCGGCGCGGCGAGGATGACTTCGCTGAAGATCGGGCTTTCCTGTTCCTTCATCTCCAGCGCGAGGTCATGCAGGGCATTGGTGAGCGCCACGCTCCCCATGCTGTGCGCCACCAGGTACACCGACTTCGCATGCGTGCCCTTGTGCAGGGTTTTCAGGAAATGGCGCAGGTCGATTGCCGCGGCCCGGATGCGGTTGGCATCCTTGATGTAATCCTGGGCTTGCCCGTTCGACGGCCAGCTGAACACCACCGACGTGCCGTCGAACTCGAGGTCATAAGCCAGCTGCGCGGCGCGTTGTACGGCGTACTCGAAGGTGTTGTTGAATCCGTGCACGAACACCAGCATTGCCGGGTGTTCGTTAAGGCTTCCGTTCAGCCGCTCCAGAAACACTTCCTTGCTCAACCGTCCCGCCTTGGTGAGGATGACGTGTTTCTTCGGATCTTCCTTTTCCAGTTGCACCTCAAATACAGTCAGCGGCGTGGTCAGGCTTCCCTTGCTGCGCATCTTCGGGTCGGTGGGGACGGAGATGGTGGCGATGCCGTACTCCAGTTCGTTCCCCGCGTCTCCGCCGTAAAACTTGGGTGAGATCTTCACGCCGGTGTACTTGCGCGTGGTGCCATAAAACACGTTCGTCACCACGAAGCCTTTCTGCTGCTTGGCCGTGTCTTCATACAAGGGCATGGTGGACCCGATCTCCTCGGTGCCGCCCGGGGCATGCACTGCGGGTTCCTCAAACTGGGGTTCTTCAAACGACGGTGTTTCGGCAGAGATCGCGGGGTGCTCGGGTTTTTCTATTTTTGGCTTCGATGGTGGAAACGATTCCTGTGGTTTCTTCTCAAACGCTTCATCGCCGGGAAACTTTTTCTTGATTGCCGCGACGGAATCCGGTTTCGGATTGGGTTTGACGGTTTCGGTTTTCGGTTTGGAAGTTTCCGTCATGGCGGAAGATGAGGAACCTTTGTGGGCCATCCACGGTCCGGTCTGTGCGCAGGACAGCCAGAACGGGAGAATGCCGAGAAGGCAGACGATTTTAAAAGGGACTCGGGATTTCATCGGGACACTCCTTCTGCATGCGGGATAACGGATGCGGTCGGGACGCGGCCCCATTATAAGGATTTCACGGTGAATTGGTAGGCCCATCATAGAGTTACGATGAGTTGGCCTGTTACCTTATAGATGAAGGTAAACTCGCTCAAAACAAAATAATAATTGTTTGAGAAGTTTTAAGTTTTGGATGGTTTAAGATGTTTTGATATGGCAGGTGAAAAAAATGGATTATATTGAATATCAGGTGTTTGCATTTCCTGATTAAAGGTTAAGGCCATGAATTTCTTAATGAGAGTTCTCAGTCTCCTTGGAATTACCGTGGTTTTGAGTTCTTGCCTTTTTCCTTATGGTAGCTATTACAAGCCTTCGTACGATCATGAAGGCCAACCCACGCCGACTATAAGATTCCTTCCCAGTTCGTTTTCCTTCTTCCTAGTTGATGTTGCTGGAACCCATGGTTATTTTGGGAGCTATTTAGGACCTCGGAATACAATAATATTTCGCGCCCCTCACTCAGCACTTTTGGGCATAACTGTCCGAATAAAAGACCAGCATAAATTAGAATTAAGTTTTAGAGCCATGTTTCCTAGGGAGGTAAAAGTACAATTTACCTCGGACTCATTTTATGTGACCGATCACAGCACAGGAAGCAAGCGCAAAGTGACCGCAAAGCATTTATTGTTGACACACTTTGGCCCCGCCAACAAAAACAAAAACCTTCGCCTCGCAGAGGTTGTTCCCCTGACCTTTTTTGATACCGCATATTTTACTGTATTTCAGAAAGAATTTAGCCCTGAAAACTTAACGTTACATTTGCCTCCAATTTTAAATTTATCGGATAACCAAAGGCTGCCTATTCAAACAATAGAATTGACTAGATCCCGAAATAGTCATGAGGAGCACCCATTGTATGACAAGGGATTATGGTTTTACGATAGTAAGGGCGAAAAAAAATTTTGGGTGGAAGCGAGTGATTTTAAAATTTCAGGCCATTTTCTAGGAGCAAAAAAAACTTACGAAGATAAGGCTACATTGTCTGGTTTCGTGTTTGTTTTTTTTCGGAAAAACCTGTCGTGGCAATTTGAATCTGATCAAATCATGTTGGAAAGTCAGGATTTAAGTGAAGTGCATCATGATGAAATTTTTTTAACCCCGCTCACTCAACCGGCAGAACCCTATAGGTTTTTTAACCAAGCTAAATTTTCCTCATTTACCTCTCAGGTTTTGTTCCAATCAAAATTTAAGGGGCCTGTTAGTATTCGTGTAGTTTTGCCACCACTTGCAACCAGTATGATTGATGGGTTTACTGTAGAAATTCCTCCTATGTTAATAAACGGTGAGGAGTTTGTAATTAAGCCTATCACTTTCAGGCTAAGGAAATATGATTTTGGTTTTCAACCGCTATTTCCATTTTAAACAAAACTGTTTAATGTCTCTGTCTCTATTTGAAGGAAATTTGAGTCGAAATTTGGTTGTGCTTCTTGTTGCAGTTTCTGTTCCTGCATGCAATGGGAAAGCTTACTGGAAGGACCATGTCATTGGTAATCATTATCCTATACTTTTTGTTTGTCGTGAATCCCTTGACAGTACTATGACTTATGTTGGTGCTGGGCTGGAGATTGGTTTCTTCAGGGATCATCGCAAGTCTACTCATGCTGGTCGGCTCGATGTGGTGGCGGACCCACTTAGGCGAAAAGTACCTGTTGGTTTTAATGAACAAACCCATCCTTTGGATATACTGAAGAATGATCTGACAAACTTATTGCGGAAAAGTGGGTTCGTTTCGAATTCTCCCAAGGTGACTAAACGAGAGTTTTTACAATTGGGTGTGAACCTGGTTGTAGCTCACTCCGAACAAACAAGTGAAATTACCGACATCACCTATTATCTATACGAACGTGGAATTGTTGTACTTGATCTTGCATTAATAAAGCCTGAAACTCAGGGAATTTTGTGGGCTGCCAGGGTGACTGGTGAGCACATGGTTGTTACTTCAGGACGGTCAAGCCGTTTCATCGAAGAAGCTATTGAAGGCGCTTACTGCAACTGCCTAAAAAACTTCATTGAAATTTTAAAGTCTGATGAATTCATTCGTGTTTTGAATAGGGCTGGAGCGGCGGACGCAGCCCGCGCCCATGAGTAGTCGCTGTGACCACCGGGCAGTAGCCATCTGCCTTGGACGCAGTCCGCGCCCACAAACCATCGCCGTGACTACGGAGCAGTAGCCATCTCCCTTCCGGCGTGGCTGGGGGTCAGGAGAGGTCGAACTTGAGTTTCAGTTCTTTCAGTTGTTTGGGGTCGATGGCGGAGGGAGCCTGCGTCATCAGGCACGTCGCCTTCTGCGTTTTGGGGAAGGCGATGACGTCACGGATGCTCGCCGCGCCGCAGAGGATCGTGGCGATGCGGTCCAGTCCGAACGCAATGCCGCCGTGCGGGGGTGCGCCGTACTGCAACGCTTCCAGCAGGAAGCCGAACTTCACCTGCGCTTCTTCCTTGCCGATGCCGAGCAGGCCGAACATCTTTTTCTGCACGTCCTGGTTGTGGATACGAATACTGCCGCCGCCGATCTCACTGCCGTTCAGCACGAGGTCGTACGCCCGCGCCCGCATGCCTGCCGGGTCCGATTCCATCTTGCCCAGGTCTTCGTCCATGGGCGAGGTGAACGGGTGGTGCATGGCGACGTAGCGTTTTTCCGTCTCGTCCCATTCCAGCAGTGGAAACTCGGTGACCCACGCGAAGCGGATGAGGCTGGTGTCGATCAGGTTCAAATGCTTGCCGATGGCGAGGCGCAGGTGCGCCAGCGAGTCGGCGACGATGCGCGGCGTGTCGGCGGCGAAGACGATGGTGTCGCCCACCTCCGCGCCGAGTTTCGCCATCATCGCGTCCAGCATTTCCTTCTTGAAGAACTTGGCGATGGGCGACTGCAACCCGTCGGCGTTGACCTTGATCCACGCCATGCCTTTCGCACCGTAGGTCTTGGCGACTTCGGTCAGGTCGTCGAGCACCTTGCGCGACAGCGCTTCCGAACTTTTCTTGGCATTCAGCGCGCGCACCTGGCCGCCGTTCTTGAGCGCCTCGGCGAACACTTTGAAATCGGTGCCTTCGACTTCTTTCGACAGATCGACAATCTCCAGATCGAACCGGAGGTCCGGCTTGTCCGAGCCGTAGCGGTCGATCGCGTCCTGGTATTTCAAAATCGGGAACGGCGTCGGGATGTCGATGCCCTTCACCTCTTTATAAATCGCCTTCATCATCGACTCGATCAGTTGGAACAACTGCGGCTCGTCGATGAACGACATTTCCATGTCGATCTGCGTGAACTCCGGCTGGCGGTCCTGCCGCAGGTCTTCGTCGCGGAAGCATTTGGTGATCTGGAAATAACGGTCGAGTCCGGACACCATCAGAATCTGTTTGAACAACTGCGGTGACTGCGGCAGGGCATAGAACTTTTCCGGGTTGAGGCGGCTCGGCACCAGGTAGTCGCGCGCGCCTTCCGGCGTGCTCTTGGTGAGCATGGGCGTCTCGACTTCGGTGAAGTCCGCTTCGTGCAGGACGTTGCGCACCACGCGGGTGATGTCGTAGCGCGTCTTGAGATTGCGTTGCAGTTCCGGCGAGCGCAGGTCCAGGTAACGGTGTTTGAGGCGCAGGGCTTCGGAGACTTCCGCTTCCTCCCAGCCGGGGAAGGGCGGCGTCTCGGATTTGTTCAGGATGGCGAGGTCGGCGACATAAACCTCGATCGCGCCGGTTTCCAGCTTCGGGTTCACCATGCCTTCCGGACGTTTTCTCACGGTGCCGGTGACGGCGATGACGTAGTTGCCGCGGAGCGACTGCGCTTCCTGGTGGGCGAGCTGGTCGATCTGCGGATTCAGCACCACCTGCGTGAGGCCGCGCTTGTCCCACAGGTCGATGAAAATGAGTCCGCCGTGGTCGCGCCGAGTGTGCACCCAGCCGCACAGGGTGACGGTTTTGTCGAGGTCGCCCTCGCGCAATTCATTGCAATGGTGGGTCCTTACGAATTTCTGGGTCATGGAAGCGGTGGTGGAATCGGTTTAAACGGTTGAAAAATGGAAGCCAACAAGTTACTCAAATTGCCGCGCGGTTGCAAGGGGATAATTGCCGGAGTTCGGGGGTGAGCTCACGATTCCTCGGAACGGGGTTCGTCCGGCGCGGTGGAATCCTCCCCGCTTTCCTCCGGAGGTTCCTCGGTAGCGGTGGCGGTCTCCTGCCGGGCCTGCTCGGCTTTCAACTGCTGTCGCCGGGCTTCGAGCTCCGCTTTCTGTTTCTCGCGTTCCTTCTTGCGCTGCTGGTACTCGATGACCATCTGCGGCTTCACCTTGATGGCGACAGGAATGTTCACCGTGCCGCAGGACCGAACGCACACGCCGCAACCGGTGCACACGTCCTTGTGGATGGTGGGCCGGCTCTCCCGGTCCTGCGTGATGGCGCCCGGAATGGGGCAGTCGATCAGGCACTGCTGGCAGAAACTGTCGCCGTAGGCCTGGCACTTTTTCTTGTCCAGAATAGCGTATCCCATCTCGACGTCGCGCGGGCCGCCCGGCACCGGCAACAACGCGCCTTCCTCGCAGGCGGCGATGCACGGCAGGCCGTCGCACATGACGCAGGGCACCTTGGCCGGGTCGATGTACGGCGTGTCCATGATGAGGAAGCCCATCTTCTTCGGCACCTTCAGGATGGCGTCCTTCGGGCAGGCGTTGACGCAGTCGCTGCACCGCGTGCAGGCATTCAGGAACTCGCGCTCGGAGATGGCCCCCGGCGGGCGCAGAAGCGGCGGGCGCTTGGTGATGCGGTCGAAGGCGGTGTTGACCTTGTCGATCTTGCCCTGGATGTTGTCTACAGTAGGCTTGGCGAAGAAGTGGACACTCTGGCGGAGCATGTAGCGCCGGTCCATTTCCTTGTCGTCCGGATCGCGCTCCTCGTCTTCCTCCGGTGGAATCTCCGCTGACGCGTCGTGCGCTTCCAGTTCCGCCGATTCCGCAGTCGCGTCTCCGGCATCGGCGGCTGTGGGCGCGCCGTCCGCGGAGTCACGTTCGGCGGCGATGGCGGGCTTCGGCGCGGCTTCCGGTTTGGGCTTTGGCTTCGGCTTGGCCTGCTCGAATTCGAGGGAAGGGTAGAAGTATTCCTTCACCCGGCGGAAGAATCCTTTTTTCGGTTTGGGTTCTTCTTCGACCGCCGTATCGGATGCAGGCTCTGACGTGGCGTCCGCGACAG
The DNA here is from genome assembly GCF_000341545.2 of Nitrospina gracilis 3/211. Classification (NCBI taxonomy): domain Bacteria; kingdom Pseudomonadati; phylum Nitrospinota; class Nitrospinia; order Nitrospinales; family Nitrospinaceae; genus Nitrospina; species Nitrospina gracilis. Next base: position 1,726,116 of record NZ_HG422173.1, read on the forward strand.
CTTCCTCCGTTTCCCCATCTACGGTCGCCTCGGCGACTCCCGTTTCACCAATCTCGACCCCTTCTTCAGCTTTTGCTTTTTTCTTCTTCTTGCGTTTTTTCTTTTTGGCGGGATTTTTTTCGGCTTCGAGGCGTTCGGACTCGTCCGAATACTCTTTCAACCGGTTGAGGTGCGAGAACAGGCCGCGGCGGGAGAATTCCGATTCCTCGATGGGTTTCTTCACCGCGTCCTTGAAACGGCGGACCGCTTCGAACTCCATGTCGCTGGAAGTCAGGTCGCCGCGCTGATCCTCGGAGACGTGGTCTTCGTTCGTGCGGATTTTCGGGGGCAGTTTTTTGCCCTTGAATCTTTCTTTGTTGAGGCGGTAGCGGAGCGACATGACGGTCCTATGCTAAAGCGGAAACCACGATGGCGGGTTGGCGCTCAATCGGCGGGGTCCCAGCCCATGTCCCGGGCGATGTTCTTGTAATCGTGCCAGTTCTGCGCGTCGGCGTTTTCCAGCATGTACTCGTCCGTGGCCAGCACCAGCGGGTGTCCCTTGTTGACAAACGACTGCACCGTTGGGAACCGCAGAAGAAAAATGGTGACGGCGATGCGCGCCAGATCGCGGACGTCCGGATCCTCCGTGATCTGCTTGATGATCTCTTCGGCATTGTCCGCGGTCACTTTCTGGAACAGTTCCGACGTTTTGTCCTCCAACTCCGGGTGCGTGTCGCAGATGTTGGCCGCCTCCAACTGCAATTCCAGGATGCGTTCGTAATCCTCTTCGTCGAACTCGCCGTCCATCTTGCCTTGTTCCCAGGCGGAGCCTTCCTTGTTGCGGTTGCCCGGTTCATCTTTACGTTCGGCGGTTTCACAAAATGCCAGATTTGCTTCGTCGAGCATGATCTTGGCTTTGATTTCGGGGCTGGTATCGTTTCCTGCCATGATTCTGTTTTCCACTCCTCTTTGCGGGTGTTGCCGGTTTCGGATCCGGCCTGCGGCCCGACGCCCTTCGGGACGTAAACGGAACCCAAAACAAACCGTTAACTCGGGACTCTTCGATAAAACCCATCCTAGCACAAGTGCTTGGCCCGCCGGAATCAAAACCCGGTGCGGGGACAGGGGATTGGCCACGGCCCGACGGGGACCGGGGGACACGGAAAATTCCATGAAATTTCCATATCCGGTCAGAATTGATCTTCCAAATATGATAGCATATGGCCGACACAAAATAGGAAGTGGAATCACTTGATAAACCTATCCTTTCCGGTCGGCGCCCGATCGCGGGGCGGTTTGGATTTTCATACATTCCGACAGGCCATGAATAAAAAAGTGATGCTCATTTTTCCGCCGGAATGGGTGCCTACAGCCCCTTACCTGGCTTTGCCCAGCCTGGCGGCGGTTCTCCGCCAGAACGGCATCCCCACCGTGTTGAAAGACATCAACGTCGAGGCGTTCGACCATTATTTCACCCAGAATTATCTGGAGTTTGTCCGGGAGCGTATACAGGGTCGTCTGATGCGCCTGATGGAAAAAGAGCAGAAAGAGGGACTGACCGACGAGGAGCGCCAGCTCAAGGAAGGGTTCATCCAGTACACCTACGTGGACATTCCGCACCATGCGAAAAAAGTTGAGCGGGCGAAAGAAATCACCCGGGGCCCGGAGTTCTACGAAGTGGAAAAGCTGGAATGGGCGCTCAATGCATTCCGCGAGGTGATGGAGTTCATCTCCATTTCCTATTACCCGGCGTCGATCAATTTTTACCCTGTTGAGAGCAACCTCAACGTGTACCGGCCCTGGGTGTCGGAAGACCTGTTCCGCGCGCCGCACGACCGCGACGTGAACATCTACATCGACCTGTGCGAGCGGCTGGTGTACCCGGCCATCGATGAAGAACAGCCGGACGTGATTGGCATCTCCATCGGCACGCCGGTGCAGTTGATGGCGGGCATGACGTTCGCCCAGCTCATCCGCAAAAAGTATCCGGATATCCACGTCACCGTCGGCGGCAACATCACCACCCGCCTGAAAGACGAAATCGCCAAAAAGCCGAAATTTTTCGACCGCGCGTTTCATTCGCTCGTCGCCTACGAGGGCGAGCACGCACTGGTGGAACTGGTGCGTGCGCTGGAGGACGGACGTCCGCTCTCTGATGTACCGAACCTGATCTGGAAGGATGAAACGGGGCAGGTGCGGGTGAACGACAAGCTCCACACCGAACGCGTCAACGAGCTTCCGATCCCGGATTTCGACGGCATGCCGTTCGACAAGTATTTCGTCCCGGACAAAATCCTGCCGTACCTCGGCACGCGCGGCTGTTACTGGGGCAAGTGCACCTTCTGCGATCACGGCGCGGGGTACATCGACCAGTACCGCGCCAAGCACGCCGACCGCATCATCGAAGAACTGAAGGAGATGAAGGAGAAGTACCAGGCGAAGCACATCCTGTTCACCGACGAGTCGTTCCCGCCGGCCTTGTTCCGGAAACTGCCGCCGATGATGATCGACGCCAAACTCGACCTGTTCTGGACCACACTGATCCGTTTCGAGGAATCCCTGCTGGATCCGGAATGCTGGGAGATGGCGGCGAAGTCCGGGTGCCGCAGTCTGTACTTCGGGCTGGAGTCGGCGAACGAACGCATCATCAAGCTGGTCAAGAAGGACACCAAGATCGACGTCGCCATCAAAAATTTGAATGAGGCGAAGCGCGTCGGTATCTGGAGCCACGTCATGGGCTTTTTCGGGTTCCCCAGCGAAACGCAGGAGGAAGCCGAAGACACGCGCCGCTTCCTGCTCGACAACCAGGACATCATTCATTCGGTGGAGATGTATTTCTTCGTGCTCTACAAGCACGCGCCGGTGTGGGACATGATGGAGGAGACGAAGATCGACGTGCAGGTCAACCCGGAACACGACCTGGCACTCGATTACTACTACACTCCGGAGAACGGCCTTTCCATCCCGGAAGCGATGCAACGCTACCAGCAGTTTTACCGCGACGACTATGACCCGTGGGCATTGCGCGTCAACGCCCGCGAGCACGTGTACCTGTACATCACCCACTTCGGCACCAACGACCTGCCGCAACTCTACGTACGCAACCATCCCGAATCGCAAACCCAGATGGCCCCTGAAGTCATCCTGTAGTCGGCCACGCCGACGGGGGAGAACGGGCTGAACCCGGAGGTGACGGGGTGGATTGAGATATTCAGAAACGCGGTGGGCTTTCCGTAACGAAATCTTCCCTTACTTCTTTTCCACAAAGAAGACGGTGACGTCGGGGTTGGCCTGGTTTTCGGGGCACATCTTAAGGTGTTGCTGGAAGAAGGGCATCTCAACGATGCGGTCGGCGTTCAGCACGTTCAGTCCGTACGCGTCGAGAAGTCCCTTGAGCGGCCACGGAGCGACGAGAAAGGCCAGCCCGCCGGGCGCCAGTACCTGCACCACCGACATCAGGATCTTCTCGCAGATGTCGCGGTCGGTGTGATAGAAAAACGGGACCCATTTGTAGACAAGGTCGTACTGTTCCTGGTACGCCTTCTCCACGTGCGTTTCTTCTTTCAGGAACCGCACCCGCCGAACGTTCTCCAACTGGTTGCGGGAAGCCGCATAGTTCCACAACTCCTGCGCGTTTTTCTGTGCAAACTCCGGATCGCTGTACAGCACCACGTATTCCCGGTCCCGCGTGCAGTCGATACACCCGGCGATGACCGTGTCGAACGTATGCACCAGCACGCGCTGCACTTTTTCCAGCCTCTCGGGCATGTCGTCGTGCTGCTCCATGTAATGCAGAATCTGGTCCACCGCCATTGGCTGGAGCGTCGGCTCGTGAATCTCCTCGTCGCCGTCCGGGTACACGGGCACGGTGAACAGCACCTTGACAGGGTCGATGGTCGGCAGGCCGTCGGTGAAAAAATGCCGCCAGCCGAACGGGTGGGCGGCCGGGGATTTGGGCTGGCTGTCCTCCACCGTCACTTGCCATTCCTGATTGAGCGGAATCTCGCGCGTGTCCTCGCCGTCGTGCAGAACCACATTGCCCCCCGTCACCTCCAGGTAGCGCTGGCAGGGGCCACTCCCATTCGCAGAATTGATATAGGGCACCGCGACCGCATCGTCCACCACCGACACCTTGTACAGGAACCCGTCCTGCACGGTGACGCTGACGTTGTGCTGGTCGTGGAAATACCGCCACGGCGGATTGGCGCGCGGCGTCCACTCGATTTCATGCGAGCGGTCGGGGTTGAGAAAGACGTTCAGGATGTCCTCGCTCTTCGGTCCCTTGGGCTCGAAAAATGCGTTGAAAATGTTGAACGCCTCTTTCGACGGATAGGTCGGCAGGCCGCGGTAACGGAGCGGCGGCAGTTCCTCCTCCCGCGACTGGTCTTCATACAGGCCCCAGATGAATTCGAACGCCGCACCGCCGGTGCCGGGGAGGGTGGACTGGAATAGCTCGACCACCGGGATCAGGTCCAGACGGTCCCAGTTGACGGTGAACATGTAGCTGATGAACACGGTCTTTTCCCAGCCGCCCTCAATGAGCACGTACAGCCCGTCCTTGAACAACTGCACGTCATACTCTCCCTTGCCGACTTCCACGAAGTTTTCGTCGTGGTAAAAATACTTCACCTCCGAGTAAGGCACCTGCCACGCCTGCGACGCTCCTTTCCGCAGGTCGTCGAGAGTCATGCGTTCCCACCCGGGCATGCTGGAGATATTGATGCGGTTGGTGTATTTCTTGGCACGCGGTTTGATGCCCACCCACTGGCGGCAGTCCAACTGCATCCGCACGTGCTTGAACCGCGACTCGCCGGACGCGGCGTCCGCCTGCCATTCCACCTCGTGCAGGGTGTGGCCCTGCGGGTCGGTCATGAGGAACCGTTTGCCTTCCTGCGTGTAAAAGACGCGATGCCCGGTGGGATAGCGTTTTATGCGCGTGGTGGCGGTGGAAGGGACTTCGCCTGCATGCCAGTATTCCGACCCGTCTTCCGCCGTGTGCCGAAGACCGGGCAGGGATTGTTGAAGCGATTCGAGTTCCGCCTGGCTGGTGGCGAAGGCCACGTTGCCCGGCCGCTGGAGTGCGTCCAGGAAAGTTTTGGGGTCGGTCACGGGATTGCCTTTGAACAGGTTAAATTTTCGGCGATTATAGGGAGGGGCCGGGGGGCTGTCAATCGCTCAGCCGCTATTTTGGGGCTTCCTGCCGCAGCTTTCCGACAAGGGGGGAGCTTTTATTGACACCCCCCTCCCGGCTCTCTATAATCCCTTTTGTTTCCAATGAATTCAATTTTTTACATCCGGCTCCAAACCGGCTGGATGCGGGGTGCTTTTTCTTTATAAATCAGTGAGAGGTTGCATGGAAACCAAGGAATCCCAAAAGAACGACCCGCGCGGCGAAGGCCGCAAATACGAAAAGATGGGCCTGTCCTGCCTGCAGAAAAACCAGCTCGTGGAAGCCGAATCTCATTTCATGACCGCCCTCGATCACATGAAGCAGGCGGGTGACGAACTGGGGCAGGCCTACGTGCTTGGCAACCTGGGCAACCTGAATTTTCAAAGCAAGCATTTTGACAAGGCGGAGGAGTTTTACTCCGAATCGCTCACGCTAATGGAAAAGCTGAATGACCGTATGGGCATCGAAAGCACCCTGGGCAACCTCGGTCACGTCAATCTCTACAAAGGCGAACTTGACAAGGCGGAGGAGCAGTACGCGAAAGTGCTCAAGCTGGTGGAGGAAGACAAAAACGTGCAGGCACAGGTGCTTTACAGCGAAAACCTGGGCAACATTGCTCTGCAGAAAAAGGATTTCGCCGCGGCGGAAAAATATTTTGAAACCGCGCGTTCGGCCCTGCTGTCGCAAAAAGAAGACGCCGACAAACTGAGCTTCGTTGAAGAACAGCTCAAAACCCTGCGCGCTCACCCGGATTACCTCGCTTCGAAAGAAGAGGCCGCCCGTCCGGAGATCGAGAGGCTGAAAAAGGAAAACCGGACACAGGAACTCATCCAGAAATACCAGGACCTGGAAGAGATGTTCTACCAGGCCCAGCGTTTCGACAAGGTAACGGAAATCACCCGGAAAATCGTGGGGGTACTGGAAAACCTCAACGACAAACAGTCCATCGCCATCAGTTACGCCAACCTGGGCGGCACGCTGATGCAGGAAGGTGTCTCCGGCAAACCGGAATACCTCGACCCGGCAGAAGAGAATTTCCTCAAGGCCCTCGAATACATCGAGGAGAAGCAGGACCAGAAGCGCAAATCCTACCTGCTGGGTAACCTGGGGGTCATTCAACTGCACAAAAAGAACCTGGACAAAGCCGGTGAGTATTACGAACAGTCACTCAAACTGATGATCGACCTGCGCGACCAGCTGGGCGAGGCCCGCGGCTACGCCAACCTGGGCCGGGTGGAGAGCCTGAAGGAAAACTGGGACGGGGCGATTGGACAGTTCGAGAAGTCGCTGGAGATCATGGAGAAGCTGGAAAACCGGCCGGGCATGGCCCAGCAATACGAGGCGCTCGGCGAAATCTATCTTAAGAAGGAAAATCTGGACAAAGCCGAAGACTACCTGCAACGCGCACAGGCCATGTACGAAGCGCTCAAGGACACCCAGAGCCTGGCCATTGTGCAGGACCGCCTGGTGTACATCGTCAGTCATCCCAAAATGCTGGAGAAGCGCGAGGCTGAAATCCTGAACGACCTGAAGGATGCGGAAAGCAAACAGGATGACAACCGGCGCATCGCCGCGATCAAGGAACTCAGCAACGTGTATTTTCTGGCTGACGACCTCGACAAGGTGCAGAAAACGCTGGAAGACGCGCTGGCGATCCAGGAAAAGATCAAGGACGAAGGCGGGAGCAGTACCACGCTGGCGAACCTGGCGAGCGTGTGCGAGCAGAAACAGGAGTTGGAGAAAGCCGATTCCTTTTACGAACAGGCCATCGCCATCCGGGAAGAACAGTCGAAGGAGCATCCCGGCCTGCCTGACCTGTACAGCAACCGCGTTCATGTCCTGCTCCAGCTCAACCGGCTGGAAAAAGCGGAGAAGGTGGTCAACCAGTCGCTCAAGGTCAACCGCAAACGCAACAACATGAAGGGGCTCATCAGCGATTACCGCAACCTCGGCAACCTGAGTCTGCAGAAAACCGACTGGGCCGCCGCTGAGAAAAGTTACCTGGAAGCACTTGAACTCAACAAGCAGGCAGGAAACAAACGCGAGATGGCAGAGGATTACCGCAACCAGTGCAACCTCTACCTGCAGAAAGAAGACTGGAAGCAGGCGGAGAAATACTGCAAAAACGCCCTCGAGATCGCCGAGTCACTGAAGGACATCCGCAACGCCTGTTACGATCACCGCACGCTGGCCACCATTTACAACGGACTCAACGAGCGGGCCAAGGAGGAGCCCCATTACAAGGCCGCCCTGGAGTATTCACGCAGGATGAACGATCCGAAAGAAATTTGTATCGATTTGCGCAATGTGGGCAACATCAATATGGAAAAGGGGTACACCGAAAAAGCCGAACAGAGTTTGATGGAAGCTCTGGACCTGTCTCAGAAATACCTTGAGAAAAGTGAGCAGGCGGAGAACTACCGCAGTCTCGGCAACTACTTCTTCCGGCGCGGCAACCATCCCGAAGCGGAAAAGCATTATCTCAAGGCGCTCGAATACACCCGGGAACTGGACGACAAGGTGGGAATGGCGAAAGACTGCACCTTTATGGGCAACCTCAAATTCCGCGGCCAGAATTACGAGGAAGGCGACGCGTACTTTGTGCAGGCCTCCGATTTGTTCAAGCAGGCCAAGCACATTCCGAACCTCGTGCAGTTGTACATGACCGTCGCCCGGCTCAACCTGGCGGAGTCGCGCAAGGACGAATGCGAAAAGTACCTGAAGAACGCCGAGGAGGTGGCGAAGGAACTGGGCAATCCGGAGAAGTTGATGGCATCTATCGAGCACCTTCGGAAAATGACCGAACGCATCGACAAGAAATAAGAAAAGCGGCGCAAACGGGTTCCGGGGGAAGACAACCGTTTCGCCAGGTCCTTTGACCCATGGAAGAGAACGGGCGTTGCAAAATTTGAGAGTTCCTACGAAGGATTAAAAATGAGGTTTCCTGTCAACCATGAAATTCAAGTTTTCTGATATTGAGTTTTCGGGTCCTAACAGGTTGACTTGAAATGGGTTATCAGCACTTCCCCTGGCCCATATATCTGAATTTAAAGGTGTGTTCCCCCGTCTGGTTTGTTTTCGCAGACGGGCTTTTTTCAAGGGTTGGGGACGTTTCCATAATGCCTTGACAATTGGCCCGGCATATATAAAAATCGCAGGTACTAAACACGTCTTGGGTTTTTAAATAGAAGGGTTTAACACTTCCGCGGGAATGAAAGACCATGAAAGTTACTTATAGTCCGCAGTTGATGGAGGAATCCGTTTTTCGCCATTTGAACCATTTGGAACGATCCGGATTTCGCGCCGAATACGATGAGTTTCATTCCTTGGCTGACCCCATCTATGAACTTCCGGAAGACGACCGGGAAGAAGCGTTTGAAAAGGTCAATGAACTGTTTTTCCGTGAAAAACTGCTCCTGGGCGATCACGTTTTGAAGGCCTTGGAGGTGTGCGGTTTGATTCCAAAACGCAAGCGGCAGGACAGCCGCCAGCCCGCGGCCGTCGCCGAGCTTCCTGGGGGGCTTCCTC
>NZ_HG422173.1:1734892-1735919 GCF_000341545.2 Nitrospina gracilis 3/211
TCCTCATCGGGGTCCGGTGAGTCAGAAGAGGATTCTGAAACCGAAAATGAAGAAGGCCAAGCCGTTGCCACGGGGGAAGAAGCTGAAGCCGTGGGCATGAATGCGGAGGAAGCTTCGCTGGAAGACGATACCCCGGCCTCCAATATCGAAGAAGTCGAACGCCACGTCGAATACGAGGACGAGGGCCGCCAGTTCGAGGAAAAGATCAAGGAGATCATGGTCAAGCGGGCCATCAACAAGGTGGATGAAGGCTCCAACGTGCTCAACCGCGTCTCGGGCCTGCCGGTCATTGAGATGCGGGTTCTGGCCAGCCGCTTTGCCAACCCCGAAGAGCATGAAGAACTGGAAGCGTTTCTCATCCACGAATTCATGCACGCCCGCGACATGATGGACCCGGAGTTCGACTACGAAGACGCATTCATTCCGGGCAACCCGTCGGTCAAGAACCTCATCACCGCCCGGTTCCGCCTGCTGTGGAACATTTATGTGGATGCCCGGCTGGCCAAAAAGAAAATCAAGTCGGTCATGCCGAAAGAAGCGCGTTACCGGGAATTCGACAACTACTACAGAAAAATACCGGAAGAACAACGCCGGGGTATTTTTGAAGGCCTGTGGAACACGGAATCGGTCACCCACGAGGAACTGCTTTCCATGGCTACGGACCTTGAAACTCTGATCAGCAAATACATTGATTACACCGAGGACTTCACCCCCGAGGACCAGGAATACATCCACTTGCAGGGTTCCCCCTGTCCGTTGTGCAAATTCCCGACCTACAACTGGGTGGACGACCCGGCGAGTGTCTGTGACGAAATGGTGATAGAAGCCATCCAGATCGATTTTCCCGATTGGGAAAGCAAGGACGGCGCCTGCGACCGCTGCATCGAGGTTTACGAACTTCGCGCGGGAACGTCCTGATAAAGGATTTCACTTTAACCGTTGCGGTCTGGTAAAATCTAAAGATCGCATGGAGCATTGACAACCCAGGGAAGCTGGCCGAATCGAGGCCGGTTGCAAGGGAGGTTAC
>NZ_HG422173.1:1736019-1782240 GCF_000341545.2 Nitrospina gracilis 3/211
GTGGAATTTAAAATAAAAGGGAGAAAAACCCCATGGCCGAGACCAAAGAAGTTAGCAAGAAGCAACAAGACGAGATCCTGCTGAAGTTCGGGGAAACGGGAAGCCTTGAGGAAATCAAGGAACAACGGATTTCCCTGCACCTCGCCCGCGGCCGGGTCTACGATATTTTGTCCAATGCGTTCAGCTACCCTTGGAACCGCAAGTTTTTCCGCCCCAAATCCCTGCTGGAACCGTTGGATGTCTTGTTGCTTAATGAAGAAGACTGGGGCACCGCCAAGGAAGCTGTCAATCGGTTCGGTAAATACCTGCCGCGCATGGCCCTCAAACAGGTGCAACAGGAATATGTCCGCGTTTTCGGTCACGCGGTCTCCCAGGAATGCCCCCCTTATGAAATGCAGTACGGCACCGAGGGTGGCATTCAGTCCCAAACCGACGTTTTGATCCAGTTGGGCGGTTTTTACGAAACGTTCGGCTTCGAGTTCCCGAAAAGCCGGGGCAAGGAGCGTGTGGACCATATTGCTGTCGAGCTGGCCTTCATGGGCTACTTGTGTTTCCGCGAGGCTTACGGTATCACTAATGACCACGATGAGAAAAAAATTGCCATCGTCCGCCAGAGCGTGAAAAAATTCCTGCGCAACCACCTCGGCCGGTGGACACCGCTGTTTTCCATCTTTACGGCCCGCAAGGCGGAACGGGGACTGTACAAGGACCTGGTCGATGTGCTGTCGCTTTTCATTCATAACGAATGTGTTCTTCTCGACGTGAAGCCGATCAAGGTGGAAGAGCCCGAATACCGTTCGTTGTCCTACAGCATGGAAAACGACCTTATCGCCAACGCTCCGGCGGAGTGTGAACCGGTCAAGTAAACCCGGTTATCCAAACCGGTGAACTGCCTATATACCATTCCCTCCGTCCGGAGAGGTTTATGGCAAGTTTGAAAGCCCTGGTGTGGGCATTTTGTTTTTTCCTTCTTCTGTTGATGGTCGCCCCGGCCGGGGCGGTCACCATAGAAGCCCTCCGTTTAAAAAAAGCCATCCCCCTCAACCCATCCGATCCGTTTTGGTCCCGAACCGGGGGCCAACCCAAGCCGGAAATCATCGACTTGATGCCCCAGATGATCACCAATCCCATGTGGCCGAATCCGTCCACCAAATGGGTCATGGTGCAGGCTGCGATTAATGAAGAGGATATTGCCATCCGGTTGGAATGGGTGGATGCCACCCGCAACGATATCCTCGTACAATCCCAGCAGTACCGGGACCAGGCCGCCTTGATGTTTCCTGTAGATCAGCAGGGGCCGGTACCGCCATTCACCATGGGTGCGGAGGGAGAGCCGGTCAACATCTGGCAATGGAAAGCAACGTGGGATAAAGAAGGTGCGGGCCAGGCCGGCAACGAGATGATGCAGGACATCGAGGACCAGTACCATTACATGGCTATGGGTTCCGGAAGTTATTACATCTATGAACCGGACGAGGGCTTGAAGCTTACCGACGAGCGCCACAAGCATTTCAGCGAACGGCAAACATTCATCGATTCGGGAATGGGTAAAAACGAAGGGGTTTACAATCCGGGGCGTGCAACGGGTAATATTCTTTCCGACAACACATTGCGCCATTCTCCGGTGGAAGACCTCAACGCCGAAGGCTTCAGCACACTCACCACGCAGGCGGAGCAGAACGTGGACGGCTACGGCAATTGGAGCAACAACCGATGGGCCGTGGTGTTCAAACGCTCGCTCAAAACCGGTGACACCAACGATACGCAGTTCGTGGGCGGCAAAACCGCTATCGCCTTTGCCATCTGGAACGGCCGCAACAAAGAGAGAAACGGCCAGAAAGGCGTCACTCCCTTCCATGACCTGGTTTACCGCTGACTATTTACAGCCCAAACGGGTTGAGCCGGCAGACCTTCCACGCAGGCTATTGACCCCGCCCCCCCGTTCCCGTGTAAAATTGAGATATGGGTGTTCATTCGACGTATAAAATGAACCTGTTGCGGATTTTTTGATAATCCGGCAAATAAAGAAATCCAGCTTGCATGGATTGCATCTTAATTTAAATGGGGTATGTGGCAACGCGGCACTATTACTTTGAGCGTGTTGCCCTTAATAAACTTTTCTACAATGCCTGTTTTGAATATTACGCTTCCTATTAAACTTTCGGCGACCTGGGATTTTTATTTTTCCTGCAACCGTTTGGAATTCCTGCAATGTGCATCGTCCCCAAAAAGAGTGAGGGGAAGGAACGGTTTTGCAGCAAGGTCGGTCATGAATGGAGGAAGGGTGATTTCCTGACGGGCCGGTAATGGCCACATGTTTGTATTCGATCCCCTCACCCAGGGTTTGGAGTTGCTTTCCAAACGCGATCTGCAACGCGCCGAAGCCCTGTTCCTGCGGGTCATCAATGACCCCTATGTTCAAGATGAAGAGCTTCGTCAGGCGCGCACCTACCTGAATGACATCCGCTCCTGTCAGGCGGGGTCAAAAAACCTCGACTTCGACAAATACAAAAAACTTTCCAGAAAAACAACGTTGTCGCTCGACAAGGTTTACGCCTTACTCGCAGACGTGTATTTCTCAGATGCGGAATCTTACACCGCGTTGGATGCGGAAATCGCGCGGCAGACACCGAACGTGATCAACCGCCTCAAGCAGATCAAGATCAGTGACATCATTGCCCGCGACAAGCTGTTCCAGCAGTTCGAAAAACAGGGAATGCTGGAAATCCGGCGACGTCTTTCCCAATTCAAGAACAACGGCAAAAACCAGACCCAGGTGGATCCCTACCGCTGGAAAACGATCTTCCGCAAGTTCGTCGAGGTGGTCAATCCGATCCTGCTCGAACGTCATCTGGAACTGCTGGAATACATTCTGGAGACCGGTGAGATACAACTTCTCGACGATCCCAAGCTTACAGTGCTGACGCCCAAATACAAATGGATCATCGAATCGACCATCAAGACAAAATGGTATTTACTGCGCAGTTATTTTTTCAAGGCGCGGTCGGAGATCGAAAACCAGTTCACCAAGAAAGAAGGAACTCGCAAGTATTGGGAGGAAGTCAAATACAAGAAGATCCGCATTTTCGAAAAGTGTGGCTTTCACGAGCGGCACATCCAGAAATTTCTCTACATCGACAAGCTGAATTTCAAAACCCTGGAGGAAATTCACCAGTTCGCACAATCGCTCAACCTCACGCTTGTTCCCCGTGACGTAAGCCTGGCCCTTCGTGGAGTGAGCAAGGCGAAAGACCATATCAAGGAACGCGGTGGTTACCTTATGGGGGCGCGACGCGAATTTCAGGATCAGTTGGTGGGTCTGGGGTTTTCCAAGGAAAATGCCTATAAAATTGCGAGGCAGGCCAAAAAGGCCAACAACCACCAGATCATCGAATCCTACAGGCAGGCCCTGCAAGTAGCGCGGGATGAAATTTACTGGTACCGTGTTCCGCCGCGTTCGGCTTCATTTCAACTCGATATCCAAAATCAATGTGTGAAGCATCTGAGTACGGTGCGCATCCACTTGTTTGATCGCGGCCGCCTCAACAAGCTTCTGCTCAAGACAGGAAAGTCTCTCATCCGTCGCTTCCTGGTGCAGGTTTACGGGCCTGAGGTGGAGGACCTGCACTGCTACTTCCGGCTGGAAACCATTCACCAGTACTACAAGCTGAAATTTTTCCAGTATCACCAGGAAAGCTATCCCAGTGTTTCCGAGCTCATCAAGATCAGCCGTAAGGAATTCAAGCCCATGTTGATCGATGGTTTCAATACCTTCCTTAAAAAACGGCGGCTCACGATACCCGACAAGCTTGTGCTGGGATTGGATAAGCACAAGTCGCAAACCGACTGGGAAGACGCCCAAACCACGGTGGAAGAGAAAATTTTACTGCGGTTCTGGTTTCTGATGGATCACGGGGTCAATATCACTCAGGGTCTTTTGAACAAAGGGGTGATGGAGCCGGGGGCCGATTTGCTGGAGTATCTGAATCTTCAGGATTCTGAGGAATGCCGAATCTGATTGAGGCGGTTCTGCATATCGCGAAGGGGCATGAGGTCCCCTTTCTTGGAGGCCGCGGCGATGCCCTGCTGGTACACTTCCGCGGCTTCTTCCTTCCTGGATAGTTTCTCAAGCGTTTTGCCGAGCAGAAGGTAGGCGGCGGAATAATCTTTGTAATGCTGGACCACGGTCTGGAGCGGTGGTACCGCCTCCTCGTACCGTTCGGTGTCGTAATAAATTGAGCCCAGCCCGAAGTTGGCGACCTGGTCTTCCGGATCGATGCCCAGAACCTTGATGAACATCTCCAGTTGACGCTCCCGTTCGGCTTGGTCGGCTTCCGCCTTTTTCTCTCGCGCTTTTTTGGCCTGACTTTCCTCGACCATTTTTTCGAACTGGAGTGCCGTTGCCTCCGCCTTTTCCTGTTCCGCTTCTTCAATACGCCCCTGTTCCATGTAGTAGATTGACAGGTTGGTGTGCGCCATGATCTCAGTGGGGTCGATCTCCGCCAGCCGTTTCATGAGCGAAATGGCCTCGTCGAGTTTTTTCTGTTTTGACAGCATGACACCCAGGGCCTCGTACCCCGCGGCGTACTTGGGGTCGAGCGCGATGGCCTGCCGTAAAAGTGCGATCGGCTGGTCCAGGTTTTCTTCTTTTTTGTAAATTTCGAGTGCCTGCTTGTGCAGGGCTTCCGCCCGTTCCGTCCGGCCTTTGGTCTGGTAAAACGGCAACAATGCGGTCTTCACCGTGTATGGTTCGCCGCCCAGAGTCACTTCATACGTCTGCCCCGGAGACCGGTGGTCTTTCTGCAGGTAGGCGAGCGCGATGTTTTTGTTGAGGTGCGGCGAGAACACGGCACTTTTGATTGTGCCGATCTTTTTATTGTTGAGTTTGATTTCCGCATTCAGGCTCGGCAGGGTGTCGCCTTCCAGGACCAGACCGGTCAGCGCGAACGCCGGGGAACCGTAAGTCTTGATGCGCGCGATGACTTCCTGCCCGGTATAGCATCCTTTGGAGTAACTCACCGCGCTGTGTTCCAGCCCCGTCTCCGGCAGAATCTGGCGGTCATCCATGTCTTTGCCGTAGGCGGGAATGCCCGCCTCGATGCGCAACACCTCGCGCGTTTCCGGGCCGATGGCCAGAATCCCGAATTCGCTTCCCACATCCTGCAGTTTGGCGACCAACTTTTCTTCGATCTCTTCAGGGTACGCCAGCACGAAGCCATCCTCGCCCGTCAGGCTGCGGCTGATGAGGCCGATTCTTTGGCCCTCAAACGACACCGTTTTGATGTCGTTGTGCTTCATCAGGTTGGTCACCTCGCCCGTCAAATCGTCCAGGACCACCGGGCTTTTGGGCCCCTGAACGGCGAGCAGGCGGTTCCATGCGATGTCTTTCGAGAATTCGACCTTTTCACGGATGTGGTAGGTTTCGAGGGTATCGATCATGCGATCGCGCTGGGAGGTTTCCACCAGCAGGAGGGCGGAGTCCTCCGAGTCACGGTGCACCGAGAAATTGGCAAGGAGTCTCGCCTTGCGGTCGGTGACGGCATTGTCCACGCCATCCCCCACCTCGATTTTCATCATGTCATTGGTGGTCTGCGTCTGGAGGAAGTTCAACGTGTCCGGGCCGGACGCCTTTACCAGACACCAGTCGTCCATCACAAACCAGGCGAGGGATTCGCGCAACTGTTTGTATTCTTCAGCTACGGAGACAGTGGTTTTCATAATAATGCGACTGGGTGGCAAGGTGAATCGGGAACCCGGCGTTTAGGGCCGCGGAGGCCATGCGCCTGGGGTCATTCTACAAGAAAAAAAGCGCATCGGCACAAACCGGATGCGCTTTGGGTGGACCGGTGGGTCCGGGAAACCTGGCTCAGGTCAGTGAGAACGACTCGCCGCAACCGCACACCGACTTGGCGTTGGGGTTGACGAACACAAAGCCCTTGCCTTGCAGGCCGCCCTGGTAGTCCAGTTGCATGCCTTTCAGGTAAATCAGGCTCTTGGGGTCCATGTACACATTGAAGTCCCCATGGTCGATTTCCGTATCCCCCTCTTCTTTCGGGGTGAAGCCCAGATCGTAAGACAGGCCGGAACAACCACCGCCCTTGACGCCGAGACGCAGCCCGATTTTCGGGTTGTTCTCGGCCTCGATCAGCTTCTTGACTTCCTCTGCCGCTTTCGGTGTAATGGATATGAATTCCGAGGTTTTGGTCATTTCCCCAAACTCCCTTTAAATTAAAAACCGGGTTTTAATATTAAGATTCTGAAACCACCCAATCGATTCATCATTATAGCAAAATGTGGCCGCCGGGGCCAACCGGCAGTTGGATTTTGTATGCACCCCGAAGATCCTGCAAAATATTGAATTTTAATCGATTATTGGCTGTGCTCCGGGGCGGTCCTGAAGCTTTCCACAGGGGGTGAAAAAATTAAATCTTTCGGGTATGATTTGAATCCAAAACACGAGCGTTAAAGCCGTAATTTCAGTAACTCATTTCCCTTAGGAAAGGTGGTTTCATGATTAGTGTTCCCGACCTGATCAAACTGGTGACCGATACCATTCCCGACGCCGAAGTTCAGTGCATGGACAAAACCGGAATGCGGGACCACTACATCATTCACGTGACCTCGAAGGAGTTTGAGGGCAAAAATGTGATGGAGCGTCACCGTCTGGTGCAGTCGTGCCTGAATCCTGCCATGCAGGACGGACGCCTGCACGCCGCGGAGATCAAAACTGCGACCCCGTGATACAATAAGCAACAGAAAACTTTTTATTCAACCCCCTCTCAGCACATTGGAGTTAGACGATATGTCGGACAATCTCGAAGAAGAAATCAAAGAAGAAATCGCAGAAAACAAAATCCTCATTTACGGCAAGGGCACCCGCCATGCGCCGCGTTGTGGATTCACCGTCGAGACGATCCAGTTTTTCGACAAGTACGGGTACCCGTTCGAGGTGATCGATGTACTCGACAACATGCCGAAAAGGGAAACTCTGAACAAATTGACCAACTGGCCGACTTTGCCAAAAGTGTTCATCGACGGCAAGTTTTATGGAGATACGGACATCCTCGATGAAATGGAAGCCAAGGGGGAAGTGGAGCCTCTGTTGAAAGAAGCGTTCGGCGAGAAGTAACTCTCCCGATTTTTGAAATTCCAACCAAAGAGGCGTTCATGGCTGACAAACTGGAGGTGGGAGACAGGGCCCCTAATTTTGAATTGCCCGCGGTTTACGGGTACAAGGCCGGGGCCACGAGCCCTTCCGCCGAGGAAGGCGTCACCATCAAGCTCAAGGACTTCGAAGGCAAGCAGTGGGTCATCCTGGTGTTTTACACCTTCGATGCCAGCCCCGAAGACACACGCCTGATGGTATCGCTCAACGGTTACAACCGCAAGTTCCAGACCAAGGAAGTGGAAATGATGGGCATCAGCTGGAACGGCGTCCAGTCCCACCGCCAATTCATCGAAGTTTACCAGTTGAACTTCACCCTGTTGTCTGATGAGAAAAAGGAAATGACCCAGAAGTACGGGGTGGTTTACGAAGAGGACGACATGGGCCAGATGGTCAAAAAGATCCGCCGCTCCACATTCGTGATCGACAAGACCGGCATGATCCGGGCCATCTGGGACGACATCGAAGACCTGCGCGAGCACCCGAAGGACGTGTGGGCCTTCATCCAGAAAGAAAAATCCTAAGCAGATGGATGCGGCGGATTTTCCGCCGCTTGCGTCTGGAAAGCGGTTTCCGGGGCATGGAGGCGGTAGTTTTCGCAGATGGTGTCGCGGATCGCCTCCAGCACCGATTCCTCCTTTTTAGCGGCAATTTCCTCATACTCCACCGGTTTGCCGATGATGATGCGGATCGGACCTGGGCGGATGATACCGCTGCCTTTACGGATGATGCGGCCGCTGCCGATGAGGGTCACGGGTACCATGGGGACTTTGGCCCGCACCGCCATCAGGTGTCCTCCCTTTTTGAAGGGACCGATCACCCCGTCGGGAGACCGCGTGCCCTCCGGAAAAATGACAATCGAATTTCCCTCTTTCAGTTTTTCGATTGAGGCCAGAAAAGCCTGGTGTGCTTTTTTTCGGCTTTCGCGCTCGACCGGGACATAGCCCGAGGCTTGCATCGACCATCCCACGAAAGGAATTTTGAACAGGCTCGCCTTCGCCACCCAGCGCAGTTGCAGGGGCAGGTAGCCGGACAGGCTGAAGATGTCGAAGAATCCCTGGTGATTGGCAATTAAAATTTGCGACTGATCGGACTTCAGGTGTTCCAGCCCTTCCACCTCGACGTCGATCCCGTTCCATCGGCACAGGAGGCGGCCCCACAAAGAAGAAACTCGATGCGACAGGTTCCCGGAGCGGTCCACCCAGCCCATCACAATGCAGGCCACACCCAGCATCAGGGAAAGCAGGACAATGACGACCCAGAATCGGATGGTATGATAGGCATGGCTCATGGGACTCCTTGTTGAATTCAGGGAAACAGTGGCATGAATAGGTTTAACGGGACAGGAAGGTTGGGGCTGTTCACCGGGATCCTCCTGACGGTAGCGGGGTTGGCGACGCCTGGTTGGGCGTGGGGGCCGGAGGGCCATCGTATCGTGGCCCATCTGGCGGAACTGCGGCTGGAACCGGATGTCCGCAATGCCATCCAACGCGAATTCAATATAAAGCATCTTGCCCCCATTGCCAACTGGGCCGATTACATCAAGAAAAAACCCGGTGCGCCGGACGTGCTCCACTACACCAATATCGCCGAGGGCGAACGGGAATACGTGCAAAGCCGTGACTGCCCGCGGCGCAATTGCGTTACTGAAAAAATCGGGGAATACCGGGGAATTCTGGATGACCGCACCCGCCCTCAGGACGAGCGGGAGGAAGCACTCCGGTTCCTGGTGCATTTGGTGGCGGATGTCCACCAGCCCATGCATCTTGGAAACGCGCGTGACCGCGGCGGCAACGAAATCGACGTCCACATCGGCAACCGCCACACCAACCTGCACGCGCTGTGGGACAGCAGGCTCATCGCCCTTGGTGGACGATCTCTGTTAGAATATGCCCGTTCGTTGAGTGGTGATGTGACGGCACAAGAAACCGCGCAATGGACCGATGGCGATCCCGTAAACTGGACCAATGAGTCGCGCGAGCTCGTCATCAAATATGGCTACGGCCTGTCATTGGACCCGCAAGGACGCCTGACCCGCCGCTATATTGAAAACGGCCGGGGGGTGGTGGCAATGCAATTAAAGAAAGCAGGGGTGCGTCTCGCTGCCTTGTTGAACCAGATTTTCCAATGAATCCGCAACCGGAGGTGATCCGTTGAGTGACAACAATCCATTTTATTTCCGGCAACTTCTTTCGGGGGTCGATTTCGCACGCTACGACAGCTCGGCACGCAGCATGGCCAATTTCGTTTACCTGCTGGGTGACGCCCAGACCCGCGAATGCGTGGTGGTAGACCCGGCGTGGGACATCGACACCCTCCTCGACATCGTCGCCGAAGACGACATGACCCTCAAGGGCGCGCTCATCACGCACTACCACCCCGACCATGTCGGCGGCCACATTTTCGGCATGGACATCCTGGGCCTGCCGGAGTTGATGGAACGCAGTCCGGTTCCCGTCTACGTCAACAAGCACGAGGCGGACGGCGTACGACAGGTGACGGGCATTTCGGACAGCGACATGAAGAAAGTGGACAGCGAGGACACGCTCAAAGTGGGTTCTATTGATATTTCCTTTCTGCACACGCCGGGTCACACTCCGGGCTCGCAGTGTTTCCGGGTGAAGGATTACCTGATTGCCGGGGACACGCTGTTTTTGCAGGGGTGCGGCCGGGTGGATCTGCCCGGTGGCGACAGTGAGGAGATGTACCGCACGCTCACCCAACGGCTCACTAAAATTCAGGACGAGGTGGTTCTGTACCCCGGTCACAATTACGGCGGCAAGGACAACGCTCCCCTGGGCGAGGTGAGGGAAACCAATACCTATCTTCAAATTGACAGCCTGGAGCAGTGGCGGATGTTGATGGGGTGAGAGCCTGTTGGACTGAAAACGGCGCATTGATCCGGCCGGGCCAAAATGATATAAGCTGTTAAGCAGTCATCAATCCTCCTTCTATAAAGGAAGTCTGCCATGCGTTCCATCCTTTCGATGTTCGCGAAGTCTCCGTTCAAACCCCTCGTCAGCCATATGGAAATGGTCCGCTCCTGCGTGGATCATGTCCACCCTCTGTTCAGTGCGCAGTTGAAAGGGCAGTTCGACAAGGTGGGGGAGATGTCGGAAAAGATCGTGCGCCTGGAGCACGAGGCAGACACCATTAAAAGCGATATCCGCAATCACCTGCCGCAGGGGATTTTTCTGGCTGTTGACCGGCGCGACTTCCTGCACCTGTTGTCCGCCCAGGACGACATCGCCGATGCGGTTGAGGATCTGGCTGTTCTGCTTCGTATCAAGAATCTCAAAACGACGGAGCCCATGAAGGAACCGCTCATGGAGTTGGTGGATCACGTCGTAAACATCGCCCAGAAAAGCTGTGACCTGATTCATGAATTGAACGCACTGCTGGAAGCCTCGTTCGGAGGGATGGAGGCGGAAAAGGTGGAAAAGGGCTGTCACAAGCTGGCTGAACTGGAATGGGAAGCCGACCGGAAACAGTTCCAGTTTGCCAAAACCCTGTTCGCGCAGGGTGAAGAGTTGAACTCCGCCGACCTCCTGTTATGGAACGAGGTCAGCAAAAAGCTGGGCGGGGTTGCCGACAGGTCCGAACAGATCGGCAAAGTCCTCCGTATTTTCCTGGCAAAATAACCCGTTCCGATTCATTCCAAACCCATAGGGGAGAGCCTTTTGGATTTAGGCACGTTCTTACTCGCCTTCGCCATCCTGGCCTGCGTATACATGGCCTGCAACATCGGCGCAAACGATGTGGCCAATGCCATGGGCACCAGCGTGGGCGCGCGTTCGCTCACGTTCCGGCAGGCGGTGCTGGTCGCTGCCGTCGCGGAATTCGCCGGGGCGCTGCTGGTGGGTGGCCACGTCTCCGACACCGTGCGCAAGGGGATGGTGGACCCCTCCCTGTTTGTCGATCAGCCCATGGACCTGGTGCTGGGCATGATCGCGGCCCTGGTGGCGGCGGCCATCTGGCTCCATGTCGCAAGCTACCTGGGATGGCCGGTATCCACCACGCACTCGATCATCGGCGCGGTGGTCGGGTTTGGCCTCGTGGCGCGGGGCATGGAGGCGGTCAAGTGGGCCAAGGTTAGCTCCGTGGTGCTTAGCTGGATCGTCTCGCCCGTAATGGGCGGTATTGTGGCCTTCCTGATATTCCGGTTTATTACCGTCAAAATTTTCGACAAGCACAATGCCGTGGCTTCCGCCAAGCGCGTTGTCCCTTTTCTCGTATTCCTGGTTTTTGTGATCCTCGCCAACTCCATGGTGTACAAAGGGCTCAAAAACCTCCATCTCAACCTGGGATTCACCCGGGCCCTCACGATTTCGCTGATCGTTGGCGCGATTGCTTTCGTGATCGCGAAATCGCTGGTGCAGAAAGTGGCGGTGCCTCCTGCCGATGACATCAACCGCCAGTTCCAGACCACGGAATACATTTTCAAATTTTTGCAGATCATCACGGCCTTCTACGTGGCCTTCGCCCATGGCGCGAACGACGTGGCCAATGCGGTAGGACCGCTCGCCGCAGTGGTGTCCATTTTGAACGACGGCGCAATCCACATGAAGGTGGAGATGCCCATATGGATTCTGGCGATGGGAGGGACGGGTATCGTTTTTGGGTTGCTGATCTGGGGGGCGCGGGTGATGGAAACGGTGGGCAAACGCATTACGGAAATCACTCCGTCCCGCGGATTTTCCGCCGAGTTCGGCGCCGCCACGGTGGTGCTGGTCTGTTCCAAGATGGGGCTGCCCATTTCCACCACGCACACCCTGGTGGGTTCGGTGATCGGCGTCGGGCTGGCGCGGGGCCTGGCCAGTTTGAACCTTAATATTATAAAGCAGATCGTCGTTTCCTGGTTTGCCACCGTTCCCTTCACCGCGGTGCTGGCGATGATGCTCTACGAAATCCTCACGATGTTCCTGGGCTGAGCCCTCCTCCCTCCCTGCGTCGTTCCTTTAAATCGTCTATAATTTAAGTATGGGGAGCAACCCCATCATCATCTTAAACAGGAATTTTCATGAAAGTTTCCGGACAACTTCGCAAAATGCGTCATGAAGTGGGCGACCCCATCCAGTATTTTCTCGATCTGGATGAAAGTCCCGTTGCCATCAACTCCGCACTCGACCGGCAGCTGACCCTCAGGTTCAGCGGGCGCCTCACCTGTGTCGAGTGCGGCCGGGTCATCAAGAAAACCTATGATGAAGGTTACTGCTTTCCCTGTGCCCGTGACCTTCCGGAAAACGCCATGTGCTCCGTGCGGCCGGAACGATGCGAGCACGAAAAGGGCAACGAACGAGATCGCGAGTTTTACCAAACGCACTGTAAGGTGGACCATTTCGTGTACCTGTCGCTGACCTCGTCCGTCAAAGTGGGTGTGACACGGCACTGGAATATTCCGTCACGCTGGATCGACCAGGGGGCGGTGAACGGACTGGTGATCGCCCGCACCCCGGAACGGAAACTGGCGGGACAGATCGAGGTGGCGCTTGCAAAAAACATGTCGGACAAAACCAATTGGCGGCGCATGCTGAAAGGGGAGGTGGATGAGGCGGACCTGGAAATCATGCGCAGCCAGGTGTACGACTGGTTTCCAGAGGATCTTCGTTCTTTTTTCCTGGACAGCGAACCGGTGCAATCGCTCACCTATCCGGTTCTGGAGGTTCCCGCTAAAATCGTGAGCCACAATCTGGACAAGGAAAACACCCTGTCCGGGCGGTTGACCGGGATCAAGGGACAGTACCTTATTTTTGACAGCCGGGTGATCAATCTGCGCAAATATGCTGGATACCACGTGGAGTTTGAGTGGGATGAATGAACGCTGAGCTTCGGGAGGCATGCGGCCTATGGACATCGAGTGGTGGATAGACGGAGAAGTTTTATTGCGGTTGCTGCTGGCAATTGTTCTGGGTGGTGTGGTGGGCATAGAACGGGAAATCCACGGCCGTCCCGCAGGGTTCCGCACGCACATCGTGGTGTGCCTCGGCGCGGCGATGATGATCCTCGGCACCGAATATTATTCGCAAAATATGGAGTCGGGTAACATTCTGGATGTCAACCGCATGTCGGCGGGCATCATCACCGGCATCGGTTTTCTGGGAGGCGGAGCCATTTTGCGGGAATCGGACATGGTGCGCGGGCTCACCACCGCCGGGTGTGTGTGGTTCGTCGCCGGGCTCGGTATTGTGATCGGGAAGGGCATCTACCCGCTCGCGCTTTGGGGAACCCTGTTCGTTTTCATCATGCTGTTCTTTTTCCGCTTTGTGGGCGACTGGATGCCGGTCGATCAATACAAGGCAATGGTTGTGCAAACCAGCCTGACGCAATACGAAAATGTACGGCAGAAATGCACGGAGGTCTTCCGACGCCATGGTTTTTCCGTGGAAGACATTCATTTCAAGCTGGACAACGAACAAAATGAAGCGGAGATCGATTACCGGCTGTCGTTCAGAAAGGGCGCCGATCGTGAAGCGGCGGTGGTCGGTGTTTCCAGGATTGAAGGAGTGAGGGAGGTGCGGGGGTGAAATCGGGCCTGGCCCGCAGGCGGCGTTACGCCGCCTGCTTGACCATTTCGCCCTGATAGTATTCGTCGGTTTCCGACTCCTTTGGCTGAAGCTGGACCACCTTCAGGTTGGTGGCGAGGCCCAGTTTCCGAAGCAGGCTGATGACCATCCACGTCGGGTCGATTTCCCATGCGTGCAGGCCGTGCCGTGCTGAGCTGGGGAAGGCGTGGTGGTTGTTGTGCCAGCCTTCACCGAATGCGAGCATGCCCACCCACCAGCAGTTGGTGGACAGGTCTTTCTGCAATTTGAAATTCTTGTAGCCGAACATGTGTGAGGCGCTGTTCACCAGCCAGGTCTGATGATAAACCAGAACCACGCGGACGAAGATGCCCCAGATCACCCACGGCAGGCCGCCGATGGCGAACAGCAGGCAACCGAACGCGATCTGGATCTTGATGAAGTGGTTATCCAGGAACTGGTAAAACTTGTCGTCGTTGAAATCCTTCGTGTAGTCCAGAAGCTTCTGCTTATCGTCAAAGTCGGAATGCACGTAAAACATCCAGGCCATGTGCGACCACCAGAAACCCCGCGCCGCGCTGTGCGGATCGCCATCGGTGTCGGAGTTGGCGTGGTGCATGCGGTGCTGGCCCACCCATTTGATCGGGCCGTTCTGGCAGGCCAGGGTACCGACGAACACGAAGAAGTAGGCCAGCCATTTGGGCATTTCGAAACTGCGGTGGGTCAGGTAGCGGTGAAACCCGAGGCAGATGCCGAGAGACGCCGTCATCCAGTTGAGCACCAGCATCACCGCCACGGCACTCCACGAAAAGGCAAAGGGAAAAACGGCAAGCAGCGCCATGGCGTGCAGGAAGCCGAAATAATAAACGTTGGCCATGCTGAACCGGTATTTGGGATTGAATTCTCTAATTTCGCCCATGAATTTCCTCTCCACCTGAGAATGCGTTAGAATGAAAATGAAATTGAATTAATGGAAAGCACTCTTGCGCTCCTATATAAGATATATTTAGTTGGTTTTATTGGGTGTAAAAGATTTGTAACATTTCAAAAAGACGCAATTTGAAGGACTTGCACACCCTGTTTCGGGGAATTTCTTACAGGGGTTGTTCCCCCAATTCTGGAGACGCAGTTTGGCCATCATGAGCAAATTGAGGACGCTGTTCCACCCCATCATGGTGTTCATCGGGGTGCAGATTGCCTGGGTGTTCCTGATGGCGATCTGGATCAACTGGTACCTGAAGAACCGCCAGGATTTTCAGGAGTTCGCCCAGCGTCTTCGGCCGGAGTTGTTCTCGCCCGACCTCAACTGGGTCATCCTCATTGAGGGGTGCGTCCTGATGTTGTTCATTCTGGGCGGGGTGATGATCATGTTCGTCTATTACAACAAGCAGGCCCGCCTGAACCGGATGCAAAGCGACTTCATTTCCAGCGTCTCCCATGAACTGAAATCGCCGCTGGCGTCGATCCAGCTATACCTGGAGACCATGAAATACCAGAAGCTGTCTCCGGAGGAGGCCCGCGATTTTGTGGAGACAATGCTCTCAGACACCGAACGCCTGTCGGCATTGATTGAAAATATCCTTGAAGCAAGCAGTCCGGAATCCAAAAACATGCAGTTGCAGTTGAAGCCGGTGGAAATGAAGCCGTTTCTCGAGGAACTGGTGCAGAGCCACCGCCGCCAGTTCGAGGAAAAAACTGTGCTGCGCATTTAGAGATAGAGGACGCGCCGACGTTGAACCTGGACAAACGGGCCATGCGCATGGTGTTCAATAATCTCATCGGCAACGCTCTTCGCTATTCCTCCTCTGGCAAGCAGTTCAAGATACGAATGGGGGTGGAAGGCAGGTATTGCCAGATTGATTTCATCGACCAGGGAATCGGAATGGATGAAAAGGACCGCAAAAAAGTATTCAAGAAATTTTACCGGGTGCGCAATCCTCAAACCCAGAACATCGAGGGGGCCGGGCTCGGGTTGTACATTTGCAATGAAATCGTGAAAAACCACAAGGGACACATCGAAGTGAAAAGTGAAGGGCGGGACAAGGGGTGTGTGTTCACTGTGCTGTTACCCGCAAATGGAAAGGCGCCGGAGTCCGACAATCATTCGTAGGAAGAGTTTTAGATATGGCAAATGGAAAGAAATTACTGCTGGTTGAGGATGAAAAACACCTGGCGAAAGGACTTGCTTTCAATCTGGAGAAAGAGGGATACCGGGTGACGATTGTCGAGGACGGGGAATCGGCTCTCAGGGAATATGAGGAAGGTTTCTACGAAATGATGATCCTCGACCTCATGCTGCCCGGGTTGGGCGGGTTGGAAGTGGCCCGCAAAATCCGTGAAACCGATTACCGCTTTCCCATTCTCATGCTGACCGCGAAATCGACCGACGACGACCGCACGGAAGGGCTGGAGGCGGGTGCCGATGATTACCTCACCAAACCGTTCCACCTGCCGGAACTTCTTTTACGGGTGAAGGGCATACTCCGCCGAAAGCAATGGTACCAGCAGGTTTCGCAAAGTGAAGATGTGTACCGCTTCGATGATATGTGGATCGATTTCAAGACTGGCAAGGCGCGAGGACAAAACGGTGAGTTTTATCTGACGTCGAAGGAAATCATGATCATGAACCTGTTGATCGCCAACGAGGGGCAGCCGGTGTCCCGTGAAGAGTTGCTGGAGAAAGTCTGGGGTTACGCGCCGGACACGGAGACACGCACGGTGGACAATTTCATTGCGCGTTTGCGCAAGCATTTTGAGAAGAAGCCGCAGAAGCCCTGCTTTATCCAGACCGTGCGTGAAAAGGGTTACCAGTTTGATGCGAAATGACAAATTCGACACGGATGAGGAACCGGAACCCGGTTTGTGGCCCCGCATCTGGGGCCCCGCCTCCGAGCCATGGAAGCCGGTATCGGGTTTGGGCCTTGGGTGCACCTCGGTTGCGTTTGCATATCTCCTGTACCTGATGGCCGCAGATCCGGGGATGATGGACCGCGCGGCCCTGCGCTTTCTTCACCAGGTCAACCTGGTGTTTCATGAATTCGGCCATCCGGCATTTGGAATTTTCGGAGAGACCATCGGCATTCTCGGCGGCACGCTCGGCCAGTTGTTGATCCCGTTGATCGTGACCATCGCTTTCTGGCGGCAACGCGACACCATCGGATTCGCCGTCGGCGGATTCTGGTTTTTTGAAAACTTTCTGGACATCGCCGTGTACATGGCAGACGCCCGGGCCCTGCGCCTGCCTTTGATTGGCGGACTGGGCGCGGAGGCGCACGACTGGCGCAACCTTT
This sequence comes from Nitrospina gracilis 3/211, assembly GCF_000341545.2. NCBI lineage: Bacteria > Pseudomonadati > Nitrospinota > Nitrospinia > Nitrospinales > Nitrospinaceae > Nitrospina > Nitrospina gracilis. The sequence continues at coordinate 1,752,996 of NZ_HG422173.1, forward strand.
TTTTTCAATGGGGCCTGATCATGCAGGATACAAAAATCGCCGCCATCACCCGTACGCTTGGGTGGATCGGCATGATCTGGACCTGGATCTGGCTGGGCTGGCGCTGGCTCACCAGTGATCGCAAACCCTACCCGCGAGGCAAGTATGGATGAACAAATTGAAAAACTTCTGGTAGCACTGATGGTGATCATTGATAAGCAGGGTGGGGAGTACCGCCTGGATTCCACTGCGTTTGAAACCATGTTCGAGGCACGTCATCAAAAAGGAATCCAGGTGCAGGAGCGGGGAGAGGAAGGCATTTTCCTCAAGCTCGGAGACATGACCGTTCGTCCGGATGAAGCGCAGAATAATTGATTGCCCCAACCGGGGTTGGAGGGGAAACTCAAATACATTTAAGCGTGATCCTCACGCGGAAAGTAATTTATGGAATTGAGCCAGTTCATGGAAGGATTCGTCAAACGCAATCCCGGCGAACCGGAGTTCTACCAGGCCGTGCAGGAAGTCGCGGCTTCGGTCATTCCCTACATCAACGACCATCCCAAATACATCAAAGCCCGCATTCTGGAACGGTTGTCGGAACCGGACCGCATCATCATCTTTCGGGTCTGCTGGGAGGACGACCGGGGCAAATACCGTGTGAACCGCGGCTACCGCGTGCAGCACAGCAACGCCATCGGTCCGTACAAGGGCGGTCTGCGGTTTCACCCGTCGGTCAACCTGAGCGTGCTCAAGTTTCTCGCCTTCGAGCAGACGTTCAAGAACAGCCTCACCACCCTGCCAATGGGCTCCGCGAAGGGCGGGTCCAATTTCGATCCCAAAGGCAAATCCGAACGCGAAATCATGCGCTTCTGCCAGGCCTTCATGACCGAGCTGTGCAAGCACATCGGCAACAACATTGACATCCCCGCGGGCGACATCGGCGTCGGCACGCGGGAAATCAGTTTTTTGTTCGGGCAGTGGAAACGGTTGCGTAACGAATTCACCGGCGCGCTCACGGGCAAGGGATTGGAGTTCGGCGGCAGTCACATCCGCAAGGAAGCCACGGGCTACGGTTGTGCCTACTTCATGGAAAGCATGCTCAAACATCGCGGCGATACCATCAAGGGCAAGACCTGTGTCGTCTCCGGTGCCGGCAACGTGGCGGTGTTCACCGCCGAAAAATTAATGGATCTGGGAGCCAAGGTGGTGACGTTGTCGGATTCTTCCGGCACGATATACGACAAGGACGGACTCAATGAGGAAAAACTGGAGTTCGTCAAGGACCTGAAGTTGTTTAAAAAAGGACGTATTGCGGAGTACTCGGATAAATTCGACTGCGAATATCATGAAGGCAAAAAACCCTGGGGCGTGAAGTGCGATCTGGCGTTTCCATGCGCAACGGAAAACGAACTGTTCCAGGACGACGCAAAGGAATTGATAAAAAACGGTTGCATTGCCGTTGCAGAGGGTGCCAATATGCCCTGCACACCGGAGGCAATCCGTGTGTTTCAGGAGGAGCGCATGTTATACGCTCCGGGCAAGGCATCGAATGCGGGTGGTGTTGCGGTTTCCGGATTGGAAATGACGCAAAACACCACTTACATGGCCTGGTCCGGGGAGGATGTGGACCTGCTATTGAAGGGGATCATGGCGGACATCCATCAACAGTGCATCGACTACGGTGTTGTGGATGGCGGCTACATCGACTATGCGAAAGGCGCCAATCTGGCGGGATTCAAAAAAGTGGCTGACGCGATGATGGCTTATGGAGTTCTCTAACATGAAATACGAAATGAAGCGCTATGCGACAGTCAACTTGGATCTGGTGGGTGATTGCCACCCTGACACTCTACGTGACACCGGCCCTGGCGGCGAAAGAAGCCGACCGGCCTCCCTATAATCTTTCCCGGTATAAAGAAGACTATTCGTTTTTGCGGGACGCCTCCCGGCGGACCGATTACCTGGATCCCCTGAAGTTCATTCCTCTCGACAGGCAGGGAGATTTCTATTTTTCCCTGGGCGGCGAAACCCGCCAGCACTTCGAATACATCGACAACGAAAACTGGGGTGCGGGTTCGCAGGACGACAACGGCTGGTTCCTGCAGCGTTACCTGTTGCACGCCGATTTTCATGCCCGTGACAGCTTTCGCCTGTTCTTCCAGCTGCAAACCGGCACGGAGTCGGGGCGCGCGGGTGGACCCCGCGGTGTCGATGAAGACCGCATGGACATCAACCAACTGTTTGCCGATTTCAAAATTCCGGGAGCGGGTGCGTCCAATTTCACCCTGCGACTCGGCCGGCAGGAAATCATCTTCGGTGCGAGGCGGTTTTTCAACTACCGCGAGCGGCCGAACCTGCGCCTCAGCCACGACGCCGCCATGCTGACATGGCAGGGCGAAACGACCACCGTCACTGGATTCATCGCGCGGCCGGTGCAGATCTCACGCGGTTTCTTCGACAACAACTCCGGCAACGAGCAAAGCTGGTGGGGTCTCTACGGCGTGCACAAAACCGGCTGGAGGTTTCCCGCGAATTTCGATCTGTATTACGTTGGGCTCAATCACGAAGCGCACGCATTCGACCAGGGAATCGCCAACGAAACCCGCCACACCGTCGGTACGCGGATTTGGGGAAAGGAAGGCCCTCTCGATTACGATTTCGAATTTGTTTATCAGTTCGGCACGTTTGGCGACTCGACTATCAGTGCCTGGGCCGCCGCGTCCGAAACGGGGTGGAACATTCCTCTGGCGGGTGAACGTCTGCTTCGCTTCAGCGTGCGCGCGGATGTGTACAGCGGCGACAACAACGCCGCCGACGGCGATCTCAATTCCTTCAACCCGATGTTCCCGAAAGGCAAGCACATCAGCCAGAGCGCGCCGGTGGGACTCATCAACACCTACCAACTGCAACCGCGCGTCAGTTTCAAATTGGACCGCCACTGGTCGGCGACGGCGAGCACCCTGTTCGTCTGGCGCGAATCGTTGAACGACGGCGTGTATTCCATCGGAAACGGGATTTTGAGAACGGGGCAGTTGAGCAACACGCGTTACGTCGGCACGCAACAGGAGGTGGAGATCAAGTACACGTTTGACCGGCATCTCGACGTTCGCGCCATCTACAACCACTTCGAGGCGGGATCGTTCATCGAGCAGACGCTTCCTGCGAATGATATTGTGTATTGGAGCGGTCTGCTCACTTACCGGTTCTAGCGGGATTTGGTTTCGTCGCCTTCGTAAAACACGATGGTGACCTTTTCTTCGGTGATCAGTCCGGAGGTGACGACGCCTTCCAGCTTCGGCAGGACGCCTTCGATTTTCTCGCGCGTGTCCACCACTTCGAGGACGATCGGCAGGTCCGTTGACAGGCGCAGGATGGAGGTGGTGTGGTAGTGGCTGGTTTTGCCGAAACCGTCGATGCCGCGCAGGACAGTTGCCCCGGCCATTCCCTCCTTGCGGAACAGCTCGACCAGATATTTGTAAAGGGGACGGCCCTCGTGGCGGTCGTCTTCGCCAATAAATATCCGTAACAAGACCGCTTCGGTTTCTTTTTTCATGATTACAGGTTCACCGAGATGAGGCGTCCGAGGTATACACCAAGGAGTGCCAGGGTCACCGACCCCACGACGTTGAGGCTGAACAGGCCGAGTTCATTCTGTTCGAGAAGTTTGAACGATTCGTAGCCGAAGGTGGACATGGTGGTGAAGGAACCGAGCACGCCGATGGTGAGGAACACACGCGTCTCCTCGGTGAACACGCCCTTGAACTCCGACAGGTACATGACGAGGCTGAGCAGGAAACTGCCGATGAAGTTCACGCCCAGAGTGCCCAGCGGAAACGTAACGAACCCGTTCTGGATCCAGCCGCTCACCCAGAAGCGCAGGATCGCACCGGCGAATCCTCCCGCTCCGATCAACAATACCAGTTGCATGCCCGCGTGGCCTCCCGGTTTCGAAGTCTTCCGTTTGATGTCTCATTGCAGGACGAGGCATTTTAACACCCTTTGATTCCGTTCGGGCAACTTACGGGATGATTTGAGTTCCAGCTTTTTCCTCCACCGCCCGTTGCAAATCATTGAGATGGGCGATGATAACCCTCTTTCCACCGTGTTTTAAAAAGTAAACAGCCGCTTCCACTTTTGGCTTCATGCTTCCCTCGGCAAAATGCCCCTCGTTCAGCAGGGTTTCCATTTCACTGCAGGTTGCTTTCTCAATGGGTTGTTGTTCCGGAGTATTGAAATTCCGGTACACATTTTCCACCTGGGTGAGAATAAGGAGGATATCGATGCCAATCCCCGCACCCAAAAGAGCGCTGGTCCGGTCCTTGTCAATGACGGCTTCAATTCCTTCCAGGTTTCCATCCGGTTTTCGAACGACCGGCACCCCGCCTCCTCCTGCGCCGATGGCGATGATTCCCATTTCCAGCAGTCGGTGAAACAGGTCCTGTTCGACAATCTCCAGAGGTTGAGGGGAAGGGATCAACCGCCTCGAGCCCCGGCCGGCGTCCTCTTTCAGAACCCAGCCCCTTTCCTGTTCCAGGAACCGCGCCTCTTCTTCGGAATAAAACACACCAATGGGTTTCGTCGGGTTATCAAAGGCCGGGTCATTCGGGTCGACCACCACCTGGGTGATGACGGATATGCAACGCTGATCAATGCCGTTCTCGCGACAGACGTTGTCGAATACGTTTTGCAGGATATAGCCAATGCGACCCTGGCTGTCCGCGACACAAACATCCAGCGTCACCTGCCTTTTGATTTCATGGATGGTCAATTCCTGCTGCAGAAAAATCTGGCCCACCTGCGGACCGTTTCCATGGGTGAGAATGATTTTTTCAAACCCCTGTTGAAGAAGCGGTACTACCTGTTCCATGCTTTTGCGGGCGATGAGGAACTCTTCTTTTTGGAGAGGCTTGTGATTTCCGGGGATGTTGAGGGCGTTTCCGCCGAAGGCGATCAAGAGGCTGGGTTTTCGGCTGATCGCATTCATTGTGTAAAAGCTCCTCCCGGATCAAAGGCGGTGCTTTACGAGAAAACGGTCGAGAACCGTTTCCAGGTTGGGAGTTCCCCGTTCGGCCAGGTCGTACCGAACCCGCACAGCCGGTTTTTCAATGCGTACGATGCGCGTCAGGTCGATGGGTGTGCCGATCACCACCAGGTCGCACTCCACGGAGTTGATGGTTCGTTCCAGATCCCGGATCTGTTGCGGCCCATACCCCATGGCGGGAAGGAGCGCGCCGATGCCCGGATAGCGTTTGAAGGTTGCCCGTATTGTTCCCTGCGCCCATGGTCGGGGATCGACAATTTCGCGGGCTCCCTGTCGCTGAGCGGCGAGGGTGCCGGCTCCGTACTTCATTTCACCGTGTGTCAGCGTGGGGCCATCTTCCACCACCAGCACGCGTTTTCCATCCATGGACACGTTTCCTTCGACCGTGATCAGCGAGTCGGCCTCAATGATTTCTGCGCCCGGATTGTGAGTAGCGATCGATTTCCGCAATTGCCGGATTGCAGTCTCCTCGGCTGAATCGAGTTTATTGAGGATCACCACGTCGGCGCGTTTCAGGTTCACTTCACCGGGATGGTATTGCATCTCGTGACCCGTTCGATGCGGGTCGGCCACCACAATTTCCAGATCGGGCAGGTAAAATGCGAAGTCGTTGTTGCCGCCATCCCAAAGAATCATTTCAGATTCTTTTTCAGCTTGCCGCAGAATGGCTTCGTAATCCACTCCCGCATAAACCACCGCACCGAGATCGAGGTAGGGTTCGTACTCCTCCATTTCCTCGATGGTGCATTCATGCTGAATCAGGTCTTCGAGGCAGGCGAACCGCTGCACCTTTTGTTTTTCCAGGTCGCCGTAAGGCATGGCATGGCGGATGGCAACAACCCGTTTGCCGCGTTCCTTAAGAAGGCGCACGATTTTCCGGGATGTCTGGGACTTTCCGCATCCGGTGCGGACGGCACAAACGGAAATGATTTTGCGGGAGGACGTTAACATGGTGGACCCCGGACCCATCAGCCAGAAATCGGCGCCCGCCGCCAGGGCATCCGATGCCCGGTGCATGACGTGTTCATGACGCACATCGCTGTATGCGAACACGACGCGGTCGACGTGGTGCTGATCGATCAGGTCGGTCAGCTTCTCTTCAGGAAGAATGGGGATTCCCTTGGGGTATAGCTTGCCTGAAAGCCCGGGTGGGTAACATTTGTCCTCGATCCCGGGAATCTGGGTGGCGGTGAAGGCCACCACCTCGTATGCCGGATTGGCGCGAAAGAACACGTTGAAGTTGTGAAAATCGCGTCCCGCCGCGCCCATGATAATGACCCGCGTTTTCGCATCCGCCATCTTGTCACCGGTTTTCCATCCAGGAGAGGGGGAACACGTTCCGTGCCTTGAGGCCCCGCCTATTCTTCATGGTAGCGCCGGGCAGCGGGAAGTCAACCGGAATGGCGTGCGAGCGCTTTCATGATCTGGTGCGAAACCGGTGAGTTCCATTCCCGCGGACCGGATATGTAGCCCGCGAGTTTACCGTCGGATCCGACGAGGTAACTGGTGGGCAGTCCCATGATGAAGTACTTGCGGCGCACCTCCTGCCTCGGGTCGAGCAGGATCGGAAACCGCAGGCCGAAATCCTTCTGGAACTCTTCCACACGGTCCTTGTTCCAGCGATCGATGTTGATGGTCAGAATCTGCACCACCTCACCGCCCAGATTCTCGTGCAGTTTCTGGATGGTGGGCAGCTCTTCCTTGCATGGAACACACCATGTGGCCCAGAAATGAATGAGGATGGGTTTGCCTTCGTATTCCTTCAGGCTCACCTTTTTTCCCTCCAGCGTGGTCAGGGTGAAGTCGGGCGCTTCCTTGGCGGTGCGCGGCGGGGTGACGCCGAACTGCTCGAACAGTCTCTCCTTCGGCGGCAGGGATTCGGTTCCCGCGCCGATCAGCAGGAGCGTTGCCGCCAGCGCGAACAGCAATCGAGCTTTTGATTTGATAATAAAGTGTCTCATCGTGCATTCCTGTGAAGGTAGTTGCGTATGGTTTCTTTTTCGCTTTCAGTAAAAGCGATGTTCTTTTTTTCCATGTGGCCCTCCATCACTTTCAGGTAGTGGTCCCACTCTTCCGCCGTGTGGCGCTGAGGATGCGGCCAGCTGTGGCAGGTGGTGCATTTCGCACGGTACAACCTCTCATCAGCCGATCCCGCCTCGGGCAACGGGTTGCCACTGCATGCGGCAGCCAGAACCAGGGCGAACAGCGGTATGCCAGGCAGGAGGAATCCATTTCGAATAATGCCACTCATGTGTCCTCCCTAGAATCCAAGTTCCCTGGGTGCGGGCATGCCTTTGTAACGGCGGCTGTCTTTGGTCGGGATCTCGATGTAGTACGAGATCATGATCCGGTAATCCTCCGCCAGTTGCGGCCCGCGCAGATTCTGTGTCACCGGTGCCGACGCGGTGAGTTCCAGCACGTGCAACGGAATCGGCTGGTACTGGATGCCCGCGGTGACGTTCAGCTTCGTGCCGCCGTAGTTGTCCGGGTCGAACAGCGGACTGGTGAACGGTCCGTTGGGATTGAACCCGACGTGGCCGTGCCCCTGTTCCTTCGCCAGCCGCGGCCGGTCACTGTACCTGCCCTCATAAAATCCGTTCAACTGGAGGTGCACCACCGACTGCGGGTGGAACTGGTACATGCTGTAAAGATCCAGCCGCACCTCGTCGCCCTGCTGGTAATCCTGACTGTTGTCGTAGAAACGTCCTGTGTACAGCAGGTTCGCACCGTACCAGAACGGATCACGCGACCCCTGGTAGGTCAGGCCGACGATCGGATCGAACGTGCCGCTTCCCATCTGCATCTTGAATGGGAGGAGGGTGCCGTTCTGCCCGGCCGCCGGGTTTTCCGTGAACTCCTTTTTGATGCTCCCCGTCGGCAGGGACACCCCGAACAGCATGGAAACCTGTTGCGTCGGAGCCAGGTGATCGTCGGAATACAGCCGGTACTTTCCAATGAGTTTGGTGTCGCCGATGCCTGACGATTCCATGGTGAATCCCGACCGGCCCGTCGCGGCCTGAAGCGCCGCGTTGAAGCGCATGGGCATGGTGTTGTACCTGAAGCTGCTCATGAGGATCAGCGCAAAGTCGTCGGTGAACGAATACGCGCCGCCGAACATGGTCATCCACATGTTCATGGACTCCGGCACCGCCGGAAACTTGCCCATGGCGGGCATGCCGACGAGGTCGGAGGTTTTCAGGTCCTTCGTGCCGTCCCGCATGGGACCCATGCGCATGAACATCTGGCTGATCTTGAAGCGGAACTCCTTCGGCTCCGGGATGCCGCCGCCGAAAATATTGAGCGGCATGTTGCCGCCGCAGTGCGCACAGCAGAGACCGATGTAAGCCTGTGCGTTGGCGGGCAACAGCAGGAACAGCGCCATCAGGACGGCCAGTGCGCGGCGCATCCCGCGTTGACGGGAGCGGAATGGGCCGCTGTATTTATTTAGCAGTGGAAATCGAATTTCTTTAATGGCGGTCATGGTTCGCTTGAGTTCTTGATCGATGAACGATGCCCGGATTGCCGGAGGGGATGCGCCCGGGAGGGTGCCGCCGTTTCAAGGAAAGCGGACGAACCGAACCGGAAAAACCTCGTTTGCGTGCAACCGGGATTTAAAAACAGGAATCGATCAGAACGGTTTGGGAGGCGGGGAAGGCGGGGACGTCTCCCACATGACGAATGGGGAAGGGGTTTCGAAAAGAAATCTGCCGGATGCGAGGGAGGCCAGTCGAACGACACCTCCTGCCGGTCCAAAGATTTTGAGAACCGGGCTGGACTGCGCCGGCACCGTGCCCATTGGTGAACCACCGCAATCGAAACCGAGCTCCGTTCGCGGCGACCGGTAAGGTTTTTTGTGTGGACAGGGTTGGTTGGCGTGGACGTGCTGGTGGCCGTTCAATTCGCAGTGAACGGCTTTACCCGGCTTCAGGTCGAAGGGATTGACCCCGTGGTGCGCGTGGCCGGAGTCCGCCCCGGCAAACGCCGGCACGGAGATGCATCCTGCCAGTAAAAATGTCGCAAATACAAAGCGTTCCACGGCTATGACCCCATTGCTCCTCTTTTTTCCTACATTTTACGAATTTTCGGGCGCGAAAGTCAAACTCGTGTCCCGGAGCCTGTATTGGAAGAAAACGTGGTGGAAGTCACCGGCCGCCAGGCACGGGCGAACAGGTCCGCCAGGTAACGTGTGGTGTGGTGAAACGCGTTCTCTTTTCCCGGTACCGGCTTCACATGGATGAAGCGCATGCCGGCATCGATGGCGCCGCCGTCGGTGATGTAGTTGTCGCCGATCATCACCACCTTCGCCGGGTCGTCGAGTTTCAAATAGTCCCGCATGGCCGTGTGGAATCCTTGCGGGTCCGGTTTGGGCGGCACGTTGGTCACCACCGGGATGTCGCCGAACTGCTCGAAGCGGTCCTCGAAGGCGTTGGTGAACAGCGCCACCTCCAGCCCCACCGCCCGCATCAGCTTGACGTGCGTCACTACGGAATCGGAAAACGTGCGCGCGTGGTGCGGCCCCAGCGTGCCGTCCACGTCCAGCAGGACGCCCTCGATGCCGTCGGCGAGGAGGCCGTCGGCCGACACGTTTTCGAAGCGTTTCACGCGCCGGTAGGTTTTGAGCCGGTCGGGAGAAAAGGGCAGGGCGAGGAAACGCTGGACCTTCACCCACTTCAACCCCTCGCGCGGGGCGGGGGAACTTTCTTCAGCCATTGTGCCACCGTACGCCGGTCATCTGGCCGCTGATGTCCCACAGCCGGTCCTGCAGGCTGGTGTCGTAGGACACGGGCAGGGTGGGCACGGAGCGCTTGCGCACGAAGTAGGTGCCGGTGACGTTTTCCACCTGGGGAGACGCGGCGAGGTGGATGAGCGTGCGCGCCCCGTTCTGCGGGCGGATATAAAACGGCCGCGCGAACACCTTGGCCAGCTTGTACCACAACGGCCCCGCGTGGCCGAAGTTGGTCGCCACCACGCCGGGATGCATGGCGTTCACCGTGATGCCCGAACCCTCCAGGAGGCGCGCCAGCTTGTAGGTGAACAGGATGTTCGCCAGCTTCGACTGCGCGTACGCCGACATGGCGCGGTAGCTTTTCTTTTCGAAGAACGGGTCGTCGAAGCGGATGGACCCGATGAGGTGCACGATCGAAGAGACGTTGATGATGCGCGACGGCGATCCCGCTTTCAGCAGGTCGAGCAGGCGCAGGGTCAACACGTAATGCGCGAGGTGGTTGACGGCAAAGGTGGTCTCGTAGCCGTCCTCGGTCAGCTCCCTGCGCCCCTGCAGGAGCCCGGCGTTGTTGATCAGCACGTGCAGGACGTTGTGACGCGCGCGCACCTTCTCCGCCAGTTCCTCCACCTGGTGGAGCGAGGCGAGGTCGGCGATCATCAACTCCATGTCGTCGTTGCCCGTGCGCATGCGCAGGGAATCCAGCGCCGCCTGGCCCTTGTCCGGGTTGCGGCAGACGAGGATCAACTTCGCGCCCATGTAGCCAAGGGCGCGGGCGGTTTCGTACCCGATACCGGAGTTGGCGCCGGTGATCAGGCACGTGCGGTTCTTCATGGAGTTGGAAATCATCGCGATTTGGTTCCTGCCAAAAGCCCGGGATAACCGGGCCCTGTAGAGGATACAAGTATAAACCAAAGTCGGGTTGATTGCATTTCTCAAGGCACAATGATAAAGTATTCAGTTACAATAAGTTATAGGGTAACCGCGAAAACCGTAGAGAGCGGTGGACCAATTGCGAATCCAAAGGGGGCAATCCTGGGCCGGGCACACTTTCCGCCTTCCAGTAAAGGGAGGGGAACCCACCCGGCCGGTTTGGAGAATCGAGCCGTGAGAAAAACCATTGTGAACTGCTTCAAAAAATCGGTGCTTCTGGGCGCGGGGGTGCTGGCCTTTGTTCCGGCGCCTGCCGAGGCGGAGGTGTTTCGCTGGATCGATGATGCGGGCATGGTGCATTACAGCGATTACCGCTCGTCCATCCCGGTGCAGTACCGGGACCAGGTCAAGGGCAAGGTTCCGCCCCCGGTGGACCAGTTTGCACAGGAAGGCATCCAGCAGGCCAAACTGACCACGGGAGGGGAAGGGCAATCCCTTGCCACCGGTGAAGGGACGAAGAAAGAAGGAGCCGGTAAGGAAGGTGAGGGCGGCAAGGAGGGCGGCGGCGAAGGCGAAGAGGCCGGACCGTCCATCGACCCGGAACTGGCCAAACTGCTGGTTGAGACGCGCGACTACCTCGCCCACGAAAACGCCGTGTACCGCCGCTGGATCCGCGCCGCCAAGTTCGACAAGGAAGAAGGGCGGTTCTTCGTCATGCTGGTGCACAAACACCTGCCGCGCAAGGAAGAGCTGATCAAGAAAATCGAGATCACCGAAGCCGCGAAATCCGTCCCCGTCCTCAATACAGTGAAGTTCCACCTGGCCGACGAAGCCGCGGCGGACAAGGAAACGAAGGTCGGGGGCAAGGACTACCTGGAACGGCTGGCGGACATGGAACGGCGACTGAAAAGCGCGCTCATGGCCAAGGATGAATTCGTCGAGACCCTGAGCAAGGAACTGGAAAAAGCCAAGGTGGATGAAAAGTTGGTTGCCGAAATGCAGAAAGTCATCGAGGAGGAAGAAGAGATCGCCAAGCAGACCCGTCCTTCCTCCATCAAGGTCGAGGAAGTGGGGAAGAAGAAGCCGAAGCCGACCGGTCAGGTGCCTCCACCTCCCGGACAGTGAACTGGCGGGGCGTCCGGAAAATGGATGTCAGGTAAAAAACTGAAAGCCGGAATGATGCAATAAAAAAGGGCGGCCCGCGGGCCGCCCTTTTCTGTTACATGGGATCGGAAGTTGCGCCGGCGATCAGGCTCCGGTTTCGAACCAGTCAACCACGCTCACGTTGTCGTTGAACACCGCGTTGGCGAGGTTGATGCCCTCACAACTGTAGTTGATGGCAAAATTACCACGGATGTCGGCCTGTGCCTGGGTGCCGTTGCCCACCACCAGCGCGCCGTTGATGTTTCCGGAACCCACACCGGTGGTGTCGGTGGCCGTACTGCTGCAGGTGGTGCAGGCGCCGACCAGGATGACACCGTTCCAGTTCGTGGTACCTGCAATTTTCAAGTTGCCGTCCACGATCAGGATGCCGCTCCCGGTCAGGTTACCCGAAAGGTCCAAATCCCCTGTTACGTAAGTTACTTGGGGGTTGGCGTCGGTACCGTATGTGCCGCCGCTGAAATGCTGGTTGCCCGTGTAGTAATTGGTTACCAGATCCGGCGTGCCGTCGTTGTCGCCATCCGCGGTCAGCATCTGATGCAGTTCGGTACTGTCGGCACTGGAGAACGTGGTCTGGCTGGTCTCGAAGTCACGGGTGTTGGAGTTGACCCCGACGTAATTTCCGTCGTTTTTATTGGCATTGCCGCCGGGCACCTCAATGCAGGTGTTTGTGGCAGCGGTGGAACAGTTGTTCATGTTGCTGACTTCGGTCACAGGTCCCGATGATTCGGTGGCAATCGCGGCTTTTCCGGGGCAACTGGCGTCCGGGTTGCCGCTCAGGTCCAACCCGTTACCGCCTGCCTGGTCGGCTCCGTTGACCTCGAAGGAGTTACCGGAGATGTTGATGGCCGAAAGCGGGCCCACCATGGTCAACGCTGAGGGAAACGTGGACGGGGGCAGGTCGTACTTGTAAATGTTGGCGCGGATGGTTTTCTCCACACCGCTGTTGGACGTGCCCACGGCGGTGACCACCAGAACCTTATCCGTATCGGTGGTGGTGTCGCCATCCGGCTCGGTGTTGTCGTCCACGCGGATCTTGTACGTCCCATTCCCGTAGTTGTATTCGTTGTAGTTGGCTCCGTTGAAGGAAACCACGGTCCCGCCCGGTTCCAGCAGACCCGAGTTCGTGCCCAGGATGGTGTCCCGGCTCATGGTCTTGGTCATCCGGATGGCTTCCTGCACGCCCGCCTCGGAGATGTAGAACGCTTCCTTGGATTCCTGGTAGTTCGCGGTGCGCGTGTAGTCGTTGCGGGTCATGTTGATGGCGGCCGGAATGAGGCCGATCAAGACGACCATCATCAGGAGAACAACCACCAGAACCGCCCCGGATTCGTTCCGGTGGGACTGGGGTTCCCCGATGTTCCCTGTAAAGCTGTGTTCCTGGTGTTTGTTTGTAGTTTTCATGATCCCATGTTCCTCAAGTTGACATCGGTTTTTAGAATAATATCCTCCGCAAAGTCCTCGGGGTCTTCCATGGTCAGGGTGATCCCGATTTTGCGGATGGTGTGAATGTTGTTGGAGCCCGTGGTGTTGCCCACGGAGCTGGTCCAGCCGGAGTTGGACAACGGAACGGTCACGGCAGTGCCGGCGGAATTGGAGTAGGTGAAGGCGACGGATTTCACATTGTGGACCAGGGGCACCACAGGGTCTCCGTCGTCATAAAACTGGACGACGTTGGTGCCGGCATTGTGGGTGATCCGCTGGTATCTCATTTTGCTGAGCTGCACGGTATCCGTGGAAACTGAAAAGTCCTGGTTGGGGTACATGGACAACAGGTTCACGATGGTGCCAACCCCGGTACTGAAGCGGACCATGTTCCACTGGTCGGCCTGCTTGACGGTGCGAAGCATCAGGTAGCCGAACCCTCCGGTCTGCGTTGCCATAAGGCTTGCGTCCTGCACGTTGAGCAGCACGTCGCCGGAAGTCACATCCGCGGTCACCGCGGTGGTGGCCTCGTCGGTGTTGATCCACCAGTAAACGTAGTCGCTGCCGATGCTGTACAATCCGTGGCCGCGTGGCATGCCGTAGCCGATGCGGCGCAGTTCCTTTGCCAGTTCGTTGATCCCGGCCCGGCCTGCGGCGCGAATCTGTGCGGCGGACTGTTCGATGCGAATCACCTTTTCCTGCTTCATGAAGGTGTACATGGCCGCACCCATCAATACGGTGGTGATGCCCATGACGACGATCAGCTCGATCACCGAAAAGCCCTGTTGGTTTTTATTCATCCGGGTCCATGTACGCATGATGACCTCTATGGTTAATCCTGGTTCAACCGGGTTTGCAGGGTCCGGGATTCCGTGACCCCGGAACGGTTCCAACTGACGGTGACCACGACATCCGTCTGGGCCGAAGTGCCGGAGATGGTCCAGTTGCGCGTGAACTTGTTGCCGCCTGCGTTGCCGTTTTCATCCAGGGTGTCCGACCCGTTGTTGGAGCTGCTGAGCGTGGTGGTCAGCGCCTGGTTTTTAAGGTCTTCCAGTTTTTCCGCGGCAAGGGTGGTGGCCAGTGTGGCCGACTCCAGGTGGCCGCTTTTATTCAACAGATTGCCGAGAAAGAAATTGACCGTGAGCAGGCCCATCACAAGGATGGCCATGCCGATCAACAGCTCGATCAACGTGAAGCCGGATTCATTTTTGGTGTGTTTTTGTCGAGGTTCCATGATTCCCCCACTAGGTTTAATTATAAACCTCGTTTAAAGTTCGGCTCCGCTTTTTCAGCTTCTCCCCTCTAGAAAGCAATTTTTGAGCCGTTTTCGATGAAAATCGGGTTTCTTATATGACGATTCCCATAGAATGAGTTATTTTTCAACACTTAATAAGTTTCAAAAAATAATAAGACAAAATCAAAAATATCGGAAAACCTGAAGGAAAAGGACAAATTTTGTCCAGAATCCGTATAAAAATTTATAACCAGCCCCGATTTGGGCCCGATTTAGGCCCGAAGCCTCGAAATTTTATTATAAGTGATTTAAAAACAAATTCTTAATAAAGAATTGGGGGTCAAATAACAAGAAGCCAGGGTTAGCTGCCCGCCGGGAAGAGCGCAGCAAGAGGTGCAGGGGAAAGGGTGAACAAGCGGCTTTCAGGAAGTGTGTCGTTTTCAGAATGTCGGCAATTACGACCCCATGTTCCTCAGGTTGACGTCGGTTTTAAGGATAATATCCTCCGCAAAGTCTTCGGGATCTTCCATGGTCAACGTGATCCCGATTTTGCGGACAGTGTGAATGTTGCTGGAGCCGGTGGTGTTGCCCACGGAGCTGGTCCAGCCGGAGTTGGTCAATGGAGCCGCCACGGCAGTGCCGGCCGAATTGTAGTAAGTATAAGCGACGGATTTCACATTGTGGACCAGGGGCACCACAGGGCTGCCGTCATCATAAAACCGAATGACCTTGTTGACGCCATCGTAGTCGACCCGTTGGTATTTCATTTTGCTCACCAGCACGGTATCCGTGGAAACTGAAAAGTCCTGGTTGGGGTACATGGACGACAGGTTCAGGGTGGTGCCGCCGGTGGCACTGCTGAAATTGATCATGTTCCACTGGTCGGCCTGCTTGATGGTGCGGAGCATGAGGTAGCCATAACCGCCGGACTGGGTGGCCAGGAGGTTTGCGTCCTGCACGGTGATGGCCGTGTCGCCGGAAGTCACATCCGCGGTCACGGAAGTGGTGGCTTCGTCGGTGTTGACCCACCAGTAAACGTAGTTGGTGCCCATGCTGTACAGCCCGTGGCCGCGCGGCATGCCGTAACCGATGCGGCGCAGCTCCTTGGCCAGTTCGTTGATGCCGTTCCGTCCCGCGGCGCGAATCTGGGCGGCGGACTGTTCGGTCCGGATCACTTTTTCCTGCTTCATGAAGGTGTAGATCGCGGCACCCATCAATACGGTGGTGATGCCCATGACGATGATCAACTCGATCACCGAAAAGCCCTGTTGGTTCCGGTTATGCTGGTTCAAGGTAAGCATGGCGGCCTCTGTAAAATGTTCCGTTTCAGCCGGATTGAAAAGTCACTGCCACTTCAGTGCTGTTTGGTTTGCGGTCCATATGGATTTGCAATGTGCAATTTCTAAGCCACTCTGGGTGTAAATCTGTAGCCCATGATTTTAACTTATTAATTTATATAGGATTCAGGCAAAGAGATTTATATGGATCGGCCCTTAATTTAACCGAAGCGTTTCAAAATTGTAACCGGATTGACAAATTTTTGCAGCAAACTGTTCACATTATCAAACATTCCGCCGGCCCGCCTTTTACTGTTTACGGCCCGTCTGTTTGATGCATTTAAATTAATGGATGCTGGAATTTGTTATTTCTATCCTTCAGGGTGGTCATTTCCAGGGGACGTCGCCCTGGCCGGTAAAATGCAATACCCGGATTTCTCCTGAAGTTTTGAGAAATTGCAGGGCCCGCATGTTTTTTGCGGTGACGCCTGCGTCCTCTTTGGGAATCAGGTAAACCACCCCGTTGTCGCTGGTCTGCCCCATGGAGTTGAAGGTCAATTGCGTTCCCCCGCCAAATAATTGAACGGCCCGGTCGCCGACAGGCTTTCCGTTCCAGACGTTTTTCAGATCCGGCAACGACCCGTCGTAAAACTGCAGGTGATCGCCCAGCCCGAACTCCTCGTGAAATTCGCCCGTGTCCACGGTTCTGTTGCCGTTGATGTCTTCATGGACGCTGAAGGACTTGCGGTCCGGGAAGAAAGTTACGGTGACCTGTTTTCGTTTTTCAACCGCCGTGTTTTGGGCCATGGCAAGACGGTCGTAAAAGGCCACGACTTCCTGGTTGGTCTTGATGCCGTCCCACCAGTTGAGAAGCCGCGGGATGCCCATGAAAACGAGGATGAGGACGATCACCACGCCGGTCACTATTTCCGCGAGCGGCAGTTCTTTTCGGGGGCCGGTTTCCGGCTCGGGTTGGGGGGGCGGTCGCCGGGTAGGGCGATTGAGAGGGGATTGACGGGTTGCCATCCAGAGCGTCTCCCTTTAAGGGGTTCGAGGCTTGCGTTCCCTGTTGAGCCTCGAGGCTGTTAAAGGTAGTTGAAATTATTAGAGTTATTCTATTCTAACAGAAAACGGGAGAAACGGAAGGGTTTTCCTGCTGTCAAAGGTTTCCGGGAGGCGGGCGTCGGTTCCCCCGCTGGGGGGATTATTTGATACCGGGGCTGACCGGGATGAGCTGGATGTTCATCCGCTTTTCCTCGCAGAGGGCGTCGAGGGCCTTCTCCACGGGTTCGATTCCTTTCGAAAGGGTGCCTTCTATATGAAGGTAGAACGTGGGTTTCGGCGACCCGGGTTCCTCGTCAAAGTTGGAGTCCAGGTGCAGGATGTTGAGGCCGGCGTCAGCCAGCGCGGTGGTGACGTCCTCGACGATACCCTTGCGGTCTTCGGCATAGATGCTGACGCGGATGTCGGGCTGGCGATTGTGTTCCAGTTTTCCCGGAACCGGGTGGATGTTGAACGTGAGGCCCAGGTTGTCGCCAATGGGTTGAACCACCCCGGTCAGCTCCTCCTGCGTACCTTCCCAGTGAACCATCATCATGATGGTGAAATTGTCGCTGAGCGCTGCCATGGAGGATTCACCCAGGTTGCACCCCGCCCGGCATAAAGATGCGCTCAAACGGGCGACAATGCCCGGCCGGTCTTTTCCCACCATCGAAAGCATGAACCAGTTTTCCATTTGAAATCCTCGTGCCCCTTGGGTTATCTCTAAATCATTGTTTCAGAAAACGAATCTCCTGTAAAGCAAAACGCCCGGATAAATCGTTCGATGCAGGCGGTTCGCATTTCGGAATCAGGTGGAAGCGCGAAAACGCAGTTTTGAATTCGGGGTTTTGGCTTTAGAATACCAATGAGGGTTCATCATTCACACCCATCCCATATTTGTCCACCAGGAAAGAGGAATTATGAAAACAACCAAACTGGTATCGGCAGGATTGGTCGTGCTGGCAGCCTTGTTTCTGTTCGTCGAAAATGCCATCAGCGATGAGGATAAAGTCCGTGCCAAGATCGCGATCGAAATCCGTAGTGATGATGATTCAATCTGGGCCCGGGCACGCGACAACATCACCTCCCAGGACAAACTGCGCATCGTGGTGATCCCGCGCACCGACCTGCATGTTTACGTGATCTACTCGAATTACGAGAAGGCACAACTCCTTCTGCACGAAAAAGTTTCCGGCGAATCCGTGCTGAAACTGCCAGCTGGCAGCAATTTCTTCCAGATCGATGGCACGCGGCCGCAGGAAGCATTCTGGGTGGTGTGCAGCCCGGAACCGCTTGAGAGTATTGAAAACGATTTCTCCGGCCGGGAGGCGTCGCACGACCGCTGGGAAAAAATGGCGGAGGGGCTTTACGACAAGGGCGGGCTCGACATTGCCGAAAAAATGAAAAAACCGATTTCCATGGCCGGGGCGGTGCGCAGCCTGGATATGTCCGAGGATCAGTTGAAAGAGGACCTGCTCACCTTCACCGGCCAAACCGTCCTGATCAAACGCTTCGTGTTTGATGTTACGGAGTAAAAAGTTTTTAAAACTCATCCTGCTGCTCCATGCGGGGCTGGTGCTGGTCCTGATTGGGTTCTGGCTGGTGCGGGGAACGGTGTGGACCAGTTGGGATTTCCAGGTTCTGGACCGGTTTCACAAGCGGGCTCTGGAGGAGGGTAAAGGCCCCGTTGCCTCGCCCCGCCTTCTTTACCTGTTGATCACCGACGACGCCTACGAAGATTTTGGCCGGAACGCGCTGGACCGCGGGTACATGGCGCGGGTCAACCGCATCCTGTCCATGTTGCGCCCGGAAGCGGTGATGTTCGATATCATCTTTGCACGCGAAGGCAACGCGGAGATGGACAAGAAGTTCGCCCGCTCCCTGCGTCGCCTTCGCACCGCGTACCTGCCCATTGCCTTTCACATCTCGGATTCCCCCCAGCCGTTTCAATGGAAACCGGGGACGGTTTACGAAAAGAAGAACGAAAAAATCTCAGCGAAGCTTGAAGAGAGGGGAGAGGGTCTTCCTTTTTATGGGGACCAGCCGGTTCTTCAGAACGACCTGTTTGCCAGAAAGGCACGCGGGACCGGGCACATCAATGCGCATAACGACCCCGACGGGGTGTACCGTCATTTTCCTCTTGTGATTAAGCTGGGTGAGCGGTTTTTCCCTTCCATGCCCCTTCGAATCTATCTCGATTACGTCCGCGTGCCGTTTGACAGTGTCCATATCGAATGGGGCAGGGCGCTCACCATACCGGCTTTCAAGGGAAGCCTGCTGGATGAAGCCGTGGTGGTTCCCATCGACGAACGTGGGCAGGTGTACGTGCCCTATTCGGGCACGTGGGAAAACGATTTTCCCAAAGTTGCGGTCACCCGCCTGCGCGAGCTGTTTGCGGATGAGGACATGCAGGGGAACCTGAGCGAGTTTTTCGGCGGGCGTTTCGTGATGCTGGGGGATGTGTCGCAGGGAATCAGCGATATCGGCCAGACACCGCTGGAAGAAAATGTGCCGCTCATCGCCGTGCACGCCTCGGTGCTGAACGGGTTTCTGGAAAACCGGTTTTATGACCGCTGGCCGGACTGGCAGGTTTATGGAGTGGTCATTGGATTCAGCCTGCTGGTGGGAGCGGCGGCCTGTTTTCGCAGGTTGTGGATATATTACGTGACGGGGGCCGTGTCCTTTGCGGCGATTCTGGTTTTGGCGTGGTGGCAGTTCACCCGTTTCTCCCTGTTTCCGATCACCTCCGTCACCGCCGCCTGCCTGGTGGTGTTCGTGGGCCTGGTGGTGGGATTGCAGGTGTCGCTGGCCCGGCACGGGGCGTTCATCCGCACGGCGTTTTCACGTTACGTTCCCTCGCAGGTGGTGGAACAGCTTCTGGAAAATCCAGACCTCTTACGGCTCGGCGGTGAGGAGCGGGAGGCGACGGTGCTGTTTTCCGACCTGGAGGGGTTCACCACCGTCTCGGAAACCATGCCCCCTCCGAACCTGGCCTCCCTGCTCAATGAATACCTCACCGAGATGACCCGCATCGTCATCGAAAACGGTGGCATCATCGACAAGTACTTGGGCGACGGCATCATGGCGGAGTTCGGTATCCCGCTGGCGAGCCCGAATCACGCCGATCAGGCCGTGCGCGCGGCGCTCGCCATGCAGGTGGCGCTTCGCACCCTGAACGCGGAATGGGAAAAGCAGGGCCGTGTGCAGGTGAACTGCCGCATCGGCATCCACACGGGCATGCTGGTTGCGGGCAACCTGGGGTCGGACCAAGTGTTCGACTACACCGTCATCGGCGACTCGGTCAATCTTGCCTCGCGTCTCGAAGGGGTGAACAAGCTGTACCGAACGCAGGTCATCATCTCGGAAAAAACATTCAGCCTGCTCACGCCGGAGGTCTTCCGCGTGCGACCGCTCGATATCATCAAGGTCAAAGGAAAGAATGAGCCGGTGCGGATTTATGAAGTGTACGGTCACGAGGTGAAGCCCATCACCGAAGAGGATATTGAATACTACCGATTGTATGAAGAAGGATTCCAGGCCTACCTGAACCGGGAGTTTGCCCAAGCGGCCGAATTTTTCAACCGGGCGTTGAAGCTGCATCCTGACGATGCCCCCTGCCTGAACATGATCAGCCGCATCGATCGCCTGCAGGTTGAGCGCCTGCCCGCGGACTGGGACGGTTCCACCGCACTCGACTTCAAATAGAAAACGGCCCTCCGTCCAATGTGGTCAGCGCCGGTCCCGGCGGAGTTTTTTCACCCGTGACTTTACCCACAGTCTGGCGCGGCGGATCTGTTTCCGCGTCATGTGTTTCTCCAGCTTGCCGAGCGCATTTTTGGCGGCAGGATTTTTGTGCGAAGCGATCAGCATCCACTTGTAAGCCTCCACCACGTTGCGCCGTGTGCCCCAGGCTTCCACGTACATGCGGGCCAGCATCATCTGCGCCAGCGCATTGCCGCGCGCGGCCTGCACTTTGAGAATACGAAGCGCGGTGGCGTACCGTTTCAGCTTGATCGCATTGTGCGCGCGTTGCAAAGCGGTACCGGCCACGTTGTCCAGAGATTGCGGTACGTCATTGTGATCGGTGGTGTTCTGCGCCGGCGGGTCCAGCCGGGTTTCTTCCTGAAGTTTTGCGTTTTCTTTTTCAAGCTGCACCTTTTCCGATTGGAGGCGGGCGATGGTCGCCTCCAGTTCGCTCAACTCGGTTGCCGCATTCATGGAATCGGGCGTCGTTTCAGGTTCTTTGGGGTCCAGCCGGAACACGAAGTCGCCCTTGTCGAGAAAGGGGTTGCGGATGCGCCCGTATTGAGGGTGCTGGGAACCCTGCGAGTAATTCACCACCTTGGCCTGCAGAAACTCACCCAGCTCGACTCCCGTCAGGTAGCCGTCGCCGTCGGAATCGCCTTCCCCGTTCAATGCGGCGATGAACTGGTCACGGAAAATGCTTTCGTCCGGCACCGTTTCATCCGCGCTTCCGGCGGTCACGAATTGCCGCACCGGCTGGCTGGTTTTGTAACTGATGTTTTCCGGCACCGCGCGGGAAAGGGCGAAGATCGATCCGGAAAAGCAACTGTCGAATAAAAACAGCGCGTGCTTGGACTCGATGCGCTTGGCGTACACTTCGATTCGTTCCATGTCCATGGCCCGCGCCAGAAAGCCCTGCCGGTCGCGGTTGGGATTGGGCGCGTCTGCGGGAACGATGTAGCCCATGTCGCCGCCATAGGCCAGCTTCAATGTATGGCCGTGGCCGGCAAAATAAAACAGAAGACGATTGTCCACCCCGTGACCGTATCGGTTGATGAAATCGTTGAAGGCCTTCTGCATGCCCTCGTGGTTGGGATTCATGACCACCACCACATTGAAGCCCTGCTTCTCCAGTGCATTTTTTACCAGGTTCACGTCTTTGTTGACACCGGGCAGGTCCGGCCAGCCTGCGGTGTAATCGCTGACACCGACGATCAGGGCGTGGCTTTCCTGGTAAAGCCCGACCTGGTTGCCTTCCGCATCTTCGATGGGGACAACGCGGATGCCGCGTTCTTCCGCGAGAGTGATGGTGGGCAACGCCAGAGCGGCGGCGAAGAGTCCGGCCACCAGGGTCGAACAAATGGATTTGGTTTTCATGCGTCCAGGGCTCCTTAGAAAAATTTCAATATGTCTTCGTAGATCATAATGAGATAAACGGCGCAGCCGATGCTGAGCGCCGGCCCGCCAAACAGTTTCAGCCGCGTATGCAGGGTGAGGTGGCCCAGCACTTCCTCTTCTTTGCGGTTGCTGATGAGGAACAGCGAGGGTTCCGTCTTTTTGAACACCATTTTGGTGTTGGAATACAATTTGGCGAACTGGTCGCGGTTGTATTTGTCGACCATGCGCTGTCCGATCACCTTCGCCCCCCATTCCAGTTCATCGGGATCCAGCACGCCGTCTTTATCGCGGTCGAAGCGTTGTTTCAGTTTCGGGTGTTTCTGTACCAGCTTTTTGGCTTTTAGAAAGGTATGGAAGTCGAGTTTGCGTTGCGCCGCGAGTTTCAATCCCGAATCGGCGTATCCCAGAATGTAAACAATCTCCCCCGCCATGAATTTTTTTTCGGTCACACGGTATTTTCCGGACGTGCTGTCTGCGTCGTCCGTATCGAATTTTTTAAGCTCTTTCCGGTTGTTCGCCACGGCCTGTTTGAATCGCTGGCGCACCTCGTCGCGCAGGAAACGGTCGAGGTGCTGGACGAATCCCTTTCCCTTCTGGATGATCTGCGCGCCTTCAGCGAATACCAGCGCATTGGCGCCACTGCCGTCTTCCACGTAAAATCCCTCGTCGGAATGCAGGGTGTCGATGGTCACCCAACGGGAGGAGTTGCGACTCCGCACCAGTTTTTCGATTTCCAGAGCGTAGAAAACGCAGGCATCGCCGCTCATGGGCGCGGTCAGCAGGCGGTCGTCATCACATACGATTTTCCCGGAAATCTCGACGTCCGTTCCTACGGCGCCGGTGGCTATGCGGGAGGTGGGGATGTCTTCCACCGTCCTTTTGGTTTTGAGGTCGCGGAATCCCTTTAAGAAAAAATAAATCCCCGCGAAAAATCCCACCACCGTGTACACCACCAGCTCCAGGTCCACCCGGACCTCGCTGGATGTGGCGGACATAAGGATGTGGGCCGCATACCCCAAATTCATCAAATGCGCTCCGGTTCGTTAACTCATTAATAAGGATAACGGCTTGATCGAAAATTTGAACTGTTTTGTGGGTTGGTGTTTGTGGGGGAAACCGGTAAGACGGGAACGAGGGGGCATACGAAGTCGAAAAAATTTTGAAAACCCGCAGGTAAGGTCAAATTGGAGGCCCGGCCCGGAAAGGCAGACAGGGTCCGCCCCTTCGCGGGCCGGGTGTGGGAGATTGGGTTCGGTCAGGAATAATAGGCGCCGTAGCGGTAGATTTGGAGTTCGCGGCGAATCTCTTCCTGATCCGGCTGTAGAGCGGGTGTGGGTTGTTTGGACTGTGCATCGGTGAAACCACGGGTATCGGGCACGTGTTCGCGGCCGGGATCCCGGGTGGCCACCCAAGACAGGTTGTTGGCAAATTTTTCGTTTTCAATGGTTGGGGGCATAGGCAAAAACCTCCTGAATATTTTTGGAACGATCATGCCAGGGTTAATTTGGCCCGTTTTTGGGCAACAGGGTGAGCCCTGGGAAAGAGGTTATCCCATACGGGTAGAAAAAGATAAAACCGCTGGGGAAGGGAGGCAAGTTTTGCCTCAAAAATTATATGAAAAGTGGGACCCGTGGGATCAGGAGATGGGTTTCCAGCTGGCCACCCAGGCGTCGGCTTTTTGTTTCTTGGAGGTTTTGATGCGCGGGGTGATGAATTCCAGGCTCCTTTGGGCGTCCTTGTTGCCCCTGGCGGCAGCCAGCGAATACCACTGGTACGCCTGCACGATGTCCTTTTTCACCACGTCGCCGTTTTCGTACATCATTGCGAGGTTCATCTGGGCCAGCGGGTGCCCCCGCTCGGCGGCGGGTTTCAGGTAAGTGTGGGCCTTTTTATCATCGATGACCACGCTGGTGCCGTGATAATACATGTCCCCCAGGATCGCCTGCGAATCCAGGTGACCCTGGTCCGCCGCCAGGATGAGCCACTCGCGACCCTTGTTGATATCCTTATCGGTGCCGATGCCTTCCATGTAAGCCAGTGCGGCATGATATTGACCCATCACATAACCGCCCTTACCGGATTCCTCGAACCACTTGAGGGCCACCGGCGCGCTCCGCTTGAACCCGCCGGTGCCGTTTTTGTAATACCAGCCGATTTCAAACAGGGCCCAGGGTTGTTTCTCCTGGGCGGCTTTTTTGAACCATTCCACCGCTGTTGAAACATCCCGTTCCACGCCCCGGCCGTTTTGATACATGTTGGCCACATACCACATGGCTTCGGGATTTCCGCGTTTGGCGAGCACCATGAAATGCGCCATGGCGGTTTTGAAATCGCCTCGCATGAACGCCTGTTCCCCCAACCCGTAATCCACCTTGGCCCTGAACGGATTCGGAATGTAATCCAGGAACATGGCCGCCCCGGTGACCACGACGAGAAACAGTGTGGCGAGAGCCAGGGTCGTTTTCCTGTTCCGGGTCTTGTCAGGCGAAGAAGGTTTGGGTGTCTCTCGAGTTGGGGAGGAAACAGAACGCGTGGGTTTGCCGGAAGGGGAGGGGCTGGCATTGGAACCCTGTGCCGGGGGACGGGCGGCCGGACGTTTCTGCGGCGGTGGTTTCTGTGGAACGCCTTTGGGCGCCGGTTTGGGCGCGCCGCCCGTGCGGGGGGCGCTGGGCGGTGCCTGTCCTGCCGGATGACGCCGTGGTGGCGGATTCGGTTTCGCCTGTTCGGGCCTCTTGTTCTTTTCAGGTTCCTTGGGCATGATCCCCCCTCTGACCTCTCAGATTTTTGGGAAGTGAATTCCTTGAAAAATCCTCATTAATTATATCGGATTGCTGGAACTTTGCAAAAAAAGTCATAAAAAACAAGGGAGATTTCTCTTTCAGGGCCTGTCGAGGGAGCAGGGAAATGAAACACCGGGTGGGAAATCACTTTGAATTTTGCCGGATAAAAAAGCGGAGGAGGGAAGGATGGAGGGCCGGGAAAATTTTAAGCCGTCGGGCGGCTTGGAGATGAACTTGTCTGCAAAAAAAATCCACTTCCCGCTACTTTTCCCGCTACCTTGAGAAAAATGGAAATGATTCCAAATCCGTCAAGCCTGGGCTAAGATGAATCGTCCACAAATACAGCCCCTAATTCACGGACAGGTGGTGATCATGACGAAGGACAATCCGGTATCGTTGCCCACCGACAGTCAGGCGAACCCCACCCCGCTCTGGCAGTTCGTGCGCCCGGATGAATACAAGGTGCCTGTCACCGCGGTTGCGAGCACAGCCCTCCGCAAATGGACCGCATTCAAACAGCTTTTCATCAAAAACGGGGAAAACGGCGACAGCCCGTTCAAGGCCGAAGTCGAGTTGAAAACACTCCCGGAAGTGCGTTTGCGTCACCTGGTCCCGCCCATTGACTGGAATGAGGTGGCGGGTGCCCTGGACGCGGAACTGGAGGGGTGGCTGGATGAGTGCTCTCTGGAAGTTCCGGTTCAGTTTGTTGTGTTCCAGCCCCATTGCGGACAGGAGGACCTGTTGCGCCATTGGGCCGACCTCCATGATGCGCTTTTGTTGGAATCCCCGACGCCGGAACAAATCCTGAAAGCCGATCCCCACTGGCTGGGTGGGTGGCCCAATACCGACCGGGTTTGGGTCCTGCCGCACCTCGAACACTGTTTCCTGCGTCATGCGAACGGACTGGAACTGGTCCGCCGGTTTCTGGAATGGGCCGCATCCGGCAGGCTGGGCCGTGGTCTCATCGGCTGCGACAGCTGGGGCTGGGCCTACCTGCAACGCGTCGGCCCGCGTTCACAATGGAGCCCCCTGACGCTGCAGGCGTTCGATGGGGCACGGTTGTCGCGGTTGTTTTCAAGAAAGAAGGATACCGGAGACCGGAACGACCGGGTGCGTTTCCTGAATGCCAAAACGGGGAAAACCATCCTTTCCTGGCTGGAAGACGAGGGTGGAGCCAGTTCGGAATTGAACCAGCTTGCCGGCCGGTGCCGTGGTAATTTTGGGACCGCCCTCATTTACTGGAGCCAAAGACTGCGTGCCGAACCGGATGAAGAGGACACTGCGGCCGTGGAAGAGGAGAGCGATCGGAATGCGTCACAGAGAACGAAGGAAGAATCTGTATGGGTGGCCGAGCTTCCGGATGACATGACCCTGCCTGTGGAGAAGGACGAAAGCGTGGCTTTTGTGTTGCACTCCCTGCTTCTTCATAACGGATTGACAGAAGAGCTTCTCAGCAAATTGTTGTCCATTCCGGATTTTCGCATAGCATCTCTATTGCGCCGCCTGCAGGCTTCGGGTGCGGTGGTTGAGGAAGCAGGACGCTGGGAGGTGACTGCTCAGGGCTATTCCGCCGTCCGGGAATACCTGAGTGCGCGGGATTATCTGCTGGATGGGTTTTGAGGCGGGATATGGATAAAGAGCAAATGTCTAAAGTGTTCAAGACGCTCGATACGGCCGTGATGATTGAGCTGTTTTTGATTGTTGCCGGTACGGTCGTTCTCATACTGATCACGCAGAGCCTGCTGCCCTGGGTGGCCAACCGCCTGCATGGCAGGTTGCGATTGTTCCTGCTGGCCATGACACCGCTGCTGCGGCTGGTATTCATCCTGACCGCGTTCATCCTGAGCGTTCCGCGTGTCATCGAGCCGTCCCTGCAGAACATGGTGGCGGTGCTGGGTTCAATCGGTCTCGCGCTGGGGTTCGCGCTCAAGGACTACACCAGCAGTCTGATCGCCGGGGTGGTCGCAGTTGGCGAGCGGTTGTACCGCAACGGCGACTGGATCGAGGTGAACGGGGTGTATGGCGAGGTGACGCACGTGGGGGTGCGCACGGTGCGTATTGTCACCCCGGACGACACGGCGGTGTACATTCCGCATCACAAGCTTTGGACCGAATTGATCTCCAACGCCAACAACGGTACGCCGCACCTGCAGTGTGTGGTGCATTTTTATCTCCATCCTCAACACGATGCCGTAGAGATCCAGCGGATCCTGCATGACGTGGCGCTGACCAGCCCTTACCTGTATTTCGATTTACCGGTTTCGGTGGTGGTGCAGGAAAAACCGTGGGGCACGCATTACCGCCTGAAAGCGTATGCCGTCGATCCGCGCCATCAGTTCCGGTTCATCACCGACCTCACCGTGCGTGGCAAAACCGCGCTGATTGAGCGCAACGTCCGTTTCGCCCTGGCCCCGGGGCAGGGCGGGCAGGATGCCCCCACAGCCACCGGTTGAACGGGGTTCACCCCATCAATCCCTTGCGGTAATCTTCGAACGCCTGCATCAGTTCCGCCTCTGTGTTCATCACAAACGGTCCTTCCCCGGCGATGGGCTCGGCAATGGGTTCTCCGGAAAGCAGCAGCAACCGGGTTTCTTCCTGCGCGGATAGATGAATGGCCTCGCCTTCGCGAGAGAACCGCACCAGCTGCGCGGCCCGGGCGGTTTCGCTCTGGTTGGCTTCCACCGCGCCCGTCACCGGCACCACGGCGGTGGTGTGTCCGGCGGGCAGGGCCAATTCCATCTCTCCCCCCGCCCGGAGGGTGATGTCCCAGATATTGATCGGTGTGAAGGTGAGCGCCGGGCCGCGTGTTCCGTCGTGCTCTCCGGCAATGACGCGGAGCGTTCCCCCGTTCACTTCAACGGTTGGAATGCGTTTGGATGGAATATCCTGATAGCGCGGCGGCGACATCTTGTCCTTCGCCGGCAGGTTGACCCACAACTGCACGGCATGGAACGTGCCGCCTTGTTCGGTGAAGGACTGGGAGTGGAATTCCTGGTGGACGATGCCGGAGGCGGCGGTCATCCATTGCACGTCGCCGGGCTCTAGGTGGCCGCTGTTGCCCGCAAGGTCCTTGTGATCCACCTCGCCTTCATAGACGATGGTGACCGTCTCGAATCCGCGGTGCGGGTGCTGGCCCACGCCACGGGGTTTGGACGCCGGCGGGAACTCCGCGGGGCCGGCGAAGTCGAACAGCAGGAACGGGCTCATCGCCTCGCCGTGGCTGTCGTAAGTGAACAGGGTGCGCACGGGAAACCCGTCGCCCACCCAGTGTTGACCGGGTGTGTTTAAAATTTCCTCAATCTGTTTTTGTCGGGCCATGACGCCTCCTTCGCGTGAATGAAAGCCAGCCCCCTCGTCAACAGATTATCATTGAAACACCCGTTCGAAAAATTCCTGCATGGATTTCCAGGCGCGTTCGTCCGCCTGCTTGTCGTACACCAGGCTGTCGATGTTGAACTTCTGGCGGAACTCGTCGGCCTGCGGGTTGGTGTAACTGTGTTTGACGCCCTTCAGGTTGATGTAGGTCGCATCCACGTTGGCCTCGAACATTTCCTTCATGAACCCGGCCACCCGGTCGGCGGGCAGAAAGCCGTCCTCCGAACCGTTGATGACGAGGATCGACGCCTTGACGTCGCCCTTGCTCACCGGAGGCTGGTCCGGCAGGGCGCTGTGGAACGCGACCACGGCGTCGAGGTCCGCGCCGCCGCGCGCCATGCGGATGGACACCGCGCCGCCGAAACAGAACCCGATGGCGCCGATGCGTTCCCCGTCCACCGTCGGCTCCGATTTCAGGATTTCCAGGGCGCGGTTGAACTTCGCCTGACTGCCTTGCCAGTCCTGGAACGCGGCGTTCATGAACTCACCGGCTTTTTTCGGGTGATCGGCCAGTTTGCCGTCGCCGTACATGTCGAGCGCGAGCGCCGTGTAGCCCAGCTCCGCCAGCATGGTGGCGCGGTTCCGCGCATGTTCATTATGGCCCCACCACTCGTGCACGACGAGGATGCCGGGGCGTTTGTCTTCGATGGCGTCGTCCCACGCGACAAAGGCTTTCAGCTCGACGCCGTCCAGCTTGTGAGTGATCTCCTTGGTTTGGACGTCCGCGTGGGCGGGCAGGGCGGCCACCACACAGGCCAGCGCCAGCGCGGTGAGAAGAATCGTTTTCAGGAAACGTTGAGTTTGGAATCGGAACACGTTATCTTGCCTCCAGAAGAGATGATTGAAGGCCCCCTTCCCCGAAGACCGTGGGGAACGAAAACGGATGGCTTGGTGTAAACCGGGTTCCTTCTCATTGGGAGGAGAAGGAGTAGCCCCAAGGGGAATCGAACCCCTGTTTCCGGCGTGAGAGGCCGGCGTCCTAACCGCTAGACGATGGGGCCACGTTTTCAGATACCGCCGCCGTCCCTGTTGATGAGGGGCGGCCCACTGCTTTTTCGCTGTTTCTTTTTCTCTTGCCGGACGCGTTCCTCGGCTTCCAGGTCTCGCTTGTTGAGGCGGCTGACCAGGTACACCATCAGGAAGTACGAAGGTACGCCCATCACCACCCAGGTTATGAAAAACTTTCCCGCGGGG
>NZ_HG422173.1:1782340-1783070 GCF_000341545.2 Nitrospina gracilis 3/211
CGCACAATCCAAGCAGAAACGGGTTGCGGTAAATACTGGCGGCCGGCATTCACTCCTCCTGTAAAAAACAAAAAATGGCTCGGGTACAAGGATTCGAACCTCAACCTTCAGAGCCAGAATCTGACGTCCTACCATTAGACGATACCCGAGCGTTGAACCTATTGTATGAATTAAACCTTCCGGTTTCAAGGTGATTTGACAAAAGGGGTAGAGAATATTAAAACACCCGCGGTTGCCGGGTCAATGGGGGATGAGTTGATTTTTCATGATTTTATTACAAGCGGATTCCTGCTGGGGCGGCCGCTGTGCGGGTGATTGGCGGGACCCTGAGGGGCACGCGGTTGCATCCGCTCAAAGGGCTGAATCTGCGCCCCACGCTGGACCGGGTGCGCGAATCGCTGTTCAACATCGTGGGCAACGGCATCGAAGGCGCGCGGGTGCTGGACCTGTTCGCGGGCAGCGGGGCGGTGGGCATCGAGGCTCTCAGCCGGGGCGCAAGACGGGTGGTGTTCGTCGAATCCAGTGCCAAAGTCCGCGACCTGCTGCAGGGCAACCTGGAAAAATGCCGCCTCACCGGGCCGGATGCCAATTCAGCGGCTTGGACCCTGCTGTCCACCACAGCCCGGCAGGCCATCGACCTGCTTAGCCGCCAGGGGGAGGTGTTGGATTGGGTGTACGTGGATCCCCCGTTCGACGCGAATCTGTACACGGAAACCCTGACGGCGCTGGC
>NZ_HG422173.1:1783170-1823111 GCF_000341545.2 Nitrospina gracilis 3/211
GCGGAATCCGGCATCCTCGCACCGGAAGCGGAGGTGGTGGCCGAGCATTTTCACAAAACCGCCCTCGCCGAAAACTATGTTAGACTGAAAAAACGTGAAACCCGGCGGACAGGCGACACCTGTTTGTCTTTTTTTATTTGGAAAACGGTTGATCCATGACGGAACTCCAGACAGTTGAGATCGGCACCGACTGCAAGGTCGTCGTCGCCATGAGCGGCGGGGTGGACAGCTCCGTCGCCGCCGCCCTGCTGAAGGAACAGGGGTTCGACCTCGTCGGCATCTCGCTCCAGTTGTGGAACTACAGCTGGGACACGGACAACCGTTTCGGCACCTGCTGTTCGCTCGATGACCTGGGCGACGCCCGCCGCGTGGCGGAGCGTGTCGGCATCCCGTTCTACATCCTCAATCTCGAAAAAGAATTCCGCGAGGGCGTGGTCGATTACTTCGTCGATGAATACCTGAAGGGCCGCACGCCTATTCCCTGCACCGCCTGCAACAAGAAGCTCAAGTTCGACGAGCTCATGCACAAGGCGGAGGTGTACGGTTACGACTACATCGCCACCGGCCACTACGCCTCGGTGATGAAAGATTCGAGCGGACGCTACACCGTGCGGCGCGGACGCGATGCGTCGAAGGACCAGAGTTATTTCCTGTTCAACCTGTCGCAGGAGCAGTTGTCGCGCCTCGTGTTCCCGCTGGGCGACATGGAAAAGAAAGAGGTGAGAGGCCTCGCCGAAAAGTACCGCCTGAATGTCGCGGGCAAGGCGGAGTCGCACGAGATCTGTTTCATCCCCGACAACGATTACGCCAAGTTCATCGAGGGCGAAGTCGACGCGGCGCTGTTTCGTCCCGGCAACATTGTCACTGCCGACGGCGACGTGCTGGGCACCCACAAGGGCTATCCCGCCTACACCATCGGCCAGCGCAAGGGCCTCAATCTGGGCGGCCTGCCGGAGCCGTATTACGTGACCGCCATCGACACCGTCAACAACGAGGTGGTGGTGGGGCCGAAAAACGACCTGTTCCGCGAAGAGTTCACGGTGAGCGACGTGACGTGGCAGTTGGATCACTGCGAAGCGTTCGAGGCCGAGGTGCAGATCCGTTACCGCCATCAGCCGGTGGCCTGCGTGGTGACGCCGCTTCCCGGTGAGCGCGCGCGCATCCAGCTGGAACATCCCCAGCCTGCCATCACGCCGGGCCAGTCGGCGGTGTTTTATACGGACGACTGCATCGTCGGCGGGGGGTGGATTGAATGACCACTCCCCTGCAGGTTGCCGTGGAGGCGGCGCAGGCGGCGGGTCGTATTCAACGCGAACGCGCCGACTGCATCGGTGAAATCCGCTACAAGGGCGACATCAACCCCGTCACCGAAGTCGATCTCCTCTGCGAAAAAGAAATCATCGATCGCATCCAGAAAGCGTTCCCCGATCACGCCGTGCTGGCGGAAGAATCCGGTGAGACCGTCGGCCACGCCGATCACCTGTGGGTGATCGATCCACTGGACGGCACCATCAACTACGCGCACGGCTACCCCTGCTATTGCGTGTCCATCGCTTACCGTCACGAAAACGAAACCGTGGTCGGGGTGGTGTACAACCCCAGCCTCGACGAGTTGTTCGTCGCCGAGAAAGGGAAGGGGGCGACGATGAACGGCAAACCCATCGCCGTCTCGCCTCTTGCCAACCTGAAGGAGAGCCTGTTGGTGACGGGGTTCGCCTACGACATCCACACCGCGACGCACAACAACCTGGACCATTTCATCAACTTCATCAGCGCCTGCCAGGCGGTGCGCCGCGCCGGATCGGCTGCGCTCGATCTGTGTTACACGGCGATGGGCCGGTTCGAAGGGTTCTGGGAATTGAAGTTGAACACCTGGGACTATGCGGCTGGAGTGCTGATCCTGCAGGAAGCGGGTGGCCGCGTGACGCGGTTCGACGGCACGCCGTTTCAGTACGGCGACCGCGAAATTTTGACGTCGAACGGACTCATCCACGACGCCATGATCGCCGTCCTCGAAAAAGGCAGCAGCCGCGGCACGCTGATGAAATGACCTCGCTCACTTGTCTGGTTTGATGAGGTAAGTGTAGCCGGACAGCCCTTCCTTGTACAGGTTCAGAAACTGGTCGGCTTCTTCCTGAGAAAGTCTGCCGTTCTGTACGCTGTGGAACAGGAATCCCGCCATGCGTCCCGCCAGCTCTTCCGCGCGGAACTGCACGTAGTCGAGCACGTCCGTGACGTCCTCTCCCTCGATGATCTGCTCGTACTTGAGCGTCCCGTCCTTTTTCAATGACACGTGAACGGTGTTGGTGTCGCCGAACAGGTTGTGCAGGTCGCCCAGGATTTCCTGGTATGCGCCGGTGAGGAAGATGCCGATGCGGTACGGCTCGCTGTTCACGGAATGCAGAGGCAGGGTGCGTTCCATATTGTGGTTGCCGATGAAGGTGTCGATCATGCCGTCGGAGTCGCAGGTCAGGTCCATCAGCGTCGCTTCGCGCGACGGGTGTTCGTTCAAACGTTGCAGGGGCACGATGGGAAACACCTGGTCGATCGCCCACGAGTCGGGGAGCGACTGGAACACGGAGAAGTTGCAGAAGTACTTGTCGGCGAGGCGCTGGTTGAGCGTCTTTAGCTCGTCCGGCATGTACTTGAGGCGCGACGCCAGGTCCTGAATCTTGCGGCAGATGCCCCAGAACAGTTTGTCGGCGATGGCCTTGTCCTTCAGCGCGATCATGCCCAGCGAAAACTGGTTCTGCGACTGGTCTTTCAAGTCAAGCGCGTCGTGCCAGGATTCGGTGATGTTCTTGTTCGACGCCTGTTCGAGGACATAGTGCAATTCCTGCACCACGCTCGGCGCGTCGTCGTCGATCTGGAAATCGTGATCCGAGTCCGGGAACGAGGCCACCTCCAGCACGTTGAACACGAGAATGGAGTGGTACGCCGTCATGGCGCGGCCGGACTCCGAGATGATGTTCGGGTGCGGCAGGTTTTCCGTCTCGCAGATTTCCGAGAGGTGGTAGATGACGTCGTTGGCGTACTCCTGCACGGTGTAGTTGGTGCTGGAGGCGAAGGTAGATTTCGATCCGTCGTAATCCACGCCAAGCCCGCCGCCGACGTCGATGAATTTCAAATTGCAACCCATCTTCATGAGTTCGGAGTAGTAGCGGCCGACTTCCTTCAGGCTGTTCTTGATGCGGCGGATGTTTGTGATCTGACTGCCGAGGTGGAAGTGGATGAGCTGGATGCAGTCCAGCGCCCCTTCTTTGCGGGCGATCTCCACCGCTTCGACGGTCTCCATCGGGCTCAGGCCGAACTTCGAATATTCGCCGCCGGAGGACGCCCAGCGTCCGGCGCCTGCGGAAAACAGCTTGATGCGCAGGCCGATGTTCGGCGTCACGCCGATTTCTTTCGCCACGCGGAGCGTCATGTTGAGTTCCGACAATCGCTCGACCACGATGAACACGCGTTTGCCCAGTTTCTGCCCCATTAACGCGAGGCGGATGAACGACTCATCCTTGTAACCGTTGCAGATGAGCAGGGCCTCGGGATTGTCCATGATGGCGAGGATGGCGTGGAGCTCCGGCTTCGATCCGGCTTCGAGACCGATGTTGTGGTCGCGGCCGAACTTCACGATCTCTTCGACCACCTGCCTCTGCTGGTTGACCTTGATCGGGTACACGCCGTGGTACTCGCCGGTGTAGTTGTGGTCCACGGCGGCTTTTTTGAACGCATGGGCCAGCTTGGCGATGCTGGACTTGAGGATGTCCGAGAAACGGATCAGCACGGGCAGGGAATAGCCTTTGGCCTTGATGTCGTCCACCAGCAGTTTCAGGTCGACGGTATGCTGGTTGGCCTGGTCCGGGCGGACGATGATGTGGCCTTTTTCGTTGATGCCGAAGTAGCCGCACCCCCAGCCGTCGATGTTGTACAATTCCCTCGATTTTTCAATGGTCCATTTCTGCATTCCGGATCCGTGTCCTCTGGTGAGCGTTCTTGAGAAAATGAGCGTATTTGTTCAGTTTTAAAAGAGACCCCCGGACGATGTCAAGCAGAAAACAGGGGTGGGGGTGGCAGGAGGTCCAAAAGCGGTTTTTGCGGGTGCGGGATTTGTGTTATAAAGGCCGGACCTCGTTTCCCAGTCCCATCGGTAACCCCCTTTCAGGAGAGAGCATGAAAATCGAAGATGTGGACGTCCGCGACATCGCCCGGCATTACGGCACCCCGGTGTACGTGTACAGCCTGAAAACCCTGCGCGCCGCCATCGCGGAGATCAAAACCCTCGCGCCGGTGGTGCGCTACGCCATGAAGGCGGAATCGAACCGCGTCATCCTTCAGGAGATGAAGAAGCAGGGGATTCATATCGACGCCGTCAGCGTGCTGGAAGTCCAGCGCGCCCTGCGCGCGGGCTTCGATGCGTCGGAAGTCTGCTTCACCAGCGACGTGTTCTTTCACGCTTCGGACGCCGAGTACTGCATCGAGAACAACGTGTACACCAACTGCGGCACGCTGGGGATGCTCCGCGAGTACGGGGAGACCCTGAAACGGCTCGGCAAGGGATCGAACAAGGTGTCCATCCGAATCAACCCCGGCGAGGGATCGGGCCACTCGAAAAAAACCAATACCGGCGGCCCCTACAGCAAGCACGGCATCTGGCACCAGAGCCTCGACGAGGCGCGCGCGATCGCGAAAGAGTACGGCCTTATCATCAACGGCGTGCACATCCACATCGGCTCCGGCGGCGACATGGAGCACCTGAAACGGCTGACCGGCAAGCTGGTGGAGTTCGCCAAACAGTTTGACGACGTGGAGGTGATCAATTTCGGCGGCGGCCTGCCGTACCAGTACCGGGAAGGTCAGCCGGAGGCCGACGTCTCGGCCTACAAACCGATCCTGGAAGAACGCCTCGCCATCCTGGAAAAACATTTCGGCCGCAAGATCCGCTGTGAGATCGAGCCCGGCCGCAGGTTCGTCGCCGGGTGCGGCTATCTCCTGGGCGAGGTGCGGGCGCTCAACCACACGCTGGACGAGAACGGCAAGCGCCTCGATTACGTGCTGGGCAACATCGGCTTCTGTCATTTGCTTCGGCCGATGGCCTACGGCTCGTACCACGCCATTCAGTTCGTCGGCGACAAGATGGGCCCGGAGCAGGACGTGATCGTTGCCGGGCCGGTGTGCGAGTCGGGTGACGTACTGACTCAGGAGAACGAGGAACCGGTGCCGCGCAAACTGCCCTTGCCCAATCCGGGCGACATCATGGTGGTGGGGGGCGCGGGAGCGTACGGCTTCGTCATGTCGTCGAACTACAACACCCAGCCGCTTCTGCCGGAAGTCGTGGTGGACGGTAGCAAGTGCATTCTCGCCCGCCGCCGCCAGACCCCTCGACGACATCCTGAGAGAAGAAGACGAAGTGTGAAGTCAAGAAGTAGTAAGAGTTTGTTTTGGAATATGTTTTAAAATTAAAGAAATAGAAGGGAAGGCGAATATGTTGATTATGTGAATAAATTAAACTAGTGGAGTATTTATGAGCAACCTTTTCGAAGATACCCCTCAAAAAGACCTTTCATGGTTATTAACTCAAATTAATCAGCGTGAAATTGCGTTGCCGGACTTTCAAAGGGATTTTGTATGGGATCCCTCGGCAACCCAGGAATTAATAGTCTCAATAGCAAACAACTACCCCGCTGGCTCCCTTCTTGCGATTAGAAATACCAATAATTATTTTGCCGCTCGTGAAGTTGAAGGTGCGCCTTTTTTTAAACGGAGCAAAGCCAACTTATTTGATTCTGGATGGACAACAGAGATTAACGTCTCTTTATCAAGCATTTTATGGTGTGGGAGAGTATTTATATTTTTTAGATTTGAATGTTCTTGATGAGGAAGGCGATTTTGAGGAGGCGATATATCACGTTAAAGCTAATGCAAAACGTGGATGGCAAGCCAAGGAATTAAAGAAATACAGTGAATTTAAGGGGCAATGTGAAGACTGGGTGTTTCCGCTTTGGGTTCTTTTCGGAGATAAGGATGGGTATCAAGGTTGGGCTAAAAAGGTTTGCAGGAGTGTAAGTGGGGAAAAAAGAGATGAGTTTGAAGACAGCCTTGATCAAATTAGGAGTGACTGGATTAAGTATATAGAAGCGTACAAATTTCCGGTTGTGTTGCTTTCTGATGAAACCAAAACCGATGCTGTTTGTACAATTTTTGAAACATTAAATAGAACGGGAGTTAAGTTAAGTGTTTTTGATTTATTAGCCGCGCGTTTTTGGCCTGAGAATGTAAAGTTAAGAGAAATGTGGGAGAAAGCTATATCAGAATTTCAGATAATTGAGGATTTTCAGATTGATCCTTATTATGTTCTTCAAGCTATTGCATTGTTAAGTTCCGAAAAAGCCCCATCTTGCAAGCGAAAGGATGTCCTCAGCTTAACCTCTCAGCATGTTAAAGAAACTTGGTCGAATGCAATTAAGGGTTTAGCAGATACCTTGAATATTCTCCAAGAGGATTGCGGAGTATTCATTCCAAAATGGTTACCTTATAACACTATTCTTATACCCTTTACTGCAATTTTGGCGAGATTCAACGATGGGCAAGGTCTTGCAGTGGGTGAAGTAAGGCAAAAACTGGTTCGTTGGTTTTGGTGCTCGGTATTTGGGCAAGCCTATGAGAATTCACCAAATTCTATGGCCGCAAAAGATTTCATTGAGGTCGCTAATTGGTTGTCAGGAGGTGAGATTCCTGGCGATATAAAGTCGTTTACCTTTGTGCCTGAATCGCTTTATGAGGTTACCCCAAAGCAACGTGCGCTCTATCGAGGAACGATTTCATTGATTCTTTCAAATGGTCCCAGAGATTTTTATGAAGCCAAGCCGATTACAAAAGCCCTGACGGGTGAAAATCCTGTAGATGATCATCATATTTTTCCTAATGGATATTTAAAAGATCACGGTGTGGAAGAGACTAAAAGAAGAGATTTGGTTCTTAATAGAACTTTGATTGATAAGAAAACAAATATACGCTTAAGCAAGCGCGATCCTAGCGAATATTTTAGTGAAATAAAAAATAGCTTAGGAGAACCGGGATTTGTAAAACTATTAAATTCCCATTTGATTCCATCGGGCAATGATTCGGCTATTTTTAAAAACGATTATGAAAGTTTTCTAGAGTATAGATGTCAAAAATTGAGTGAACTGGTAAAGAAGGCTACGTCATAAAAAACTAATCTTTCTCAAACAGCGGGTCGATCTGCTGGGCCATTTCAACGTCGGCCATGGTGACGCCGCTGACCGTGTGCGTCCAGTAGCGCACGGTGATGCGTTTGTAATGGATCAGGATGTCGGGATGGTGGTTCTCCTTCTCCGCTTCTTCGGCCACCTGGCGGACGAAGTCGATTCCTTTCAAGTATTCCTTGGCGCGGTACACGCGGTAGATGAAGGGCAGGCCCTTCTCGTTTTTATCGACCTTCCATTCCGGCGCCATCTCTTGCAGTTTCTGCTGAAGCTCGTCGTCGCTCAATGCGGTTTTCTGTACCATGATTCGTCCCTCATCTATTCAAGAAGACCGTGAGGTCTTGGTTTTAAATTAACACATAGATTCTTCGTCGCCTGTGGCTCCTCAGAATGACAGGGCTGAATTTGAATTGTCATTCTGAGCGAAGCGAAGAATCTATGTTTTATCTTTGATCATCGATTCTTACTTCCCGCCGTCGATTTCCTCCAGTCGTTTGCGCAGGGTGACGGGGTGGACTTTGTAGATGAAGCTGTCCTCGCCGTTCAGCCGCACCACGGGAATTTTTTCCTTGTAGGCTTCGAACAGGGCGGCGTCGGATTCGATGTCCGTGAGCCTCAGCGTCGCCGGGTAGTCGGCGAGGACCGTCTCCACCACCTCTTTCGCCTCGTCGCACAGACAGCAGTCCGCCTTGGTCAGGATTTCGATGTCGATCATAACGCTGTCCGCCGTTCCTTTACATCGAGTGGGTCATGGTGGTGACCTTGCCCCAGATGATGAGCGCGAGAGACAGCACGATGCAGGTTGCGAGAATGGCCGTGGCCACCGGGCGCTTGCGCCAGTCGCGTTCCGGACTGCGGTCGATGAACGGCACCGCGACGAGGAACAATACGATGAGCGCGGGCGCGACGATCAGAAACGGCACCCACAAATTTTCCAGCGCGTAGATCCAGACGAACTGCCACGGCGGTTTCGTGACCTCCATCCCGAACACCGGATCGTCGCCCAAGGGCGGCGCGATGGTGAGTGCCAGAATGCAGACAATGAAGATCACCTCCGCGCCCGCCATGTTCAAATATTGCAGGTGGCGGGTGAACGGCATGTGCCGCTGGACCACCGGCGGTGTGTCCATCTCGCTCGAAGCCTTGTGGGTGTCGCCCACCTCCGGCTGACCCGGCAGCGGTGACAGCTTGTGGTATTTGATATAGAACAGGTGCAGTCCGAGCAGGGGAATGGTGATGACGGGCAGGAGGCTGATGTGGGCCATGTACACGCGGTTGAGGATCGGCACCCCCTGCGCGAACTTCTCCGTCAGCGGGTAACCGAGGATACCCAGGTTGTCCGCCACCCAGTTGAAATGCATGAGCGCTTCATACCCTTCCTGATCCCACTTGAGCACCGTGCCCGTAAACAGGAAGCCGACCATCATCAGCAGGAGTCCCACGCCGATCAGCCAGTTGACTTCGCGCGGCGCCTTGTAGGCCGCGGTGTGCGCGACGCGGATCATGTGTAATAGCAGGGTGACGGTCAACGCCTCCGCCGCCCAGAAATGCAGGCCGCGCAGGAACCATCCCAGATACACCTGGTCCATCAGGTAATGCACGCTGGCGTTGGCGCGTTCCGGGTTCGGCACGTAAAACTGCGCCAGCAGGATGCCGGTGATGAGAAGGATGGAGAAGGACGACAGTGTCATGCCGCCCAGCGAATAGCGGATGGTGTTGGCGTGTTCGGGGATGGGGTACTCCAGCTCCTTGTAGCCGAGCCGGTCTTTCACTGTCTCAACGATTCCATTCGCCATGAACGGCCTCCGGGGGTTGCCGGTGTGGGAGCCGGGGATTAAGAATCGGTCGGGCGCTTGAGAAACAAGATGCCGGCCACCAGACCGGATAAGACGGTGATGCCTACGGCGAGGCCGTAGCCTTTGCTGGACGAAGCGACCATTTCATGCGTCGCCTGTTCGATGTGCTGTTTATCTTTCATGTCCGCCATGTCGTGCCCGGAAAGATCCATCATCTCCCCCTGCATTGAGGAATCCATCGACCCCGCGCCGAGGCCCAGGGGATCGTCCTCCAGTCCGAGAGAGGGAGAGGCGCTCTGCTCCTTGCCCGGCATTCCGGAGCCCGTGCCGTAATCGACCGCATTGCCCGAACCCATGCCATATTCGACAGGTTCGGTCGAATGCCCCGCATGCGAGTCCATCGGCAGGTCCTCGATCAGTTTGACCGGAGAGCCGACGGCGGGTTGTTCCTCGATGGTGGTTTCGTGATCGTCGTGTTTTTCGCCGCCGTGAGCGAAGGCGAACGCGGGCAGGCAGGACAGGCAAAGCATGAGAACCAGTATGCGTAAAGGAATCATATCCGGGTCACTCCTCAGGATTGCTCCACGAGTTGCTGGAATGCGGCCATCGCGTCTTCCGTCGCCCAGTCGCGCGGGCCGATGGCCTTGTGCACGATGACGCCGCTTTTGCTGACGATGAAGGTTTCCGGCACGCCGGTGGTCTTGTACACCTGCTTGGCAATTTCCTCATCCGGGTCGAGCAGGACCGGGAAGGTGAGGTTGTATTCTTCCATGAATGGCTGGATCAGTTTTTGATCCTTGTCCACGCTGATGGTCAGCATTTCGAATCCCCGGTCCTTGAACTTGTCGTACACCTTCTGCATGGAGGGCATTTCCACCTTGCAGGTGGCGCACCACGTGGCCCAGAAGTTGATGAACACCACTTTTCCGCGGTAGTCCTTGAGGGAGATCTTGCCGCCGTTCAGGGTGGGCAGTTCGAAGCCGGGCGCGAGGAACGCCTCCGCCGGGTACTCGGTCTCAAACGGCTTCGGCGGCACGTTGTCCAGCGCCTTCACAAAAATAAAAAGGAGGGCCGCCGCGAGGAGCGAGTAGGGGATATAGACGCTGACAGGTTTCTTTTCCAGGACGTGTTCCATTTTCTTTTTTTCGGTCCGATCTTTCAATTACAGGTGCCGTTTGTAGGGGCGGTAAAACCGGTCGTCCACCGCCTTCACGATTTCATCGAGGGTCTTGCCGGATTTGTACAGTTCGTACGCGTAGATCACTTCGTCGATGCACACGCCGCATTTGGAACCGTGCATGGTGGTGAAGCAGGTCAGGAGCGTTTTGTGACCGTGATCGCGTTTGCAGTAACAATAACAGAACTGGCTGTCGATCACTTTCGGGATTTCCGCCGCGTACCGGTAGGCAAGCGCCGCCTTGCCGGTGAACAGCGCCGGGGTCAGAACCGGCCGCGTCTCGATCAGGTTGCCCATGGCCGGGGCCACCGGTGTGGGAGCCGGTTGGAGATACAGGTATCCGCCGAACAGGATCGCTCCCACCACGGCGCCGAACACCGCCGGGAGCGTGTATTTTTTGTTGGATTTGGCGGACATCCGCGGCTTCTGGTTCTTTTTGGACTTTTTCTTTCCCATGATTATCCGGTGGTGAAAGGGTGGGATGAAGGATTTATGTTTTCAGACATTATATAATTTAGGCTTTCGGCCTTTCAAGGGTTTTGGGTCACCGTTTGGGCGGGTACCATTTGCTCAGGCGGGTTGGGGAAAATCCCATCAAAAAAAGGGAGGCGATCAGAATGTTGCGCGAAGTGGTCCAAATCAGTCCCTCGGCATGCCAGCGGCGCGCGGAGGTGGAAACAGCCTCACGCAGGATCACCGTCCGGCCGCGTTTTTTAAGGCGGCGGAAAAAATCCAGGTCCTCGCAGATGGGCAGGGGAGAAAACCCTCCCAGTTCGTGAAACACCTCCGGCAGAACGAAAATGCCCTGGTCCCCGTACACCAGGTTCAGGTAGCGCGAGCGCAGGGTGGCCAGGCGTGAAATGGTCTGCAAAGCGGGCCGTTGCGAGTCGATCGCCAAGCTGAACGCGCCCCCGATGTGCCGTCCCCGTTGCATCACCGCCACCATGCGTTGGAATCCCGTCTCATCCAGATGGCTGTCGGCGTGCAGGAACAGCAGGAGATTGCCCTGCGCTTCTTTGGCGGCGGCATTCATCTGTGGAGCGCGCCCGCGGGGAGATTCGATACAGCGCACGCCGTGGCGCTCGGCAATGGACCGGGTGTCGTCGTCACTGCCGCCGTCTCCGATCAGGATTTCGTATGGCGAAATCCGGGTCAGCCGCTCCAGCGTATCCGGCAGCAGACGGGATTCGTTCCAGGTCGGTATGATGACCGATACGTTCAAGGCCGGTTCCCTTTTTCCGGTGGGTTCACCGGGTGGGGTTATCGAAATATGGATAGATTGTGTTGCGCCCCTGTCGCCGGAAGTAAAGCACAAAACTCCCTGCGTTACAACGGTTTGACCCGGAAGGACGGGATTTGTGAAAAACGCAGTTCCATACAGGGTGGGACCTGATCCCCGTAATTTCAAAGCTGGGTCGCAAATTCGGCCTTCACCCTACATTTCGCCGCCAAAATGGTATAAAATTCATTTTAGTGGTTATAACGACCTGTTAATCCCAACTGTCCCATAGGTGTCTGGGGCTTTATTTATGCTCGCCCATTTTATTGATTCCAAACCGTTTCAGTGCGGCTACTTCAAGGACCGCGAGTCCTTGTTCGAAGAGTACCTGCTGGAGGATATCTCAGAAGTCGAATTCGACTACATGCTGGCCCATGGCATGCGTCATTTCGGGGAGTATTATTTCCGCCCCCGTTGCGGAAACTGCCACCAATGTGTGCCCATCCGCGTGCGGGTGGAGGAATTCCGCATGACGAGGAGCCAGAAACGGGCGCTCAAGGCATGCGAGGGTATTGAAATCCGCATGGGGCTGCCCCAGTTTACCAAGGAAAAATTCCGCCTCTACCTCGAACACAAAAAACGGTTTCACGCCCTGCAGGACGATGTGGAGGACGAGCAGAACTTCCGCCTGTCGTTTTACGTGAACACTCCGTTCGGAATGGAGTTTGAGTATTATTACAACGGCGAACTGATAGGGGTGGCGCTGGCGGATGTGACCCAGCGGTCTTTTTCTGCAATCTATACCTTTTACAGCAATCCGGTATCGCAGATGAGTCTGGGCACCTTCAGTGTGCTCAAGCAAATCCAACTTTGCCAGAGGCGGGGCATTCCTTACTATTACATGGGCTACTTCATTTCACACAACCACTCGCTGGCATACAAGGCCAACTTCCGACCCAACGAAATTTACATCAACAATGAATGGAGGCCCTTCCGCAATGCTCAGGGCGACTTCCTGGTGCCGGAGAGTCAGGTGTACTGGGTGAACAACGATGCCCTGGTCAAGGCCGCATCCCATTCCGCCAGGGTGGTGCAGTCGCTCTGACCCGGGAACAAGTCCGTTTGATGTTCTTCCCTAAAGAATATTGAAGAAAACCAGGTAGAGCCAGATCACCAGCAGGACGTTGAAGATCACGCCGATGTGAAACAAAACGTTGAAGAGCTTGCTGTAGGTGTATTTGTAGTCCATGTCGAACCCTCCTAATCCATGACCAGCGTGACCAGGCGCTGTGCCAGCGCCGAATTGCGGATTTCCTGAATCACCGGCGGATCCATCAGATTCAGGCTCATGTAAAGCCGCTCCAGCCTGTCGAAGGTACTGGAGGCGATCATGGCCTGCCCGCCCGCGTCGCGGATTTCGTTTCGCCAGATGCTGAGCACGCGCAGGGTTTTGAGGTTTTCCGACCGCGAAAGCGCCAGGGCGCCTTCATTGCCGATGCGGTTGGAACAAAGGTAGAGGCGCTCGATGCCGGTCAGGGTTTTGGAATTGGCCAGGGCCACCGCCCCCTCGTCGCCCATCTGGGTGCTGTCCAGGTGGAGCGCCTTGAGATTCGGAAAATTGGGGGATTCGGCAATGGCCTTCACGCCCTCGGGACCGATGGGATTGAAATCGAGAAACAACTCTTCCAGGTTTTGAAAGTGGGTCGAGTTCGCCAGCGCCTTCGCACCTTCGGCGGTGATGGCGTTGGCCTCCAGCATCAGGCATTTGAGCGGCTTCACCCACTCGGAACGGGCGAGGCTCCGCGCCGCGCCGTCTCCCAGCAGATTGTGATTCAGGTACAGATACTGGAGGTTCCCGGAGACCTGCTCAAGGGATTCGATCGCCGCATCGGTCAGCTGGTTGTTGCTGATGTACAGCTTTTCCACTTCCGGAAAGGTTTCCCAGTTCGCGAG
Source organism: Nitrospina gracilis 3/211 (assembly GCF_000341545.2). Classification (NCBI taxonomy): domain Bacteria; kingdom Pseudomonadati; phylum Nitrospinota; class Nitrospinia; order Nitrospinales; family Nitrospinaceae; genus Nitrospina; species Nitrospina gracilis. Next base: position 1,796,536 of record NZ_HG422173.1, read on the forward strand.
GTGTTTCAGCTCTTCCGTGCCCAGGTCTTTTTCATCCAGATCCAGCATTTTTTCCGGCGCGAAATACTGCACCTGAAACATCTGGTCGAATTTGGTGTTCACAGCCTCATCCAATTCCAATTCCTCCGGGTGCCTCTTAATTTAGATGTTGCGGGAGTGCATTTTGATGTAATAATTTATAGGATTTCCAGGTAAATAGCAATCGGCCGGAAATCGTGTTTCCTCATCAGCTTAAGGACCGTTTTCCTGGTCCACAATCCATTCCCCAAAGCATATTCATATGATTATTGGCGTTCCAAAAGAAATCAAGGAAGATGAATACCGCGTGTCCATGACACCGGCGGGGGTGACGGAGCTCATCGCCGACGGCCATACCGTACTGGTGGAGGAGTCCGCAGGAGAGGGAAGCGGCATCTCCGACGACGATTACGCCTGTACGGGAGCGAAAATCCTTTCCTGCAAGGAGGTGTTCGAGCAGGCGGACATGATCATCAAGGTCAAGGAACCCCTGCCGGAGGAGTTTCCACGCCTGCGCGAAAACCAGATCCTGTACACTTACCTGCATCTGGCGCCGGCTCCGGAGCTCACCCAGGGCCTGCTCGACCGCAAGGTGGCGGGCATCGCTTACGAAACGGTCCAGTTGGAAGACGGTTCCCTGCCGCTCCTGGTTCCAATGAGCGAGGTGGCGGGCCGCATGTCCGTGCACGAAGGCGCGAAGTACCTGGAGCGGGAAAACGGCGGACGCGGCATCCTGCTGGGCGGCGTGCCGGGAGTCGATCCGGGACACATCGTCATCATCGGCGGCGGCATCGTCGGTGTCAACGCGGCGAAGATGGCGATCGGCACCAGCGCTCGGGTGACCCTGCTGGACATCGATCTCGAACGCTTGCGTTTTGTCGACGACATATTCGGCGGCCGTGTGAAGACCATCATGTCGAACAAACTCAATTTGCGTGAGTACACGGCGATGGCGGATTTGGTCATCGGCGCGGTTCTGCTGACGGGCGCGCGGTCGCCACGACTCATCGCGCGCGACATGCTGAAGGACATGCGGACGGGATCGGTGGTGGTGGATGTGGGCATCGACCAGGGCGGCATACTGGAAACGTCGCGCCCGACCACCCACTCAAATCCGATTTTTGAAGTGGAGGGAGTCATCCACTACTGCGTGGCCAACATGCCGGGCGCGGTGGCGCGCACCTCCACCTACGCATTGACCAACGCCACCCTGCCGTACGCGCGGGAGCTGGCACGAAAGGGATTCAAGACGGCGTTGATGGAAAGCAAACCGCTTCGCTACGGACTCAACGTGTACAAGGGACACGTCACGCACCCCGCGGTGGCCGAGGCACTGGGCATGGAATACGTGCCGTTTGAAAAACTGCTGGACTGACCGGGCATTCCGGTTCGATCAACTTTTATGAAGACAGGACGCCCCATGCGTCATTCCAACTTTGTGCACCTGCACGTGCACACTCATTTCAGCCTGCTCGATTCGTCGCTCCGCCACGAGGCGCTGTTCAAACGCGCCGAAGAGCTCAAGATGCCGGCGGTGGCGATGACCGACCACGGAAACCTGTTCGGGGCGATGGAGTTCTACCAGGGCGCGCGCAAGCACGGTCTCAAACCCATCATCGGGTGCGAGGTGTATGTCGCGCCGGAAAGCCGCCTGAAGAAAGACGATAACTTCCGCCTGCGCGATGCCGCGCATCATCTGATTCTTCTCGCCCGCAACCAGACCGGTTACCAGAACCTCGTAAAACTGGTGACTTCCGGTTACCTCGAAGGATTTTATTACAAACCGCGCATCGATAAGGAACTGCTCGCCCAGCATGCGGAAGGCCTCATTGCATTGAGTTCGTGCAACCGCGGCGAGCTCGCCCATTACATCAACAAGGAAAACCTGCCGCGCGCGCTCAAGGTGGCGGAGCAGTACAAGGACATCATGGGCGAGGATAACTTCTACCTGGAACTGCAGAACCACAAGCTGGACTGGCAGGAACCGATCAATAAAGGATTGATCGAGATAGGCAAGAAACTCGATCTCCCCGTCGTCGCCACCAACAACTGTCATTACCTCGACCAGGAAGACTTCCGCTCGCACGAAATCCTGCTTTGCCTGCAAACCGGCAAGACGATGGACGACCCCTACCGCATGAAGTACCACTCCGACGAGTACTACTTCAAATCGCCCAAGGAAATGGAAGCGCTGTTCCGCGAAATTCCGGAGGCGATCGAGAACACCATCAAAATCGCCGAGCGGTGCAACCTCGACCTCGAAACCGGAGCGGACAACCTGCCGGAATACCCGGTGCCGGAAGCGCACACGCTGTACTCGTACCTCGAAGAACAGTCGCGGCTTGGACTTCAAAAGCGGTATGAGGAAATGGACAAGACGGGGCAGGAGTACGACCGCGCGGTGTACGAGGATCGGCTGGACGAGGAACTTGCCATCATCAAGAAGATGGGTTATCCGGGTTATTTTCTCATCGTGTGGGACTTCATCCGCTACGCGCGGGAGAACGGCATTCCCGTCGGACCCGGCCGCGGCTCGGCGGCGGGGAGCCTGGTCGCTTATTCGCTCCGCATCACCAACCTCGATCCCATTCACTACGGGCTCCTGTTCGAGCGATTCCTGAATCCGGAACGCGTCAGCATGCCGGATATCGACATCGACTTCTGCATGGAAAAGCGTGACGAAGTGATCCGGTATGTCACGGAAAAATACGGCGGGCACGATTTCGTGACGCAGATCATCACCTTTGGAAGCATGAACGCGAAGGGCGTCATCCGCGATGTCGGCCGCGTGCTGGGCCTGACCTACGGCGAGGTGGACAAGATCGCCAAGCTCGTACCGAACCGCCTCAACATAACGCTCACAGATGCGATGAACGAGGAACCGCGTTTCAAGGAGATGTCGAAGGAAAACGAGAATATACAGGAATTGCTGGACGTCGCGCTCAAACTGGAAGGCCTGCCGCGTCACTGCTCCACCCACGCGGCGGGCGTGGTCATCTCGCCCAAACCGCTCACCGAATTCCTGCCGCTGTACAAGGGCAACAACGACGAAATCGTGACCCAGTTCTCGATGAACAACATCGAAAAGCTGGGGCTGTTGAAGATGGACTTCCTCGGCCTGCGCACGCTCACCGTCATTCACAACGCGCTCCGGCTGATCCGTGAGTCGGAAGGGACGGAGCTCGACCTCGACGCCATTCCGAAAGACGATGCGGAAACCTACAAGTTGTTGAGCGAAGCCCGGACGCGCGGCGTGTTTCAGTTGGAAAGCTCCGGCATGCGCGACCTTCTGCTCAAGATGAAGCCGGACAGCTTCGAGGACATCATCGCGCTCCTGGCGCTGTTCCGTCCGGGTCCCCTGGAAAGCGGCATGGTGGACGACTACGTCAAGCGCAAGCACGGCACGCTGGAAGAAAAATACGAACTGCCGCAGTTGAAGGACATTCTGAAAGAAACGCACGGCGTCATCCTGTATCAGGAACAGGTGATGAAGATCGCCAACGTGCTGGCGGGTTTCACGCTGGGCGACGCCGACCTCCTGCGCCGCGCCATGGGCAAGAAGAAACCGGAAGAAATGGCGCAACAGCGCGAAAAGTTCTACACGGGCAGTCACAAGAACAAGATCCCGGACAAGAAATCGGAGCGCATCTTCGACCTGATGGAAAAGTTCGCGGGCTACGGTTTCAACAAGTCGCACAGCGCCGCGTATGCGCTGATCTCCTACCAGACCGCGTACTTGAAGGCGCACTATCCGCTCCAGTTTTTCGGCGCGCTGATCACCAGCGAAATGGACAACACCGACAAGGTGATCCGCTACATCAACGACTGCCGCGAGATGGGCATCCAGATGATGCCGCCCGACGTCAACCGCAGTTTCCGCGACTTCTCCATTCACGAAGACAAGCTGGTGTTCGGACTGGGAGCGATCAAGAACGTCGGCGCGTCGGCCATCGACATCATCATCGACACGCGCAACCAGGTGGGCGAGTTCACCTCGCTCAAGCAGTTCTGCGAATCGGTGGACCTGAACAAGGTGAACAAGCGCGTCATCGAAAGCCTGATCAAAAGCGGCGCGTTCGACTCCGTCGGTGAAAGCCGTGCCGGGATGGTGAAGCATCTTCAGGCGTACATGGACATGGGGCAGTCGCGCCAGCGCGACCGGCAGCTGGGCCAGTCCAGCATGTTCGATCTTTTGGGCGAAGAGGAAGAGGATATTGCGGTATCGTCGGAACCCGTGGAGGAATGGAGCGACCACGACCGCCTGAAATTCGAAAAGGAGACCATCGGCTTTTACGTGTCCGGCCATCCGCTGATGAAATATCAGAAGGACATCGCGTGGTTCACCGACGCCAACTCATCCAACCTGTCCGAGCGGCCGAATGGAAAAGAAGTCAGCATCGCGGGAGTGCCGTTCAAGATCATCACCAAGACCACGAAGAAGGGCGACAAGATGGCGCTCATGACGCTTGAGGATTTGCAGGGCACGGTGGAAGTCACCGTTTGGCCGGAGACATACAAGAACTCACTGGAGATTCTGGAGCAGGACGGGCCGATTCTGGTGAAGGGCACGGTGGAAGCCGACGACAACTGGCCGAAGGTGATCGCCAACGAGATCCGGCCGCTGGCCGAGGCGAAGGATCACTGGAAAGGAACGGTGCATGTCCACATCCGCACGCCGGGCCTGGAGAAGACCACCCTGCATTCAGTGAAGGACGTTCTGGCGCGTCATCCCGGCAACAACCAACTGCTCGTGCATTTCTTGTTTCCGGAAGGCGGACCGGCGAGGCAACGCACAGTGCAGGCCGAGCTCAAGGTGAAGCCCTGCGACGAGATCATCGAACAGATCGAGGAGTTGTTGGGCGAAAATTCGATCAACTTCGAATAGTTTTTTGAATTAATAGAATATGCGGGTGGGATTAAATTTTGGCTATGCATTAGATCAGAGAATTTATTTATATTTTTTATGTGCCCTAAATTTAAAAAAGGGATTTAGAAGAGTGAGGATAAGCTTTAAAAAGTTTGTTTTTGCTTTTGCGATAACCGGATTTTGTGTTGCTATTGCGCTTTATTTATTTTATGTGCTAGCTCTAAATGCTTCTCCTTTAGGAGATTTTGGGTTTAATTTATATATCCTTTTATTTCCGCCCGTTTTGGGAATAGTAGGAGCTTCTCCAGAAGAATCTCTTGTTGTTTTATTGCTGTTTCCAGCCCTTCTTAACTCCATCTATTATGCCATTTTGGGTTCTATATTGTGGTATGGCATCTATAAAAGCCGTTTAGTTCTTTTTGTATCAGTGGGTACGTTTTTATATTTTTGGTTTGATGTAATAAGATTTTTTAATTAACAATTCGCAAATAAAAATTTATCGTCAACTTCGAATAGCGTTGCGCCATTCGAGGTTGTCGCGGATGAGGTTCTGCACCGCTTCCATCTGTTCCGCCTGGCGCGCGCGGGACAGGCGAAAGGGAAGATCGACCTCCACCCCGTTTTCCCCCTGTACTTTGGGATAAGTGATGAACGGCAGGCCGATCAGAAACGCGGGCAGGAACAGTCCACTACCCGGCTCCACCGACTTGATGTCGTGCCACGTCAGCCACGCGCGCGGGTTGTGAAACGGAAAGTGCTTGCGCGAGTAGTGCATGGCGATGCCGTTTTTGCCGAGGGTGACGAAGTAGTTGCGCGGAAACAGGGCGCGGTTCTGCAGGATGAGGTGCATCACACGCACCAGGCCGACGATCAACACCACCGAGATGGCAAACACTCCCAGCGTGGTTGCGTTCAGCGAAACGTCATCCTTGAATCCAAACAGAACCAAAACAACGACGCTGGCCAGAAGAACCGGCAGGGGCGCCAGCATGAACAGGCCGTAAAACCGGATACCCAGTGCGGGGAGGCCGCGCGGGATCACCGCGTACAGCCCGTCGCCACAGTCGAAAAGAGCGGTATCCGGTTGATCTGCTTCGTGTTCCTCGAGGAAGACTTCCGCTTTTCGGAAATCCGTTTCGCACCATTCCGGTCGGCTCATGAATTTTCCAATTCCATCTCGGACGCGTTAAAATTGTGTGAGATAATAGCGGTTTTTCCACCACCCCTTCAACAGGCTTTATGAACACCACCCATTCGCTTGAAAATCGAACTCACCTCGATACCCTGGAAAACGGACTGACTGTCGTCACGGTCGAGATGCCGCACCTGCACACGCTGGACATCGGCATGTACATCCGTTCGGGGGTCCGTTTTGAAACACCGGCAAACAACGGTATCTCCCACTTTCTGGAGCACATGCTGTTCCGCGGCAACCGCAGGTACCCGGATTCGATCCTGCTCAACACCGAGTTCGAGAAAATAGGCCGCGGCCTGCGCGCCTCCACTTACACCGAACACACGCATTATGACTTCAGCCCGCATTATGAACAGTTGGAGCGGGGAATGGAACTGTTTTCCGATTTCTTCACCGAGCCCCTGTTCCCCAGCATCGAAGTCGAGCGCGAGATCATCCTGGAAGAATGTCTTGAAGATTTTAACGCGGAAGGTGTGAACGTGGATATCGACTACCACGCGTGCAAACTGCTGTACGGAGACGATCCGCTGGGTTATCCCATTATCGGGACCGAGGAGTCGATCAAGGCCATCGACACGGATCAACTCCGCCAGTTCTTCGAAACCTTCTATTGTCCCGGCAACATGGTGCTCGCCGGCGCAGGGGCGCTCAGCCACAACCGTTTTCTGGAGTTGGCCCAGCGCCACTTCGGTGGTTTTCCAAAGTGCGGACGGGTGATTCCAAAAAATCATTTTGTCGGTTCCGTAAATGAAAACCAGAAAGAACCCGCCTTGTTCATACAGAAACACGACGACAGCCAGGTCCAATTGCAAATCTGTTTCCGTTCGGTTTCATTCAACGATCCTGATTATTTCATTGTGTCGCTGATTGCCCTTATTTTCGACGATGGAACAGCCTCGCGTTTGCAGAAAACCCTGCGCGAGGACCGCGGTCTGGTGTATTCCGTACAGGCGCGGGAGACAGCGCTTTCCGACTGCGGCACGTTCGACTTCGACGTCAACGCGCGTCCGGAAAAAGTGCTGGAGATTGCCGACATCATTTTCCGGGAGATCAAAACCCTGCTCGTCGAGGGGCCGAGTGCCAATGAACTGGATTTTGTAAAAAAACGTTATGCTTACGAACTGGAGCTGGAATACGATTCGCCCTACAAGCAGTTGGTACGGTACGGTCAGGCGCCCTTGTACTCCACCGCGATTTCAGTTGAAGACGAACGGATGTTGATCGAAGGCATCACCATCGATGATGTCCGCCGCGTCGCCCGTCGTTTGTTTGTGGCGAACGGGCTCAACGTCGTGCTGGTGGGGCCGCATACCCCTCAGATGACACAGGGTTTGAATGAACTTGTTAACGGTTTTTAATTTTCTACCGAAAAATATTCCCATGAAACAATACAGGTTTGGATTGCGTTGGTTTCCTGCCGTGCTTATGGTTTTGATTGGAGGCCTGGGTTGGGGGTGTGGTTCTTCTTCAGTGAGTTATGAATCCTGTCTGAATGATGGATACTGCACGGGCAAGGTGAAAGTGACTCGTTATTCGGGGTCGTTGCCGCTGTCTCCTCTGTCCGGCTTCTGGACGGCGGCGCAGGGTCCGGAACGGAAAGTCATCGAACTCGGCCCGCAGTTGATCACCAATCCGCAATGGCCCGATCCGTCGATCAAGAAAGTCACTCTCAGCGCGGCGCGCACGGATACGGAGTTTGCCGTGCGGCTGGAATGGGAGGACACGACGCGCGACGATGGACTGGACGACTCCCGCCTCTATACGGATCAGGCTGCGGTGATGTTTCCGTTGAAGGCGACCGGCACGCCTCCTCCCGTCACCATGGGTGCAGAAGGGGAGATGGTGAACATCTGGCAATGGAAAGCCGCGCGGCAGGTGGAAGTCGATGCGCTTCGCCAGACAGTGAAAGACCCGTCCACCATCAAATCGCCGGTGGAAGATTTGAATGCTGAGGGCTTCAGCACTCTCACCCGCCAGGCCCAGCAGGATGTGCAGGGGCATGGGGTGCGAACCGAGACCGGATGGGTTGTGGTGTTCAAGCGTGCATTGAAAACGGGGGATGAGCTCGACCGGCCTTTGGATGCGGCCACCCCGCTCGCCGTCGCCATCTGGGACGGCGGCAATCGCGAGACCAACGGGCAGAAGGGGCTCGCGGGGTGGATCGTGCTGGAGTATATATAAAGGGGTTTGTTCAGGCCTGCTGAACCGTAAGGTTGTGGCTGAACTTTTCGAATGTGCCTTCGAGATGAGGCACCAGCTTTTCCTTCAACTCATCCGGGACGAAATTTATTTTCTCCACCGGCCAGTTTTCCACCTGGAAAATGTCCAACCCTTCCTTCTTGTACGGTCCTTCCAACGCCTCCTCGTAGCCGTAGGCCAGCGCATTGGCGTAAACCTTGTGGTATTGCTCCTCCACGTCGGAACGGTGGCTCATGCCGGTCACAAACTTTCCGTACAGTTCCTTGATGATGGGATTGGCATGCTCCTCGAAGTCCGGAGTGAGTGCCGGCCTCAGCGTGAAGTAGGTGATGAGGATGTCCTGCAGCAGGAATTTGAGTTCATCGACTCCCGCAATTCGCGGGCGGTGATCGATGTCCAGAAGCTCGCGCAGCTGGCGTACATTGCGGATCATGTCGAAGATGATGGATTCCGCCCAGGTGGCCGAGTTGGGAACGAAAAACACCCGGGCAAAGTTGATGCGCCGCGAAATGTCCACCATCTGCATGGCGGTGGTCGGGCGCCGGCGGTTGGAGTAGGGGATCACGTCCCCCCACGTTGGCTGGCCCAGTTGAATCCGGTACTCGCGGAACTGTTCCGTCATGCTGTCGCGGTAGTACCGCATCAGCATCTCGAACACTTCCGGTTTGTCAAGCGGGGTCCCCTGAGGGAAGTTGACGATGGAATAGAGACGTTTGACATTGGTGCGCGACACACCTGTAGGGTCGGCAACGAGGTAGGAGCCGCCCCACATGCCGGCAGTCAACGGGACTTCGATTCCCAGGTCCGACCCAATACGTTCGCTGACTTCCGAAGCGATTTCCTGAAATAAATCGTGCAGGTAGTACAGGTTGATACGGGTCGCGCTCACCAATAATTTATTGGGCGCTTCTGGTGCCATGATCTCCATTTGCCTTGCTCCCTTCCTTGTTGGACAAGAAAGAAGCAAGGATTAGCATGAGCGGTTCGCAAAAGAAATCGAGCCATCTCCTACACAGCGTGCGGGAGATGCCCAATTTCTTACCAACGAGAGCGAGAACGAGAACTTTTTACAGTGGGTATCGAATTAATACCGACTAATCCGTTACCGCACCTTTGGAGGACGAAGCAACCAATTTGGCGTACTTGGCAAGCACGCCGGTCTGATATTTGATGGGCGGGGCCTTCCATTCGGCCCGCCGGGCTTGCATTTCCTCACTGCTCAAACTCACCTCAATGAGGTTGCGGTCGACGTCGAGCGTGATCGAGTCGCCTTCGCGGACCAGCGCAATCGGTCCGCCTTCCTGCGCTTCGGGTGCAATGTGTCCGACAACCAGTCCGAAAGTGCCTCCTGAAAACCGGCCGTCGGTGATCAAACCGACCTTGTCACCCAAGCCTTTTCCGACAATCGCTGATGTCGGTGCCAGCATTTCACGCATGCCGGGTCCGCCTTTTGGCCCTTCATAGCGGATGACAATGATGTCTCCTTCTTTGATTTTATTTTCAATAATTGCATCCAGACACTCTTCTTCGCTTTCAAAAACGCGGGCCGGTCCGGTGAGAACGTGTGTCTTGATGCCCGAAACTTTTGCAACGGCCCCCTCTGGTGCGAGGTTGCCTTTCAAGATAACGAGGTGTCCTTCCTTCGCTTTGGGTTGGTCCAACGGAAGGATGACATCCTGGTTCGCCGCCGGCTGATCCGGTACGTCTTTCAGGTTTTCAGCGATCGTTTTGCCGGTGCAGGTCATGCAGTCGCCGTGAAGCAACCCTGCATTCAACAACAACTTCATGACTTGCGGAATGCCTCCGGATCGATGAAGGTCAACCGTAACATATCGGCCGGAAGGCTTCAAATCGCAGAACAACGGCACGCGCTTGCGGATGGTTTCGAAGTCGTCGATTGAAAGCCCGATGCCCGCACTGTGCGCGATTGCCAGCAGATGAAGGACCGCATTGGTGGAACCGCCGACCGCCATGACCACCGTGATGGCGTTCTCCAGCGACTTTCGCGTGATGATATCGCGCGGCAGGATGTTGTTCCTGATCAGGTTCATCAAAGCGATACCGCTTTCGCGCGTGCTGTTTTCCTTTTCCTTGTCTTCGTTGGACATGGTCGAACTGTACGGCAGGCTCATGCCCATCGCCTCGAACGCCGACGACATCGTGTTGGCGGTGAACATGCCGCCACACGACCCGAAACCGGGACATGCGTTCTTTTCGATGTCGGTCAATTCGTCCTGGTCGATGGTCCCGGCGCTGAACTTGCCGACGGCTTCGAACGCGCTGACGACCGTGAGATCCTGATCGCCCAGGTGGCCGGGCTTGATGGTGCCGCCGTACACGAAAACGGCGGGGATGTTGAGCCGCGCCATGGCGATCATGGCGCCGGGCATGTTCTTGTCGCAGCCGCCGATGGCGAGCACGCCGTCCATGGACGAACCCCGGCATACGGTTTCGATCGAGTCGGCGATGACTTCGCGGCTGACCAGCGAACATTTCATGCCTTCGGTGCCCATGCTGATGCCGTCGCTGATGGTGATGGTGCCGAACATCTGCGCCATGCCGCCGTTGTTGTAAATCTCCGCAGAGGCAATGTCCGCCAGCTTGCCCAGTCCCGCATTGCAGGGCGTGATGTTGCTCTGTCCGTTGGCAATGCCCACGATCGGCTTCTCGAAATCTTCGTCCTTGAAGCCCACTGCGCGCAACATGGCGCGGTTGGGCGCACGGCGGTCGCCTTGGGTGATCGTTCGGCTGCGGGGATTGAGCGGTGTTTCACTGGCGTCTGACATGATCTTCTCCTTAGAGTCTCTCCAATTTGTTTATGAATAGGGTGAATTGACCGTTCATCATATAACGGCCGGGACGGATTTGAAAACAAAAATGGCGGAATCAGCCTTCCACGCGGTGCAGGGCGGGGCGTGTGAAGTAACCCGCCCCCTTCGGCGCGTGCGCCACGGCGTAATACACAGGGCTTGGGGAAGGCGAAAGGCGGGCCTGCCAGCGGTTCACCTCGATCTCGTGCGAAAAGGGCACGAGCGGCGTCTTGCGGTCGCCGGACCAGGTGCGGAGCTTTGTCGATCCGTTTTGCGGCAGGCGCGCGCGCATGAACCCCGGCAGGTGAAACGTGCGCTGGTGGTACAGGTAATCGAGCTTGAGCAAATCAAGCGCCAGCGGATCGTTCAGCAAATCGAAGCATTCGGCCAGAAACAGGTACTGGCGGTCGAGTGAGATGCCGCCGTGAAACCCGGTGTGCTGTTCGACGTGAGCCAGCAGGCGGTCGAACACCTCGATGGGGGGCTGGTCGCGCAGGATGTGTTCCAGCGTGAAGCGGAAGCGTTGCGAGTTGTAGAACAGGTCAAACATTTCGGTGAAGCGTTTCAGGTAACTGAACTGTTCGGCGGACACAAGCCGGTTGGCAATCACTTCATACGGGGGCGTGGAAAGGTAGCGGTATTTTTCTTTTTCAATCTGGTCCTTCACCGGCGCGCCGGGCAGGAACTTGAGGAATCCCAACTGCACCTCGTGCGGGCGCAGGGCGAACACTTCCTTAAACGATTCCATCATCTGCTCGTACGTCTCGCCGGGCAGGCCGAATATGAGGTCGCAGTGCACATGCACGCGGTCCTGCGCGATCAACTGTTTGATTGTGGCGAACAGTTTGTCGTTGTTCTGTTTTCTCTGGATGGTCTGCTGGACCGGATCGGTGGCGGTCTGGATTCCGATCTCGAACTGGAACATGCCCGGCGGCACGGTGTCGAGAAACTCAAGCATGCCGTCGTTGAGCAAGTCGCCCACCACTTCGAAATGAAACTCGACTTCCGGGAACTGCGTGAGCCACTGCATGAGGTCGCGCATGCGGCGCGGTTGCAGGTTGAAGGTGCGGTCGACGAACTTCACCTTGCCGACGCCCGCCTTCACGATGTCCTCGATCTGTTGGCGCACCGCGTGGTCGTCGAAATAGCGAACGGTCTTGTCCAGCGCCGACAGGCAGAACGAGCACAGGTACGGACAGCCCCGCGAGGTCTCGACGTACGCGTAGCGATTTTTCAGATACGGCCAGTCTTCTTCCGTGTAGGGGGCGTGGAGGTCCGGCAGGTCGCCGCCGTAAACAAGCCAGCGTTCCAGCACGTCTGGCGGCGGCGATTCGTTGTTCGCGGCGTAACCCAGGTACTCGACGAAACGCGCCTCGCCCTCGCCGGAAATGATGGTGTAGTCGTCGGTGTGCGGCATTTCGAACGACACCTCCGGTCCGCCGAGCACAATCTTCAAATCCGGATTCTGCTTCTTCAAATATTCGACCAACTCGAAGCATTGCCTGCGGTTCCAGATATACACGCCGATGCCCAGGATATCGGGCCGGTGTTTCTGGATTTCGGCGGCGATTTTCCACACCGGCTGGTGGATGGTGAACTCCTCGATCCACACATTCTTATAACCCGAACGGCGGGCGGCGTTGCGCAAATAGCGCAGGCTGACCGCGGTATGGATGAACTTCGCGTTGAGCGTGATGAGACCGATCGAGGGTTGCATGGCTTCAAGGATAGCATTACTGCGGGGTGGGTGGTAAGCGTTATCTCTTTTGGCAGACGCGGCAGAAGAAGGTGGAGCGGCCGGAGTGGACTTTGCGCACGATAGGGGCGCCGCATCGCTTGCACGGTTGGTTCTCACGGCCGTACACGGTGAGGTCCAGTGTGTAGTAACCCGGTGATCCATCCGCGCTGAAAAAATCACGCAAGGTCGTCCCGCCAGAGGCGATGCTTTTCTCCAGCGTGACCCGCAGGGTGGCGAGCAGTGTTTCCCATTGCGGCAGGGTGAGTTTGCTGGCGGGGCGGTTGGGATGGATGAGTGCCGCGTGCAGGGACTCGCAGGCGTAGATGTTGCCGATGCCCGCCAGCCGCGTGGCGTTCATGAGGAATCCCTTGATCGGCCCCTTGCAGGTACGGGCGCGTGCTTTCAGGTCCTTCGCCGTGGTGGTGGGCGCGAGCGGGTCGGGTCCCAGATGATCGATCAGCGGATGGCCCTTGCCGTCAGGCACCCACAGAATGCAGCCGAAGCGGCGCGGGTCGACGAAGTGGAGATAGATGTCCGGCTCGAAATGAAATACGGCGTGGTCGTGTTTGTGGATGGGGGTGAGCGACGGACCCTGCTCGACCCTGCCGCTCATGCCAAGGTGCCACAGCATGGCCCCGCCAGAAAAATGCAGTAACAGGTATTTGCCGATGCGGGTGATGTCGGAGAGCACCGCGCCGGTGAGAGTTTCCGTCAGGGTTTCGGTCGGGATGGGAAAGCGCAGATCGGGCCGGTAAAATTTCAACGCGGCCAGGCGTTTTCCGGGAATGAGCGGCAACAACGCCCGGCGCAGGGTTTCGACCTCCGGCAGTTCGGGCATGGGGCGGGCGGCTGTGCCTCAGGCGGCAGGATCGGCGGGTTTGTCCCCGCTCGGTTTTTTGGCGGTGGCGACTTTGGCCGGAAGCAGGACGCGTCCGTTCATCTTGTAACCGCGCACGTATTCCTCAATGACGGTGTTTTCCTCGTGCTCGTGCGACTCGATCTGCGCCAGGACCTCGTGTACGGAGGGATCGAACTTCTCGCCGACGGCGGTGATGGGTTCGACCTTTTCCTTCTCGAAGATCGCCTCGAATTGCTTGGCGGTCATGCGCACGCCTTCCTTCAGGCTTTCCACGTTGGTGTCCGGCGCCTTGAGCGCGCGGTCGAGGTTGTCGAACACCGGAATGAGGCTTTTGATGAGCTTCTGGTTGGCGAAGGCGATGGCGTCTTCCTTTTCCTTGGTCAGGCGGCGGCGGATGTTTTCCACATCGGCGCGCATGCGGAGCACTTCGTTCCGCATTTCGGCGAGTTCCTCGTCCTTTTTTTTAAGAAGCGTCTCCGCGGAGTCCTCGTTCACCACTTCCGGTTCCGCCGCATCATTGGCAGGCTCTCCCGTTTCGGCGGCGTCTTCGGCGTCGATTTTCTTTTCCTCTTCGGCTTTATCGTAGGTGTCGCTTTTCTTACTCATAATGCGGTTGGCACTCCTTTATTTATTTGTCAAAAACTCCGACACGTTGTCTGCGGTCGAGTTCACGATTCCGATCATTTTCTGATAATCCATGCGCTTGGGACCGAACACCGCGAGCGTGCCCAGTTTTTCTTCGCCCATGCGGTAGTTCTGCGCGATGAGGCTGAAGCCTTCCAGATCCTCGTCCGGGTTTTCCTCGCCGATCAACACGGTGAGGCCGTCTTCCAGCATGCACTGGTCGAGCAGTCTGATTAGCTTCGCCTTTTCCTCGACGGTTTTCATGAGTCGCTTCATCTTCTCGACGTTTTCGGAAAACTCCGGCTGGTCGAGCAGGTTGATGAGGCCGTCGATCAACAGCTCCGCGTTGTGCTCGTCGGGGAACATCTGCACCCACAGCTCGCTCGCTCTTTTCACCAGTTCGTTGTAGCGCGCCCGTTCATTTTTTTACGGTGCTGAAGTTCCTGCCGAATGGCTTTCAGCGACCGCCCGCCGAACTCGCGGTTCAGGTAATTGGAAACTGCGTTCAATCGATCCTGCGACAGCGCCTCGCCGGTTTCGATGATCTTGTTCTGCAACATGCCCATCTGCGACTCGAACACCGCCAGCAGTTTGCCGGAGGTGAGGTGGATGAACTGGATGTTCTTGAGCGCGAGGTCCCAGAAGCTGGGCACCATCACCAGCCCCGCCTGGTGCGAACAGGTGGAGAGAAACGAACACGCCGACTCCAGAATCTCATCCAGCGAATGTTGCTGGAGATCGCGCGGGAACGCCGCCAGCGGCGCGGGGTTCTGGATCTGAATCTGCAACAGCTCGTTGACGAAAAACCGGTAGCCCTGGTCGGTGGGGACGCGTCCCGCCGAGGTGTGCGGCTGGTGCAGGAACCCCATTTCCTCCAGGTCCGCCATCACGTGGCGTATGGTGGCAGGACTCAGGCGCTGCTCAAGATTGCGCGAGATGGTGCCGGAACCGACGGGTTCCGCCGTGGTGATGTAATTGCTCACCGTCTCCATCAGAATGGTGCGCGATCTGTCGTCTATACGGGTCGAGGGCATGGTTGTGATAAGGTCCTGATTTATAACCGTCCAAATATTTAAAATTAGCAATGTCCACGGGGTATGTCAACCTTTCACAGGCTGACGGGAAAGACGGAAACGCTTATGGAATGGGAATTTACGGGGCTGATGGCCGAAAGGGGCGGGCAGCGGGGTTTATTTGTCCACGATCTGCGTGCCGACGCCTTCTTTCGTGAAGATTTCGAGCAACAGGGAGTGGCGCACACGGCCATCGATGATGTGAGTTTTGCCGACGCCCGCTTTCAACGCGTCGAGGCAGCAGTTCACCTTGGGCAACATGCCGTCCTTGATGACTTTGGATTTGATGAGTTCCTGCGCTTTTCGCCGGGTGAGGTTGGGAATGAGTTTGCCGTTTTTACCCTTCACACCCTCGGTGTCGGTCATGAGCAGGAGCTTTTCCGCCTTCAGCGCGGATGCGACTTTCGAAGCGACGATGTCGGCGTTGATATTGAGCGTTTCGCCCTTGTCGCCCTGGCCGATCGGCGCGATGACGGGGATGAACCCGGCTTCGTCGATTTCCTGCAGGATGCGCACGTTCACTTGCGTGATCTCGCCCACCAGGCCAAGATCGATGATCTCCGACTGGTTCGTCTCCGGCGATTTCTTGACGTGCTTGTACCGCTTCGCCTGGATGAGGTTGCCGTCCTTGCCGGTGATGCCCACTGCGTTGCCGTCGTGGCTGTTGATGAGCGTCACGATATCCTGGTTCACCTTGCCGCCGAGAACCATTTCCACCACATCGATCATTTCTTTGGAGGTGATGCGGTGGCCGTCGATGAACTGCGACTCGATGCCGAACATCTCAAGGGTCTTGCCGATCTGCGGGCCGCCGCCGTGCACGATGACGGGATTGATGCCGATGTACTTCATCATCACCACGTCCAGCGCGAAGGTATCCTTCAATTCTTCGGAAACCATGGCGTTGCCACCGTACTTGATGACGAATGTTTTCCTGTAAAAGCTTTTGATGTAAGGCAGGGCCTCGATCAGCATCTCGGCTTTGTTGATCAATGCTTCCATGTTTCGGTCCATTACAGGATGTAGCGGCTCAGGTCCTGGTCCTCTATGATGCCACCCAGTTTTTCTTTCACCTGTGAGCCTTCAATGGTTACGGTTTGCGCCTCCATCGTCGAGGCGTCGAACAACAGGTCTTCCAGCAGTTTTTCCATGACGGTTTGCAGTCTGCGTGCGCCAATGTTCTCGGTGCGTTCGTTGACCTGCGCCGCCATCGACGCGATCTCTTCGATTGCGTCGTCGGTGAACGTGAGGTCGATGCCCTCGGTATTGAGCAGTGCCGAGTACTGCTTGATGAGCGCATTGCCCGGTTCCGTGAGGATGAGCACGAAATCCTTTTGCGTGAGCGACTCCAACTCGACGCGGATCGGGAATCGTCCCTGAAACTCCGGGATCAGGTCCGACGGTTTCGATGAATGGAACGCGCCGGCTGAGATGAACAGGATGTGATCGGTCTTGACGATGCCGTACTTGGTGGAGACCGATGCGCCTTCGACAATGGGCAGGAGGTCGCGTTGAACCCCTTCACGGGAAACGTCGGGTCCGCCGCTCATGCCGGAGCGCGCGGTGATCTTGTCGATTTCGTCGATGAACACGATACCGCTTTGCTGGGCCCTTTCGACCGCTTCCTGGTTGACCTTGTCCTGGTCCACCAGTTTTTCCGCTTCCTCCTGCGTCAGCACCTTCAATGCCTCCGGCACTTTCATTTTCTTGTGGGAGGTTTTTTTCGGCATCAGGTTGCCCAGCATGTCCTTGATGTTGGAATCCATGTCCTCCATGCCGGGCGGTGACATGATATCGACCATGTACGGCGACTTGGCCTGCACCTCGATCTCCACGTCGCGGTCGTCGAATTTGCCTTCGTGCAGATATCCGCGGAACTTCTCACGCGTCTGCTGGTACTGTTGCTGGCCGAGGTCGTCCAGTTCGTATTCCTTCTGGCCCGGGTGCCGCTGGCTGGGGTGCGGCGGCAGAAGTATGTCGAGCAGGCGCTCTTCCGCCCCTTTCCTGGCCTCCTTCTGCACGTCCTCTTCCTGCTCCTGCCGCACCATGTTGCGCGTCAGTTCCACCAAGTCGCGGATCATCGACTCCACATCGCGGCCGACGTAGCCGACTTCGGTGTACTTCGATGCCTCGACTTTGATGAAGGGCGATTTCGACAGCTTCGCCAGCCGCCTTGCGATTTCTGTCTTGCCGACCCCGGTGGGGCCGATCATGAGAATATTTTTCGGGGCGACTTCCTCGCGCAGTTCCGGATCCAACTGCTGACGCCGCCAGCGGTTGCGGAGCGCCACGGCGACGGCGCGCTTGGCTTTTTCCTGACCGACGATGAACCGGTTGAGTTCGTGCACGATGGCCTTCGGCGTGAGTGCCGCCAAAAACGTTTCCCGTTCTTTAACGGTTTTCGGGGTCTGGGTCGAGAGATCCGCCATCGTTCACAACTCCTCGATGGTGAGATGATCATTGGTGTAGATGCAGACGTCCTGCGCAATCTTCATGGCCTCTTCCACGATCTGCCGGGCGGTCAGGCTCGAGTGGCGTGCCAGCGCTTTCGCGGCCGACTGCGCAAACATGCCTCCGGAGCCGATGGCGATGATGCCGTCGTCCGGTTCGATCACGTCGCCCGTTCCGGAAATGAGGAAGCTGTTATCCTTGTTCGCAACGAGAAGCATGGCTTCCAGCCGGCGCAGGAGTTTGTCGGTGCGCCAGTCCTTGGCCAGTTCCACCGCCGCGCGTGACAGGTTGCCGTTGTATTTTTCCAGCTTTTCCTCGAACCGCGCAAACAGGGCGAACGCATCCGCCGTGCCGCCGGCGAATCCGGCAATGATCTGGTTGTTGTACATCCGGCGGACCTTTTGCGCCGAGTGCTTCATCACCGTCGGGCCGAGTGTCACCTGCCCGTCGCCGCCCATGGCGACCTGCCCCTGGTGGCGGACGGACAATATTGTTGTTCCATGTGGTGTCTGGGAATCCATGTGGACCGGGTATTTTTAAAGCGGGTTGGCAATGCAGGTTTCCGTGGTTTCGTGGAAAACCGTCCTGCTTTTTTATCATGGTTTGGCCGAATTGGCATCCAATTGTTGGGCGCGTGGGTGGGATTTGTCATAAGTCTCCATCAGCCGGTCGATGGTCAGATGCGTGTATTTCTGCGTGGTGGAGAGACTGGCGTGTCCCAGCATTTCCTGAATGGAACGCAAATCCGCCCCGCCTTCGAGCAAATGTGTTGCGAAGGAATGACGCAGGGAATGGGGGGACACCCCTTTTGAAAAGGCCGGTCCCAGGTAGCGGTGGAGGATCTTGCGCACCCCGCGCACCGTCACCGCTCCGCCGCGGGTGTTGAGGAACAGTTGCGCGGGAGGCAGCTCTGGTTTTTTCTTTGCGAGCAGTGCCTGCCTCTCTTTCATATAAGCGCGGACCGCATCCGCGGCTTTCCGGCCGAGGGGCAAAATGCGTTCTTTTTTTCCCTTGCCGAGCACATTGACCCGGCGCTCGTCGAGGTGAATGGAGGCGAGGGTAAGTCCGGTCAACTCGCTGATACGCATGCCGGTGCCGTAGAACAACTCCAGCATGGCGCGGTCGCGTATGCCGAGAAACCCTTCCTTTGCGGGAAGCTCCAGCAGGCGGAACATCTCGTCCACCGTGAGGTAGGCGGGGAGCGCGTTCTTTTTTCGCGGCGCCGGGATGGTTTTCACTACGTTGGTTTTGATATAGTTCTCCCTGCATAGAAACTGGAAAAAGGTGCGAAGCGCCGACAACTTGCGGTTCATGGTGCTGCCGGTGCAGGATTGTTCATATAGGTATGCGAGGTACGAACGCACCGCCAGCCGGTCGACCTGGTGGATGTCGATCGTCCCGTCTGCGGTGCAGGCATGCCCAGTCTGGCGCAGGAACCCCGCGAACTGCTCGAGGTCTTTCAGGTAACCCGTCACCGTATTGGGCGAGGCATTTTTCTCCCCCACCAGGTGGGTGCGGAAGGATTGGATCAGTTTATCCATGATTTGGCCATAGTTTTCAATGATATACACTGTATCCCCCGAAGCGGGGGAAGTCAAGGCGGCGGTCTTTGGCCTTGCTGGGAGACATTATGTGGGGTCGGTTGTGCGGGTGTGTGCAGGAAATTTTTAAAAACATTCAGAAAAAACTCATCTAATATGTAATTCGCAATCCAACCATGAAAAGGCAATCGGTATGCTTATGAGTCCAGAAGAAGAACAAAAGGCACGGGAGAACCTGCGCATTCTCTCCGAGTTGCGGGAGAAAACGGAACTGCTCTCCGAACATGTGGAGAACCGCAAGCAGGCGTTGGAAGAAGAGATCGAAGAAAGCCTGCATGAAGCCATTTCCAACGCGCGCGACAGTCTGGAGAAGATTTCCGAAAACATCGAGCCCAAACTGCAGAACACCATTCAACAGCGGCTCGATGTCCTGCGCCAGCAAATGGATGAATGGAAGTACGATGCGCGTGAAATGGTTAAAGACGAGATTGGCAAACAGGCCGACGCGTTAAACCAGAAACTGTTGGATGCACAGGACGCCCGTATTCAGCAAAAGGTGGATGCCATCCGTGACGACATGCAGGCAAAAATGGAAGAAACCTTGAAAGCCGAGATCGCCTCCCAACTCGATACCGTGAAGAAGGAAACGGACGACAAGCTGGCAGGTCTCAAGACGCTTGCGCTGACCGGGCTTGGCCTGGGCGCGGCGGCTCTCGTTGCGGCGGCAGCGACGTGGCTGGTGCGTTGACGACGGATCAGGTGATCAGCCAGAACAACAGGAACAAGGCCAGAGATGTAAAAATCACCTGATAGGTGAAACTGAAACCGGGCCCTGTGAACAGAATTCCCACAGTCATTGCACACAGAATGACAAAGCCCAGGATCAACCGGGTTTTTTCGGATAACTTTTGTTTCATGAAAACGGATTGTAGCGGAGTGTGGTCTGGAAGGAAAGAAAAACGGTACAAGGGAGCCTTGCTTTCCTCCTCAATAAAATAGCTTCTTGATTTCCTCAACCAGAAAGATGTCGTCGATTTCCGACATCACGTCCTTGTATTCAATCGGTTGATCGTCTTCCTTCAGCAATATGCCGAACTCCGACTCGTTGCCACCAAACCGTGGATACGATTCCAGGTATTCGCGGATATCATCAAGCTCAAACGCTTCCTTGATTTCCTCAACAAAGTCGTTGCGCAACTGGCTGAGATCCTCGATTTTTTCGAGAGCTTTCTGGTAATTGTTCTGGATGGCGAGCAGGTATCCCTGGTGGATTTCCGTGTTTCCGGAAAGGGGTGATTCGACTGCCTCGTCCTCACCGGTTTCCCCGGCGTTGTAAAGAAATTCGACTTTCGCTTCCGCCTGTTTGAGGGCCAGTATCAGCGAATAAAACTTTTCACCGATGAGGAAAGAAAGCCCGTCATAGGCACCCAGTTCCTCCGCCATGTCGACGGCGGTTCGGCAGTAATCCCGAATCTGATGATAGTCCAGCGATTCCATCGCAAATCCTCCCCGGGAAGGGGTTAAATCCTCTACCTATATTTTCGGCAATATTTCCGGAAAACTCAACAATTATTGTGGGACGGGTGCCTTCGTCTGGAAAGAGGGTCCGGCCGATGGGCATAAAAAAAGCGCCCCCGGCCTTTTGCCGGGAGCGCTGCAATAGGACAATTTCCTACGTTTTTCAAAACTTGGAATTGCACTGTTTCTCCAGGTCGGTATTCACGATAAAACCACACTGGCTTTGTTCCTTATTCACCACGGCGTAGCAATAGGCCTGTTTATCCCGGCTTCTGATGAGCGAACAATAATAGGAACTGTGATTTTTATTTTGGTAACGGTTTTTCTTTTCTTCCGCTGTGAGCTTTTTCTCGATTTCAAAGGCCCGGCAGAGGTTCTTTTCGTCCATATCATTGACGGCGGCACAGGGGTCGGGTTCGGCTTTCGGGTCGGCAAGGGCCACGGAGGGAACCCCCACCGCCAGAGCCGTTACAAGCATCCACAGCCAGAGTTTCTGGGTCATTCTCATCGTTGTCTCCTCGTCAGTTGAATCCACA
Organism: Nitrospina gracilis 3/211; assembly: GCF_000341545.2. Classification (NCBI taxonomy): domain Bacteria; kingdom Pseudomonadati; phylum Nitrospinota; class Nitrospinia; order Nitrospinales; family Nitrospinaceae; genus Nitrospina; species Nitrospina gracilis. The sequence goes on from NZ_HG422173.1 coordinate 1,817,965, forward strand.
AAGATGAATATCACTGGGAGGATAGCCCCCCAGGCGAAAGCTATGGAACGGGGCTCTGGTTTGCGTCAATGCCCCCGGCCAGACCCACCAAAATGACTTGGAAAATCCCTTGAAGGGCCTTTTGCCGTTACGTCAAAAACCTACCACGGTTAGGTGGTTTATGCAATATGCAGGGCTCGTGGTTGTGTGCCGGTTTCCTTCTGGGTTTCGGCCGTGATAAAGAAACCCTGGCCGGCCACCCGATTGCTTTATCGACTTGAGGGGGGGCGTCCACCGGGCACGGGTTGATTGCCTGGAGTTTCGATGGGTTGTGTGCCTGTGGATTTCTCCTTGCCGGGGAGCGGGGTGTTTCCCAGGTGGATGGGTTCGGCCACCGTTTCCTCATCTTCACGATGGACCGCAATGACGCGGTCTCCCGGACCGTACACCACCGACATTTCATGGTCGTCACCCATCATGAGCTCACGCGGAGTGGCTATGATTTCCCACAGCAGGATGGAGTAGACATCGAGAGCGAAATTGGCCAGCGCCCGGTCGCCATTCGGCGCGTTGCCCAGTTCGTAACGATACCAGTCTGTACGCTGGCCGCTCTGCTGGTCCGTGTGAAACGGGGTTCCCAATTCCTTCTCCACCATGGATCGCGAGGCGCCAGGTTGAATGACGGCAAAGTTGGGTTCCGGATCGCCGGACAAAGCCATGATGACGGAACAGCCGGAGGCCATAAACAGGATTGCGAGAAAAGCGATGCCGTGAAGGGTGTGGCGTTTAAACATGGCGGGTTTCTCCATAATTCTGCGGAATGAATTCGTACCGAAAGTCCGAAATGAATTGTCACCGATCTGCGGAGTTTTTGAAAGTATTTTTGAAACCCGGGGCTTAGAGAAAAATGAATTTTGCGCAAAAACCCAACCGCATTTCAAAAAGGCGGGCCGCACTGGCCCCCTCCCCGCCACCGGTGGGGGCGGCGGGTGCCTGAGATGGGGATGCCAGTGCGGCGCTTGGCCGAATCATCCGTGAATCGGTTACAGCATCAGGGCGTCTTCGCGGTCGAGGTCGTTGACCACTTCCCAATTACCGCCTCCGGTTTCCACCTTCTGCTGCCAGATTTTCAACCGGTCCACGTACTCTTCCGGATTCACGTTGTCGGCGCGCAGCTTGGTCACGTTCAACGCGCGCACCTTGAATCCGTCGAGGGTGAACTTGAGGTTGCGGTTGTAGCCCTCCGGCAGTTCCTCCTTGAGGTCGGAGTAGATGAGGATGTGCTTGTTCGAGGCCTCGACTTCATTCAGGTACTCGATGGCCTGGAACAAACCGCCGGAGATGTCCGTGTACTGACTGCCTTTCACTTTCTCGACGAAGTCGTTGACGATCTCGGCAAACTTGCGTTTCTGCGCGTTGGCCACGGACGGCCGCGAGTCGAACGTCACCTTGGCGACGATGTCCTTCTCGCTGAAGCTGGCGCTGTCGATGCGTGCCACGGCCATGGTGTCACCGGGACCGAGCGTTCCCAGCAGGTAGTTGATGATCTGCTGGGCCTTCCTCAACTCCTTCGTGTAGGTACCGGATGTGTCGAGCAGAAGGTACACGCCCCGGCTGTTTGAGGCCTGCTCGGCGCATCCGTAGAAAAACAGGATGCATAATAGAACTGAAATCATTCGTTTCATTTTGCCACCTGTTCGATTCGGGTTTTAGAATCCATCAGCATCTCCGCGGTGGGCGGGGTTCCACTGCCCGCTTCGCCGGAGGATTTGTGACGGGTTTTCAACATCTGCTCCAGCCACAAAGGCAGGAAGATGAAGATGTCGTACACATGGGTCATCAACAGACCCAGGTTTTTGAAGCCGCTCCCAAGAATGCGGAACAGCACCGCGAGACTGCGGATGGTCAACGCCAGCAGGTCGCCGAACACGCTGCGGCAGGAATGCATGAGCGTCTCCAGCGGAATGGCGACGAAGGTCAGGGCGAAGGGCAGGATGAAACCCATCACCATCTGGCCGAGCATCGGAATCCAGGAGTTGACGCCGCTCACCGGCACGGCTTCCAGTTCACCGCCGGTGGCCGTCAGCGAATGACGGAGCGCGCTCAGGTCCATGGCGATCTGGTCGCGCATGAACGCCAGCGCCGCTTCCACACACGCCAGCGTGAACAGGATGCCGAACGTGACCCAGATCATGCGGATGCGCAGGCGGTCGTCCATGGTGCCGATCACCGGGAACAAGCGCGTGAAGCGCAACGCTTCCATCAAAAACAACCCCATCGACATCTCGACGAAGATGATGACGAGCGCCGCGATGTCCGACACCTTCATGCCACCGATCTGCGCGGTGGAGCCGACCATCTCGGACATGGGCAGGGCGATGAGGTTGAAGTTGATGATGGCGCCGCCGGTGGCGATGAGCACGACGAGCAATGATACTGCAAACTGCACCGCCGCCGAGGCGCGCAAAGTCCGTTCCGCCTTGTCGGTCTTGTTGATGATCTCGACGTAGCGGTCCATGTGCTGGTCGATGTCGCGGGCCCGGTCGAGCAGGCCGCGCAGGGTTTTGCCGACTTCGTCCACGGAGTTCACCAGTTTCCGCCAGTACGGGCGCAGGGTCTGCAACAGGGCGTGCCGCTTGGCCACGCTGTCGCGGTACTCGCGCACCACTTCGCGGTGATGTTTCTCCGACGCTTCATGGATGCTCTTCAGGATGTTGGCGGTCAGCGGATTGTTCTTGTGATCGACCTTCAGCTTCGCCACCACTTCCACGGCCTCGATCCATTCCGGCGTCGGCGGCACTTCCTGCCCGCACTGTTTGTAGTCCTCTTCGATCTGCGTGATCTGGTCAGCGATGACCTTCTGCAGTTCGGGATAGCGGGCGAGGTCGCGTTCCACCACCGCGTTCACGCGGAAAAACTCGCGTTCGATCTTACGTTCCATGTGGTCCTGTCCCAATTCCAGCAGGACTTCCTTGTTGCGTTCGCACAGGCGTTTTTCCGCTTTGAACAGTGAGCGGGACGCCAGGCGGAAGCCGGAGTACACCGTCGCCACCAGGCGCTGGAGTCCGGCGTGCACGGGCTTGCGTCCCATGTACAGCGCCATCATCGCAACAAGCATCAACAACGCGGACCAGGCGGGCTGGTTGACCAGCAGGGTCCATAACGTGTTTTGGTTTTCGGGCTGGTTCATGATTTCCTCTCAGGTCATGGTTGTGAAAAACCAATCTATGGAAAACGGATTCCCCTTCCATTCGGTTTCATGCCTGTTTAATGTCGCAATACGCGTACCAAACGGGCTCAAGATGTAAATCTTTTACAAAGGGATTGGATTTCGCCGTGCAAGAGGAATCTTGATTTTAAGAATCAACTGGGGGGGAGGGGAGGGCGTCAAAAACGGTAACAAAAAAAGTCACCCGCGTTTATGATTTTCTGCCCAATGTTCAGAAAATCAGACCCATTGCCGAAACGCCCGGATTTTGACGGCGAAAGAACGCGTGTTGGATTGTTGGCGGCGGCGCGTCGGTTCCATGAATGTGCGATGAAAACCGCCGCCATGTTTTTTCTGTTCAGCCGCGTTCCGAATTGAGCATTAGCACTGTTCAGCGTCCACCCCGCCGCACTTTGCTGAACACGTATTTGGGATTCCATCTGTAGGTCAGGGTTTCGGTGTAGGGATCGTATTGAGTAGCGAGTTTTGTCACCTCCACCCATGTTCTCTCGTCGCAGTCGCCGTGGCATTTGGGAATGGAAAAGTAAGTCACGGTGTGAGTCCGGGGATGATACCGGATCTTCACCAGATAGTTGGCCTCCCACTTGATCTCGTCGTACCAGAACTTGGGTTCCAGTATCAGCAGGGTGAAGAGGTCCCACATGCTGTAATAGGTGGCCCGCCAGCCGGGTGTGGGATCGCCTGTGGGTTCGATCTCGAACTCGTAAATGTACAGTGTGCCTTCGCGGTCGGTGGAGACTTCCACGGGACTGCCGAACTCGTTTTCAATTTCTTCCTGTGTGGTGCCGGTGCGGATGACGGACGGGTCTTCGGTGTCGGGCGTGAGAGCGAGGATGGCAGAGCAACCGGTACTTCCTGCAAGGATGATAAAAAGCGAAACCGAAAGAATGATGCGAATCATTTTCGTGCCCTCCCTTTTTATTCCTGATGTTCCTGCAAACTAGCATGCAGGGATGGATAATGTTTGTATCCTAACCTCCTTCTCGATCGAGTGTTCGATATTGAATGGCTTCGGCGATGTGCTCGGCGGCGACGGCGTTGTCGCCCGCCAGATCGGCAATGGTGCGCGCCACTTTTAAAATACGGTCGTGCGCGCGGGCGCTCATGCCCATCTTGTCAATGGCCGTGGACATGATCTTCTGCGACGCGGCGTCCAGCGGGCAGTGCGTTTTGATCTGCTTCGAACTCATCGACGCGTTGGAAAAAATCTTCGCACTCGAAAAGCGTTGCAGTTGCCGCACGCGCGCCTTCTGCACGCGCTGGCGCAGGACGGACGACGGCTCTCCCACCGTATTCGACGCGAGGTCCTTGTACTCGACGGCAGGCACCTGGATGTGGATGTCGATGCGGTCCATCATCGGTCCCGAAATGCGCGACACGTATTTCTTGATCTGCGGCGGTGTGCACTGGCACTCGCGTTTGGGATCGGTGCGGTAACCGCAGGGACACGGATTCATCGCCGCCACCAGCATGAAGCCGGTGGGGAAGGTGAGCGACCCCGACGCGCGCGAGATGCACACCTGCCGGTCCTCCATCGGTTGACGCAACACCTCGAGCGCGTTGCGTTTGAACTCCGGAAGTTCATCGAGAAACAGCACGCCGTTGTGCGCCAGCGAGACCTCCCCCGGCATCGGCACCTTGCCGCCGCCGATGAGTCCCGCGTCCGAAATGGTGTGGTGCGGCGACCGAAACGGCCGCGTGGCAATGAGTCCCTTGCCGTTGTTCATGAGGCCGAGCACGCTGTGGATTTTCGTTGTCTCGATGGCTTCGTCGAGCGTGAGCGGCGGCAGGATGGTGGGCAGGCGTTTGGCCAGCATGGACTTCCCTGAACCCGGCGGCCCGATGAGGATGATGTTGTGCCCGCCCGCGGCGGCGATCTCCAAAGCGCGCTTCACGTGGTACTGGCCTTTGACGTCGGTGAAATCGAGGTCGTACGCCG
>NZ_HG422173.1:1823211-1852168 GCF_000341545.2 Nitrospina gracilis 3/211
CGCCTTCCGGGTCTTTCGTCACCGCCTCCAGTTCCAGCTCGCCGTCCAAAAAACGCCAGCGCCTCCGGCAACGTCTCCAGCGGATAGACCTTGAGGCCCGACACCACCGCCGCTTCGGCGGCATTGGCCTTGGGAAGCAGGATGCCCTCGACCCCTGCCTTCTTCGCCTGCGCCGCGATCGACAGCGTGCCCTTGATCGGTTTCACCCGTCCGTCGAGCGAGAGCTCGCCGAGGATCAGGTAGCGGTGCAGGTGATCGGGTTTGACGATGCCGTCGGCGGCGAGAATGCCGAGCGCGATGGGCAGGTCGAAGGCGGAGCCTTCTTTTTTGATATCGGCGGGCGCGAGGTTGACGGTGATGCGCCGAACCGGGAACTCCAGCTGCGTGTTGCGGATGGCGGCGGCGACGCGGTCGGAACTCTCCTTCACCGCCGCGTCGGGCAGACCGACGATGGACATCCCCGGCAGTCCGGGTGAAAGGTGCACCTCGACCTCGACGACGTAGCCGTCGATGCCCAGCACCGCGCCGCTCTGCACCCGGGAGATCATGCCGTGCCCCTCGCATGGGATAGAAGTGGTAGAATAAATCGGTATGTCAATTTAATGCAAAAGCGCGTTGGATGGAACCAAAAAGCGGACTGCGGTCAAATTGAGAAAATGGGATTGATTCAGGGATTGAGGCTGTAATTTAGCCCGAATTGTTCCGTTTGGAAAAGCCGGTAGGAAACCCGGTCCAGGTTCAAGTAGGGGTATTCATTGGAAAATTCGTCTAGATGCTTCTGGAAGTCCTCCTTCCCCTTGGTGAAGTAACGCCAGATTATCGGTTGGTGGGCGCAGTCCACCCCAAAGTTGCCGATATAAACGGTTTCACCGGCTTTGACTTGGAAGCTCCCGATACGGGATTGACCGTTTTCGATATTGTCTGAACGTTTGGCGGTAAAAGCCCCAACCTCGGACACCGATTTCGCAACTTTGATTTTCAGGTAAGTCAACCCATACTCGCCTGGCGGTAATAGAAAGGAATAATTATTGAAGACAGGTCTCGATGTCAGGGGCGATGGGTTATTCAGGACTAGGCCAGGGGGAGTAGCGTCATCGGAAGTTTGCGGAGGTAGAAGGTCAAATCCAAAGCTGTGGAGCTGGGCATTTTCGAAGCTTCCACATCCCCATCTGCGTCCCCAGTTGACGGACAGCAAAACCACTCCCATGGAATCGGATCCAGATTCATAGGCGCTTTTTGAAATGGTTTCGGTTGATTTGTATAAACTCGTGCAGGAAGACAACAACAGCACAAAGGGAATGACAGATAACCAAATGAGTTGACGGGCTTTTGCTTTCATTGGTGTCAGCCTCCATTTAGGTGCTATTCCGAATTTCGTGAAAGTTTATAATAAACGGGATAAATTCATTAAGTAAATTTTGGTTCCACCTACCTAAACAGGGTGAATATTGAACTATAAAAATACGTGCTGGCAGGATTTGCGATGGCGAAAAAAACAAAACCGAATCCAAACTGAGACCCAAACCCGAAATGCGGAAGCGGAAAAAACGCGAGGGGAAGGGAACGGAAGGCAAGCCCAGTCCGAAAGAAATCGACGAACTGGCGCGCATCTGGGATGAGGATTTGTGTGAATGATTTTATTTATGGGAGGGCATTGCCATGAATAGGAAACGCAAACTGCATGACGGGATCGTCGGCGCGGTGCTGACGGCGGGCTCGGCCCTGGCGTACTGGGTGCATCCGTTGTGGGTGCTGGTGCCGGGCGTACTGGGGGTGACGTTACTGCAAAGCGGGCTTACGGGATTCTGCCCACTCTATTTCATTCTGGATAAGACGTGCAAAGAAACGGAGACGGCGGTAAAGGTGTAGCTTTTCATTAACGAAAGGAGTGGGCATGGCGTGGGTGGTGTTGTTTGTGGCGGGTTTGTTTGAGGTGGGCTGGGCCGTGGGCCTGAAGTACACGGAAGGGTTCACGAAACTGTGGCCGACGGTGTGGACGGTGGCGAGCATCGTCATCAGCATGGGCCTCTTGGGCCTGGCTCTCAAGCACCTGCCGGTGGGAACGGCGTATGCGGTGTGGACGGGCATCGGCACCCTGGGCACAGCGATTCTCGGCATCTATTTATTTGGCGAACCTGCGACCGCACTGCGCCTCCTCTGCATCGGCCTCATCACTGTAGGAATCCTCGGATTGCGGTTTGTGCCGTCATAAATTAAACTTGGCCATCGTTTCTCTTTCTGGATTACTTCGACATGGATTTTACGACTATCAAATTCCTGCACGTGATGAGTGCGGTGGTGCTATTGGGGACGGGGCTGGGGCTGGCGTTCATGCTGTTCCGCGCCCAGCAGAGCCGGGACTCCAAGACGCTGTTGTTCGCGCTCAATAATATTCTCATTGGCGACATCGTGTTCATCGGCCCGGCGCTGTTCGTGCTGTTCGGCTCCGGCCACTGGATGCTGAGAAACGGCGCGCATTCCGTGCGCGAGCCGTGGATGATCGCGTCGCTGGCGCTCATCATGCTGGTCGGGCTGTGCTGGTTCGCCGCCGTGTTCCTCGAATGGCGCATGCGCAACAACCTGCGCAAGGTGATCGCCGACGGCATCGAACTGCCGCCACGCCACACCCTGTTTCACCGCCTGTGGATGGGCATGGGCGCGGTGGCGCTTTCCTCCGCCATCGCCATCCTGGTCATGATGGTGACCAAACCTTCCTTCTCCGGGTGAGGGTGGGGTTGGTGATGAACGCGATCAAGGTGGGTCAAAAATCCAGGATGGGATTGGCGACACACCCGCGCGATCTTTTTCCTCTTCGGACATTTTGGAAATCAGTTTGTCCAGCATGATCCGGGCGCCCCGGGCTAAATCCGTGTCGCCCCCATGCCTTCGGGCACGGGTCAGCAGGTCGTAAGCCTTGACGTAGTCCCTTTCCACGCCCTCTCCATTCATGTGCATGACGCCGTAAGTCAACAGGGACGACTGAACATTTTTTTCCACTCCCTGCTTGTACCACTTGGCGGCTTCTTGAGGATCCTTCGGCACCCCCAGGCCTTTTAAATACACCAACCCCAACTTGGAAAATGCCAAGGGATATCCGTTCTCTGCGGATTTGAGGTACCACTCCCGGGCTTTTTGGTAATCCCGCTCCACGCCAAACCCTTTGGCGTAACAGACGCCCACGTGATGTTGCGCATCGGGAAGGCCGCCTTCTGCCGACTTCAAATACCATTTGAAAGCCTCCTCTTTGTTGGGCTCCACACCGTACCCCAAGCGGTAAGACTGGCCCAGATCGAATTGCGCCAGCACGTTACCTTCCCCGGCCATGTTCTTTAATTCAGCAATGCTGTAGCCACAGGCGGGAATAAGGAAAACGAGTGCAGCTAACAGAGAAATCCGTTGGAATGAAAAATTCATATCAACTCTCCTTCTGTAAGCATTGGCGTTCAACATAAAACAAGGTATTATCATTCCACTATAGAGAGCGGTCCTTTAAATTTAGTGGAAACCGGTGGATAAATGAACCAGAATTTGCTGGATTGTCGAATAGAAAGGGGATCAAAAATCCGCCTTAATAGTTTTTGGGTGGTTCCTTTATTGTGACGGTATGAATTCAAACTGGACGCGGGAGACGATTGAAGCGTCGAAAGGCGCTCTGCAGAAGGCGAACCTGTTCGGCCAGAAGCTGGAAGGAGCGGACCTCAAGGGCGGCGACCTTACCGAGGCCAACCTGCGCAAGGCCAAGCTCATGCAGGCGCATTTGGAAAACGCCAAACTCGTGCGCGCCAGTTTGAGTACCGTCGATTTCACCGGCGCGTTTTTGATGAATGCCGACCTCTCCCGCGCCGAGTGCATCGGCACCAACTTTACTGAAGCCGACCTCACCGGCGTCAACTTCGACCGCGCCTCGGTGAGCAAGGCGAAGTTCGACGGCGCGAATCTCTCCGGCGCGGACATGACGCACATCGTCAACCTCACCAGCCAGCAGGTGCAGTCGGCGAAGATCGACCGCACCACAAAACTGCCCCATTACCTGCGCGCGAAGTGGATTTCCGAAACGGAATTCGAGTGCCACGACTCGGTGCGCCGCATCGACGACAACCGGGAGGCGTGATGCTGGAGAAGATGCTGGAAGACCACGCCCTCTGGTTCGAGACCCGCGGCAGTGCGGGCGAGCGCGCGGTGCTGAAGGGCGTCGATCTCAGCCACGCGGTGCTTGCCGGCGCGAAGTTGATCGAAGCCGACCTCATGGGTGCGAAGCTGGTGAAGGCAGACCTCCGTGGCGCGGACCTGCGCGGCTCCAACCTGCAGGACGCGGATTTCCGGGAAGCCCGATTGGAGGACGCCAACCTGGAGGAAGCCGATCTCATGATGGCCGACCTGCGCGGGGCGCATCTCGACAACGCCAGTTTCGGCGGCGCCTACCTGCACGGCGCGGACCTCACCGGCGCGGTGGGGCTGACCCGTGAACAAGCGGATTGCGCTTTTCAGGACGCTTCCACCCGCCTGCCTGACTTTGAGAATTAACAACGCGGCGCGGTCCTTCCTCAACCTCGCATACGGCAACCTGTAAGCGCAGTCTCCAATTATCCCAAAAAATTTTTAACAGGTCCTTGCCTCTCCGAAAATCCCGTTTTAATAAAATAGGGAGCCCGGAGCCTCTGCCGGATAAATCCTTTGAACCCCGGCATGCGCACGGAGCTCCCAACACTTTGTGTGTTTCTTTCTTTTGATTGTTTTGTGCGGCTGTCCGTAGTGGGACCGCCGACGGCATGCATTTGAATTTTTGAAAGGAGGATTCTCATGAAGAAAATGATCGCTGTCCTGAGCATGACTTTGCTACTGGCCGCCTGGTCCGGAGTCGCAGTTGCGAATGAACCGATTGATCTGAACGTGCTGGACCGCAACGCGGTATGGACCAAAAAGTTTGAAGGAAGTCAGCCCGCATCTCAATCCGCTTCCGCTGAAGATGCCAAAGAAACCCGCGCCGAGGCAAAGGATGACAACGATGCTCCCGTCATGAACGTCCGCCAGGAGGACCGCCCCTGGGCGCGCGTCGGGTGATCTTTTGTTTTCACGGCAAGCATTTTCAAAATAGAAAAACGGCTCCCATCACCGGGAGCCGTTTTTTATTGGAAACTTTAGGCCGTAAATTCGAAAAATTGATTTTCAATTTCAGTGCTTCAATTTTAAGCAGGGGGTTGCGGACGATGAAAAACGGGTTTTATGTTGAAAGTGAGGGGGCAAAGAGACCCGATGCCCACCGGCAGGAACAGGGAAAGCCGGTGGCACCAGGCAGAGCCTGCTTTCGCATTTTGCAGGATTGGATTGAGCTCCCTTGGCTGACAGCATCAAGCCGGCCTGTCGGTCTGAATTCATATAAAGAATGCTGGCATCATTTTGAATACAGATTGGAGGATTTTCATGCGTAAGATCGTTGCCACGACTTCTGCAATTCTTTTGACCCTCACGATGGGCGTGTCCACCGGACTGGCGGATGACCCTGTTTCGAAAAGAGTGGCCACAAAGATGAAGGGCGATGAGTTGATGAAACCCGTGCCGATCAGCAAAGACATCCTGGACCGTCATGCCACCTGGCAGAATGTGCTGGATGACCGCAAGGGCATCGTGAGAGGTCCGGGAGATATTGAAGAGGACAAGCGCGCCCGCGGGGAAAGCGAAGAGGACTTTGATATGCAGATCAAAGACCTGCATCCCCGTTACCAGAAAGTTGGCTGAAGTATAAAAACCAGCGCTGGTAACAGACAGCGCGTGCTTTTATAAGAAAAAGCGGCCCGGAGTTTTCCGGGCCGTTTTTTTGTGCGCGGAAAGGGCCGATTCCCAGCGGGCAATTGAATCCCCCCGGCCACTCTAGTACCATGCGCGCATGGAATCGACCTGGCCGCCCTCCCTTCACCGCCGTTTCGTGATTTTTGTTTTTCTCGCCCTCCTCATCTGGGGTGTGACCGATGTGCGTTACCGCGCCAGCCTGCATCCCGACCAGCCGCACAAGCACCGCACCGACTTCACCGTTTACAGCGAAGCGGGGGCGGCGTTTTTCGACGGACGCGACCCGTACGAAGTGACCAACCCGCGCGGCTGGAAATACCTGTATCCACCCATGCTCGCGCTTGTGGTGACGCCGCTGCATGGGCTGCCGACCCACTGGCAGGGATTGATTTGGTTCGCCCTGAGCGTTGCCATGCTGTGGGGTTGTTATAAGGAGTCTGTGCACCTTTTGGGACTGGCCTTCCGGGACCGCAGTCTGCATCTTGAAAAGATGAAACCGTATTTGCTGCTGGTCGGCGGTTGCACTTCGGTGGCGGTGTTGTTTCCGATGCTCAACTGCATGCAGCGAGGGCAGATCGGTATCGCCAAAACCTATTTTCTTCTGCTCGGGTTCCGGCTGGTGATGGAGAACCGCGGCTGGGTGCGTCCGTTTCTGGGCGGCGTGGCGATGACGGTGGCGGTGGTGCTGAAGGTCACCCCCATCGTGCCGGTGAGTTTTGTCGCCTTCCAGGCTGGCGTGGCGTGGTTGCGGAAGGAATCGAGTGCCGCCGCCCGGCCGGGATTCTTCGGCGTGATGGCGGGCAGCGTGGCGGGGCTCCTCCTGTTTTTTCTAATTATCCCCGCCGGTCTCGTGGGTTGGAATGCCAACATCCATCACCTGATAACGTGGTATTCGAAAGTGGGCAACCAGTCGGTGGAGTTCGACGCCGCCAACAACCTGGACAACCCTTACACCATGCGCAACCAGAGTTTCAGCAACGCCGTGTACCGGCTGGGCAACTGGACGGCGCACGTGTTTTTCGATGGGCCGCCGGATAAAAACGTGCATCTGAAAAAATCCGGTCCCATGCCCATGGATGCCGACTGGGTACAGGCGACGGTGTTGATCGCAAGAGTGGGGCTGGTGCTGGCGTTGTTTCCATTGGCCATTAAGCTGACAAAAACCGACAGCGTGCTGAACCGTTCTTTGTTGTTCGGCCTCGCCTGCGTGGCGGCCTTGATCGTCTCCCCGGTCGCGCGCGGGCATTATTACATGCTGCAACTTCCGGCATTGATCTTCGTTCCGTTATGGCTGTACCAACGGGGTGAGATCCAATGGGCGAAGCGAATGGCGGTGATTCCCGTAGCGCTGTCGCTCCTGCATTATGCCCTGCTTCCGGTGACGGGAAGGCTGGGGGTGTTGGGCATCGGCACCACCGTCTGGTATGCGCTCGCCGTCGTCCGCCTGCTGTCATCCCGCCTCTCTGCAGCCGCAGTGGTGGATTCCGGACGCACCACGGGATAAAACCACCTGCCGGCGCTCCCACCGTGCCCCGGTCTCTCGCAAAACTTAAGTATTTCAATCAATTCTAGGAGGGGTGGGAAGGCCTCTGGGGAAGGTGGGTCGAGGCCCCCTTCATCCCCTCGGGGAGGGAACCCGAAGTTTTGAAAAAATAAAGGTTTAAAGGAGCTTCAAGGGATTGACAAAATGATTAATTTTTTTACAATATGGTGCTCCAATTTTGAGTTCCCACTCCTTATTCCAAAATCGTTGATAAAGCGAGCGGAACTACCTGAAATTGTTCCTTAAAAACCCAATCTGTGTTTGAAAACGAACCCAATACAAGTTTGTCAATTTTTGAATACGACCAAACCGTAATCCTGACGCAGGAGAAATAAACAATGCAAATCACCGGAATGCTTTGGGGCCGTAAGTTGCTGGACCTGGTGGAATTCCCCCGGTCCGATGTGCGGGGCCCTGAAATCAGCGTTGATGAAATCAAGGAAATGATCAGCAAGCACGGGCAGGTGTTCATCAAGCCCGTGTTCAAAGGCGGTGTCGGCAAAAAAGGGAAATCCGGCCTCCTCGGCCGCGTCAACAACATTCACGATGCGTTGAAAGAAAAAGAACGTCTCTATTTCGCGACGCACCAGGATGGCAATGCCGTGACGAAAGCCAACGGCGTCACCTTCGAAGGTGGCGTGCCGGCGGACATCGAAGTGTACTTTTCCATCTCCGACAACACCATCTACCGCGCTCCGACGATGACCATCACGCATCACGGTGGTGTGGACATCGAAGAGTTGCCCGAGGACAAGATCGCCGTGGTGCCGTTCGATCCGCTTACCGGATTGAAAGCCTTTCACGTATCGAATGCCCTGATGAGTCTCGGCGCTCCGCCGCAGATCATCAGCCCGCTGGTTCAGCACCTGCCGAAGTTGTGGGACCTGTACAACAACTACGGCATGTTGATGCTGGAGCTGAACCCGATCCGCATGAGCACTGCGGGTGGACGCCTCACCCCGGTGGCGTGCGACTTCAAATGCGCGTTCGATCAGGACGACCCGGCGTGGAAGCGCCTGCACCTGCCGACGGATCTGTTCGCCTCCGACGATTCGGACTTCGAGCAGGAGATCAACCAGCTCCGCACCTACCAGGGGCAGAGCGACGTGTACGTCATCAACGACAAAGGTTCCATCACCGCGCCGACGTTCGGCGGCGGCGCGAATGCGATGGTCACCGAACTGCTGGGCGAAGACGCGACGATTTCTTCCGACTTCGGCGGCAACCCGCCTTACGAGAAGATGCACGACATCTCTCGGATCACGTTCAAATACTGGATGGAACAGTCGAACGTGCTCTTCATCATCGGCGGTAAAGCCAACAACACGGACATTTACGAGACGTTCCGCGCGATGGCCGACGGCATCAAGTGGTATTTCCAGAACTACGGTCCCAAACCCCTGTTCGTCGTGGTGGGCCGTGGCGGTCCCAACCTCATCAAGGGAATGGGCTACCTGCGGGACACTCTGGATTCGCTGGGTCTGCCGTATCGTTTCTTCGGTCACGACAGCGCCATGTCCGAGGTCATCAATTATGCCAGGGCCGTTAACGACTGGATGAAAAACGGCGGCAAGGAAGAAATCAAAAAAGCTCTGAATATCAAGTAAACGAGTTATCCAACCGGGAGGTTTAAGACTCATGCATAAGCAAGGAATAGGCGATTTTCCCTATTACGTCGGAATCAATTCTCTGGCGGATTTGGCGACCAAGGATGACCGGGTCGTTGTTTTGAATATATTAGGTAAGGAAAGTTCCGGCGTCACCCCGATCAGCCATATTTATTCGGGCGGGAACGTGGTGTTCGGCACCGGTCCGGGCAAGTCCGGTAAGGCTCTGCCCACGAAAGTCGGGAACATTCCCGTTTACAACTCTATCAAAGAAGGCATGGCGGCGGGCCACAAGTTCAACACCGCGGTCGTGTACCTGCCTCCTTCCGGTGTGAAAGACGGCGTGGCCGAAGCGGTGCGCCAGAACCCGGATCTGAAAAAAGTCATCGTCCTCACCGAGAAGGTGTCGGTGAAAGACTCGCGCATCATGCGCGCCATCTGCCAGGCCAACGGCGTGGACCTGTTTGGAGCCAACTGCCTGGGGCTTGCTGATTCCTGGAACCATGTGCGCATCGGTGGCGCACTGGGCGGCAGTCATCCCGAGGAATCGCTCATCAAGGGATCGGTGGCGATCTTTTCCAACTCCGGCAACTTCACCACCACCATTGCCGTATACCTGTCCACCGCGGGCTGGGGCACGACGACGTCGGTTTCCAGCGGCAAAGACGTGTACATCCATTTCGGTCCGCACGAGTTCATTCACGGCTTCAACAACGATGATCGCTCTAAGGCGGCCATCATCTACTGTGAGCCGGGCGGGTATTACGAGAAGGGCGTCGAGTCCGACAAGCCGATCATCGCCTGCGTGGTGGGCCGCTGGAAAGCGAAGCTCACCAAGTCCTGCGGCCATGCGGGATCGCTGGCCGGTTCTGGCGACGATGCCGTGGCCAAGGAGAAGTGGTTCATGGACTACTTCGGCGTAGATGGGATCTATTCCCCGGAAAACCCGAAGTTTTCCAAGAAAGGCGCGCTGGTCACCAACATCGCCCACATTCCGGAAGCGCTGACCAAGGTCATGGAACTGCGCGGCGAGAAACCGGACTTCGAGCCGAAAGGCAGTCTGTCGCTCAAATGCTGGTTCGGCAACAACAACAACGCCCAATTGCCAAAAGAGTTGGACGTGCCGGTGGTCGAGGCGCTCGATCCGTACAACAAGCAGATCGAGGCGCTTCGCGTGCAGGTCGGCGCGATGATCCGCCGCGAGACGCTGAAAGATGCCAGCGGCGCGTCGCGCATGGATCCGAAAACGCAGGTCTCGCAGATTCACGGGGTGTCCATCCTGGATGCGTCCACGAAGTCCCTGGAAGAGAATCTGGCCTTTGCGTTGACCAAGAACTATCCGTCGGAATTCGGCAGGGCGCTGGCCAACCTGGCGCTCAATGCCCACGTCGGCCATCACAACCACCCGGCCCTGGCGGCGGCGCAGGCATCGCGTGATGCGGGCAACTCCCCCAACACGGTGCTGTCTGCGGCGGTTTCGATCATCGGTAAAAAGACCGTGCAGAAATCGCTGGACGCGGCGTCGGGTCTGTTGGAATTGTTCAAGCTGAGCGACATGAACGATCCGGAGCAATCCTTCGATTACAGCGCGCAGTTGAAAGAAGCGGGCAAGTTCAAGGATGCGTTCTTGGGAACGGGAGACGATTGTTCCGACAAGATCATGGACGCGGTGGCCAAGTTACAGGGCCAGTCTGTGTTCCTGAACTTCCTGCAGGATTTCGCCAAACAGGAAAACGGCAAGGTCAGCGTCGATGCCATCGTGGCAGGCATCTGGGCCACCCTGGGGTGGCGCAGTCTGCGGTCGAAGAAACTGACCCGCCAAACTCTGCAGACGCTTCCGTGGTACAGCCGTATCTTCAGCACCATGGTCGGTTGCACTGCCGGTGCGGACAAGCATTCGACGGACAGCTTCTGCGGTGTCAAGCTGGACGATATCGTTACCAAGTCGAGCTTCACCAAGACGGCCTTCCTGGCACTCATGGGCCGGGAACCGGCGGACGGCGAGTTGTTCGAGTTCCAGGTCCTCCTGGGCCTCATCATCACCAACGGGCCGGGCACCATCTCCGCCCAGGGCGCGAAGGGCGCGGTGAGCGCGGACGGACCGGAACAGCCCGACCGTGTGCAGGTCAACAAGAGCATGGTCGGTTTCCTGACCCACACCGGGTTCGCCCACGGCGGCAACGGCTACGAAGCGGCGGCGTTTTTGATCGAGCAGTTCAAGGGCTCCGGCCTCAAGGACCCGGCGGACGCCAACCACGGCATCGACCTCGCCAAACTGGCAACGGACTATGCTTCAGGGTACGGCAAGTATAAAAAGGAACAGAAGGAGCTGGGCAACCTCGAGTACGCCAAGATCCCCTGCGTCAACCATCCGGTGTTCAAGGGCAAGGACGTGAACGTGGACCCGCGCGAGGAATACGTGCAGAAACTGTTCAAGGAGAAGGGCCTGAACAACGTGTTTCTCGACTTCTACCATCACCTGGTGGAAGGGCTGTTCAAAGCCAAAGTCACGAAAAACGTCTACTGCGTGAACATCGACGCGGTGATCGCGGTGATCCTGCTCAAGATGGTGTGGGCGGATTACCAGAAGGGCACGATCAAGGAGTCGGACATCGAGACCGCCAGTTTCGCGGCGTTCCTGTTCGGCCGCATGATCGGCTGTGCCGCCGAGGTGGACGACCACACCAACCGGGGACGCAATATGGATACCCGCACCCCGGCCAGTAAGGTCGCATACGTCGGCTGACCGCGTTTCCACCAGCTGTAACGAATCAGGGCAGTCCGGATTTCCGGGCTGCCTTGTTTTTTTGGAGATGGAATCAGCGGAACCGCTGAACCCGGAAGCGGAAATATTCTTCCAGGTCGTCATCGGTGAAGCCGCCTTTTATTCTGCACAGGCGGACCTGCTCCTCAACCGTCGGCACACCATCCAAGTCGGGCAGCAGCACTCCCTGTTTTTTATCGTTACGGATCACGAGGCCATACTGTTTCGGGTCCAGCATGGAAAGGTTGGTCACCCGTTCGAGCGGCGACAGCACGTCGATGGAAAAGGTGAGGTGGCCTATTTCTTCCTGGGTGACGGGATCGAATCTAGGGTCTCTGGTGGCGGCTTTCACCGCATTTTCGATGATCTCCGCCGCCAGCGTTTCCTGTTGCGGTTCCAGCGTTCCGATGCACCCACGCAGCGTGCCGTTATTCTTTATGGAAACAAAAGCGCCGGCCCGTCTGGACAAGGGGTCTGGCAAGGTAGGTGGACAGGGAAGGGGTTCCTGATGACGGAGGTAGTGAGACACGGCTTTACGCGCAAGATAAGGGAGTCCCTGCGTTATGGTTTCCATAGGGAACCTCAGAAAAGGAAACAGTTATAACATCAATGTAGGGACCGTCTCTCGATTACGCAACCGGGACGACGTTGGCCCCTGTCAGGAAATCGGCGTGAGTGACGGATTGGAGGGAGTGTAGCGGTCAATGATGTGGTCGGCAAGCGCAACCATCAGTTCCAGGTATTCGGGACAGGGAAATTTGAGGGAGAAGAGGATCTTCTTGGCTTCGGCCATGTGGCCACGCGCCTTGTCCATAGTGTATTCGAGGGATTTTGTCTCGCGCATGCGTTCCAGGACATAATCCAGCTCCTTGTGCGTAAGGCTTTCGTTTTGAATGAAATTTTCGATCTCGCGCTTGAGGCTTTTATCGGAATGCTGGTATAGGTGCAGGAGGGGCAGCGTGACGTGCCCTTCCTTGAAATCGGTTCCCTGCGGTTTGCCCAGCACCTCCGGCGGCGCGTCATAATCCATGGCATCGTCCATTAATTGGAAAGCGATGCCGAAATGGTTACCGAAATCCACCATGGCTTCTTCGTTGGATTTGCCTGCCTCGGCCAGAAGCGCCCCTATCTGGCAGCTGAGCGCCATGATGGACGCGGTCTTTTTGTGCGCCACCTCCAGAATGTGTTCTTCCGTCACCAGGATGTCGCGGGCGTTGGAGTATTCCAGCAGGCCGCCCTCCACCAGAAGTTTCGAACCCTGCCCGAAAGCGCGGAAGATGTCAGCCTGAATGTCGTCGGAAAGCAGAACCAAGGCCCGG
Organism: Nitrospina gracilis 3/211; assembly: GCF_000341545.2. NCBI lineage: Bacteria > Pseudomonadati > Nitrospinota > Nitrospinia > Nitrospinales > Nitrospinaceae > Nitrospina > Nitrospina gracilis. Next base: position 1,836,232 of record NZ_HG422173.1, read on the forward strand.
GCGATCATGTAGTCTCCCACCAGGATGCTTGCGTCGCTGCCCCACTTGGCATTGACCGTTTCGTTGCCTCGTCGCACGGTGGTTTCGTCCACCACGTCGTCATGGAGCAGGGTGGCGGCGTGAATGTACTCGATCACGCAGCAGTGCTTGATCACCCGGTCGTTCGAAGGCATGCCGCATAGGCGCGAACTCACCAGCAACAGCAGGGGCCGAATGCGCTTGCCGCCTGCATTCATGATGTAGTCGCCGATATCGGTCACAATCGGAAGCGAAGACTCAAAATTGTCCCGCAAACATTGCTCTACTTTCAACAGGTCTTCTCTGAAAAATTCCGTGACTTCGCGAAAGCCCATGACGCTGGATCAACTCAGATGATTTGTAATATTAAACCGATTGTACTGTGAACCGCCGCAGCGGCACCACCAAATAATGGCCGCAAAAACATTTCGAAAAATGGTTCGCAAAGCCCGTAGTAATATGGGAAAATCCCTGATTTGTCAAGGTTTTTATGGGTATCCGCAATCCCGTAAAAATCCCATTATTTGCACACGCGTCTCAAAATTTGGAGAATGCTTTTTTAAGCAACAGGTTAACGAAAAAGTTTTGTTTAAGATTACATGAATGAAAGAGACCCGCAGATTTCCGTCATCGTTCCCACGTTCAATCGCGCCTGGTGTCTGGAAGAAACACTGGCTTCGGTGCGTCGACAGAAATTTTCAAGCTACGAACTGATTGTTGTGGACGATGCTTCCACCGACGGCACGGAACGGCTGGTTAAAATGTTTGAAGGTGCCCAATATATTCGACTGGAGAGAAACCGGGGGGTGTCCGTCGCCCGCAATGCCGGGCTTCGCCGGGCGAAGGGGCAATATATTTGCTTTCTGGATTCGGACGACCACTGGGTGGAAAACAAACTGGAGCGGCAGTGGGAATGGATGCAGACTCACCCCGGCTGCCCGGCATGCTATACCGATGAAATCTGGATCCGCAAAGGCGTGCGGGTGAACCCGGCTAAAAAACACCGGAAATATTCCGGGTATATCTTCCAACACTGCCTGCCTTTATGTATTATCAGCCCCTCATCGATCATGCTGAAACGGGAGGTGTTGAGCCGTATTGGCGGTTTCGACGAGGCCATGCCGGCCTGCGAGGATTATGATCTGTGGCTGCGGCTCACGTATTTGTATCCGGTCCAGTTTCTTGAGGAAGCCCTCATTGTGAAATTCGGCGGCCATGAGGACCAGCTTTCGGCGCGTTACTGGGGCATGGACCGGTTTCGCGTGTACGCGCTGGAAAAACTGCTGGTCCGGCAGAAACCGCAGGGGGAAGCCCGCCGCGGCGTGCTGGAAATGCTGGTCGAAAAATGCGGCATCCTGGAGGCGGGCTACCGGAACCGTGGAAAGCCGAGTGAGACCGAAACCTTTTTGGCGGCGAGGCAGCACTACGCCGCTATGCTGGGAGAGGAAGACAATTTTGCCCAACCGTTCTTTGACCCGGAATTTTTACTGAATGTGGAATCGAATTAATATTTTTGCGGTGTTGCCCCTGCTCATTGGCCTGGCCTTCCTCCCGTTGGCTTTCGCGGCAGGAGAAGGAGGTGTCGCGCCCAAAGCGCTGGTGGATAAACTGCGAGAAGAATGTCGCAAGATTCTCCGCATAACCTATCAAAGCGAGGAGGCGTTTGTACGCAGTGGAACCATCCGTGCTGCGGGAGAGTCGCTTGATGCAGACCTGACGGACCTCGTGGTCGAAGGGACCAGGGATTTTTACCCGACCACGCGGCAGTTTGCCCTGCAGGCACTGGAAAAGATGTCGACAGAAGCCGCTCTTCCTGCAGCCCGGCGTCTATTGGGGGATTCAAACATCTGGGTCCGGTCGGAGGCGCTTAAACTGGTCGCAGATCTGGGTGACAAAGAATCGCTTCCTGTAATACGCAAACAATTGAACGCACCCGATCGCATGGTGCGCCTGGCTGCGGCCTACGCTTTGTACAGGTTGGGAAAACCGGAATACTACGCACATCTCGTGGATGCACTCGGCGCGGGTGACGCGGTTCAGCGTTATCAGGCCATCAGCTACCTGGGCCAGATCGGCGATGAAAAATCCCTGCAACATCTTGCGGGGCTCCTGGAATCGGAGGAACCGGACGTCGTGGTCAACGCGCTTAAAGCGATCGGCGACAAGGCGGACATGGTCCTGCTGCGTCCGCTCATTCGCCTCAGTCTCAGCCCGCACGCGTCGGTACGGAGCCGGGCGTTGTTGGCCATGGGGTATTTGCCACCCGTGGCGGTGTTGAAGGAATTGAAGCCGTTCTGCAATGATGCCGATCCGGTGGTCCGTTTGTCTGCGGCCTTATCCCTGTTCCGCCTGGACAGCAAGGACTGCCGCCAGATATTTTCGGACCTTTTGGCCAGCCCCGATTTCGGCATGCGCAGCATGACAGCACGGGTTCTGGGAAAGACCGCTCTCCCCGAACGCGTCCGGTTATTGAAGCAGGTTTTGAAGGATCCCGTCGTCCGCGTGCGAACCGCCGCTGTCCGTGCCACCGGCATGATGGGTGGGGCGGAGGCATTCCAATTGCTCCTGCCTATGCTCAACGATCCGCAGGCGGTGATCCGCGCCTATGCCGCCGGGAACCTGATCCGCGTTATGGGAGAAAAACACGGATAGTATGGAAATAATCCGGATCGCACCGCCGTTTTTGACATCCAAGACTGTATACTTTTGAAACCCTCTTGAAATTCCGGCATGCCGGACCATGAGCCAAAATATGGACAATTCGGGCCTTTATTTGTTTTTGCTGTTCATCTTCGCTGTAACCATGATCGGCGGCTGGATTCCCACCATCAAGGAATGGTCGCAAAAACATTCCGCATGCTGATCAGTTTTTGCGCGGGAATCCTGCTGGGTGCCGTCTTCTTCCACATGATTCCGGAAATCACGGAAGTGCTGGGACGCCAGATCGGGTTTCCGGTGATTCTCGGATTTCTTGCTATCTACGTGATGGAAAAGTTCATCATGGTGCACCCGTGTGAGGAAGGCCACTGCGACTACCATAAAATCGGGCTCGCGGCATATGTGGGAATCGGTTTTCACAGCATACTTGACGGGGTGGCCATCGGCGCGGCCAGCATGCTCAACATGAGCGTGGTCATCCTGCTTGCGGTTACGATTCATAAATTTCCGGCTGCGCTGGCCTTGAGCAGTATTCTGATGAAGGGTGGCGAATTTTCCAGCCGTAAAGTTCTGGCCTACATGGTGGTCTTTGCTTTGATCACCCCCGCAGCCGCCATCCTGTCCACGTTTGTGCTCGAAGAATTCAATCCCTATCCCATTGGGTTTGCCCTGGGTGTCTCCGCGGGCACGTTTTTGTATATCAGCATCGGCGACTTGCTTCCAACTGTTCACGAAGGGGATGAAAAAAAGCTGAATAATCTTATTTGCCTTTCTCTGGGTCTGGTCGCCATGTTTCTTTCCATGGGTACCGCCTGAATTTTTGATGAGGCGGCGGAATCCGCATTCCCCACAATTCCAGCCCGGCCGGCTTTGACCGGATTGCGATTCTATGGAACACGTCCGCACATTCATTCAATACATGAAGCCATACAAGCGGGAAATGCTGATCGGCATTTTCGCGTTGTTGGTGACGGACTTGGTCGGGATGGTGATCCCGTGGCTCCTCAAGCAGGTGATCGACCTTCTGCCGAACGACCCGGCGCAGAGCCAGCTTATTGGATTTGCCGGATGGTTGTTCCTCGCGGCGGGAGTGCAGGCGGTAGCCCGGTACGGCTGGCGCCGGTATTTGTTCGGTCCCTCGCGAAAAATGGAAATCGACATCCTCAACCACCTGTTCGCGCACTTCCTCACCCTCGACCGCACATTTTTCCAGAAACATGAGGTAGGTGACCTCATGTCCCGCGCGACCAATGACCTGCGCGCGGTGAAGGATTTCCTCGGCCTCGGCCTGCTGGTGGTGCTGGACGCGGTGGTGGTCATCATCGGCTGCCTCGCGCTCATGATCTACATCAATCCGAAACTCACGTTGTATGCGCTGCTGCCCCTGCCTTTCATCTCGATTCTGTTTTTCACGTTCATCCGAGCCATCAGCATCCGCCACCAGAGCATCCAGGAAAACCTGTCCCGCATCACCAGCATGGTACAGGAAAACCTGGCGGGCATCCGCGTGCTCCACGCATTCGTACAGGAACAGAACGAGATCAACCGGTTCGACCGTTTGAACCGCGACCACATCGACCAGAACATGAGCCTCGCCAAAATGTTTGGCCTGTTTACGCCGTCCCTGGTGTTCGTTATCGGCGTCGCGGCAATGATCACGCTGTGGATAGGGGGCAAGGAGGTGATCGACGGGACCATCACGCTGGGGTCGTTCGTTGCGTTCAACGGGTACCTCATGATGCTTTCGTGGCCGATGATGGCCATTGGCTACGTCATCAACCTGTGGCAGAAGGGTGTCACTGCCATGCGTCGCATCCAGCACATACTCGATTCTCGTACGGCCCTCGTGCAGTCAGAAAAAGAAGAGGGGGCGTTCGACATTCGCGGCAGAATTGAGGTGCGTCGTCTGGCGTTTTCGTATCCGGACAGCGAGGTGAACGCGCTGGACGGCATCGACCTGAAAATCGAAGCGGGTACCAGCGTTGCGTTCATCGGAATGATCGGTGCGGGAAAATCGACGCTCATGCAGCTCCTACCGCGCGTCTTCGACGCCCCACAGGGGAGCCTCCTTCTGGACGGCACACCGATTTCCGAGGTCCCGGCATTCGTGCTGCGCCGCCATATCGGTTACGTCGAACAGGAACCGTTCCTGTTTTCCACCACCATTCGCAACAACATTGCTCTCGCCAGGCCGGAGGCGTCGGAAGAGGAAATCGAAGCCATGGTGCATTGTGTGCACCTGACCCCGGACCTCGAACGGTTTCCCAAGGGACTCGACACCGTGGTGGGCGAACGCGGCGTATCGGTTTCGGGCGGGCAGAAACAACGCATCGCTCTGGCCCGGGCACTGATTCGCAAGCCGCGCATCCTGATTCTCGACGACGCCTTCTCCAGCCTCGATGTAGAAACCGAATCTATAATCCTGAATAACATCCGTTCGGTTATTGAGGGTACAACGACTTTGATTGTCACACACCGCCTGTCTCTGGCCCGGCAGGTGGACCGCGTGGTGGTTCTGGGGGAAGGAAAGGTTCTGGAGGACGGAGTGCACGCCGAGTTGATGCAAAAACAGGATGGTGTGTACCGCCGCATTTACAGCAACCAGGCGCTGGCGCGCGAAATGGAGATCCTTCTGAAATGAACGAATGGGAAGAGACTCTCGACGACCGCTATTACGACTGGCCGCTTTTCACGCGGATCCTGGGCTACCTGCGACCCTACCGCATGCTCGTCCTGGTGTCGGTGGGCCTGCTGCTTTCCGTTTCGCTTCTCAACCTGGCGGGGCCCTACCTCACCAAGATCGCCATCGATGAACACATCAGGGTCGACGACTATTCCGGCCTCGACCAGATCGCGCTCATCTACCTGGTGGTTCTGGTTGGGGCGTTCGTCTGCCAGTTTTTCCAGTACTACACCATCCAGTTCATCGGGCAGCAGGTGATGTACGACCTGCGCACGCAGGTGTTCGGTCACCTCCACAAAATGTCGTTCCGTTTTTTCGACCGCAACCCCATCGGCAAAATGATCACCCGCACCGTGAACGACATCGAGGTGCTGAATGAAATGCTGACATCCGGCCTCATCCTCGTATTCAGCGATTTGTTCACGCTGGTCGGCATCTTTTTCATGCTGGCGTACCTTGACTGGCGGCTTATGCTGGTGGTGTGTGTGGTGTTTCCGTTTCTGTACCTGGCGACCAACGCCTACCGCACCCGCGCCCGCGACGCGCTCCGCAAAAACCGCGCGCACCAGACCACGCTCAACACCCTGCTGGAGGAGAACCTGTCGGGCATGAATACGGTGCAGATGTTCAATCAGGAGGAAAACCGCCGAAAGCAGTTCACCGATGTCAGTGGGTCAAAGCTGCGGGAAGACCTGCGGTCGCTGTTTTACAACTCCGTGTATCTGCCGTCGATCGATGTGTTCAGCGCCATCGGCATGGGCCTCGTCATCTGGTACGGCGGCGGCCGCTTCGTGCAGGACGAGGTGGAACTGGGCGTGCTGGTGGCGTTCCTACAGTACCTGCACAAGTTTTTCGAACCGATCCGCGACCTCGCCGAAAAATTCAACATCATCCAGACGGCGATGGCATCCTCGGAACGTATTTTCGAGTTGCTCGATACAGAAGAAGACCTTCCCAATCCCGCGCAACCGAAACCTCTTAAAAAATAGAGGGGCGGGTGGAGTTCGAGAACGTGTGGTTCGCGTACAAGAACGAGAATTACGTTTTGCAGGATGTGTCGTTTTCCCTGGAGCCGGGGGAGAGCCTCGCCATTGTTGGAGCGACCGGGTCCGGCAAGACCACGATCGTCAATACCCTCTACCGTTTTTATGACATTCAGAAAGGGAGGATCCGGGTCGATGGTACCTCGCTGTCCGAAGTCGACAAGTATGCGCTTCGCAGCCAGATGGCACTGGTGCAACAGGACGTTTTCCTGTTCGCCCGGAACGTGATGGACAACATCCGCCTCGGCAACACCGAACTGGGTGTTGAGGAGATTGAATCCATCGCCCACGCCGTGCACTCGCACCACTTCATCGACAACCTGCCGCACAAGTACGAACAAACCCTGATGGAGGGCGGCAACAGTCTGTCGCTGGGACAGAAGCAACTGCTGTCGTTCGCGCGGGCGCTGGCATCCAACCCGCGCATTTTGATCCTGGACGAGGCCACCTCCAACGTCGATACCGAAACCGAAAAGAAAATTCAGGACGCCATTCAGAATCTCATCCAGGGACGCACGTCCATCGTCATCGCGCACCGGCTGTCCACGTTGCAGCACGTGGACAAGGTGTTGGTCCTGCGTCATGGAAGGGTCGTCGAGTTCGGTACGCGGCGGGAATTGATTCAGCAGAAGGGCACCTACTACAACCTGCTCAAACTGCAATCCGACCTGACTAAAAGTACGTGAGGGGGGATTGGAGGGCGCTTCGCCGTATGGCGATCACACTGCCTTGCCGGAAGCGGGCTGGGTCCAGGGAGATTTCATCCAATAACTGATCCATAAAAACGCCGCGCCGAAGCCCATAAAAATGAGGATTCGCCACAGCGCCGACAGGTGAGCGAGGTCGAACAGCGTGAGCTTCACCGCGACCAGCACCAGCGTTCCCAGTCCCACGCGGAAAGCGTTGATCTGTTTCGTGCGCACCCCGGCGAGCAATAAAATTGCGCCGGTCAAACCCCAGCCGATCGACACCCACGCACTGCCGTGCGGCAGTACATTCAACTCCCGCCACAACCAGCCGATCCAACCCACGTACGCCACCAGCAGGTAGGCCTGCGATTCTTCCTGCTTGGGCATGAGGGTGGACCAGTATGCCGCGAGTAAGAGGAAAGCGAGATCCGCTCCGGCGCGCCCGTTCAGGACGGCCGTCCCTGGAGCCCGGCCCAGAATGCGCGTGCACAGCCAGACGGTGAGGAGCATCAGAAATACCGTGCCGGTGTAGGTGACCACGTGTTCGCGCGTACGTTTGCCGAACCCGTGCAACGCCGTGGCTTCCACAGTCAAGGCGAAGAACAGAAGGTCGCCATCGAACAGGTGCCACAGGGTGAGCGTGAGCAGAAACGTACCCATCGTTGCGTGCAGGGCCACCGGTTCCGGTGGCGAACTCCGCCGCCACAACAGGAACGCAATCAGGAAAAACAACAGGCAGAACCCGGAAAGAATCCACCCCCACGTTTCATCTGGCAGATCCCAGATGAGATAGGACAGAATCCAGGCCATGATGCCGGAAAACATCATGAGGGCGGTGACCGGCGCATTGTGCTCGGCGAAGGTGTTTTCGAATACGGTTCTGGGCGCGGCGGGTTTTTCTGTTGCGGACGGATGCCATTGCCGTTGTTTGGTGAGTAGCGGGACGATCCAGAACAAAGCGAAGGCGAACAGCACGCCGCCCTCCACACTCCAGAACTGGAAAATGCGTTCCACCTTGTACGCCGGAAGTTCCCCTTCCGCAATGCCGAGCACCACCCATCCTCCGGCCCAGCTGTACCAGAGGAGCGACCGCCAGGGCCGGAAGTAATAAACCGCCATCGAACCGGCAAGCACGAGGCAGGTGTAGAGCACGAGGCCCGGCAGGTTCCCCGCTTCCTGGTGCAGAAGAAACGGCGTGCTCAAGCCACCCGTCACCGCCACCAGCGCCAGCGCGAATTCGTACTGCCTGACGGCGAGGGTGAATGCGAACAGGGTGATGCCGACCATGACGGAAAACGCATACAGGTGCGGGATCAACGCATAGAGTTGAAACGCGGCGAACACCGTCATGTAAAACGTTGCCAGTCCGCCGCCCTGCAAAACAGGGCTCAGGATTTCCCGGCTTTCCCGCAGAGTAATACCGAGCCCCAAAAGAACGCCGCCCAGAATGCCGCCCATCAGGATGCGCACCGGCGGCGTCATCCAGTTCTGGTCGATGGAATATTTGAACAGGAATGCCAGGCCCATCAGGAGCAGGGCGATGCCGATTTTATTGAGCCAGAACTCACCCTGCGAGACCTCGTCTTTGGGCGGGGTGGGGGGAACCGACGGTGCCGGGCGGGAGGGGGAGGGCGAAGAGGAGGCATCCCCGTCGATATCTTCCGGGCGGAACCACGGATCGTCCAGTTGCGCTTCCAGCTTCTGCACGCGCCGGTTGAGGTCCGCGATCCGCTGATCCAGTTTCTGGATCACCTCCAACAGCTTCTTTTTATTGTCTTCGCCCATGCAATACGCCTGTTGGTTGTCCTGACTCCAAGTTAAGGGAACCCCTTCGGATTGTCAATTTGGGCGCGGCGGGGTGCAGGGTGGCGCTGGAAGGTTGCACGCAAAGAATTATTTCTCTATAATTTTCAATTAGTTATGAATTATTGAGGATGGGGCATGAAGCACAAGGGGCGGCTTTGGGTGATGGGGGCGGTGCTGATGGGGCTTTCCGCCTGCACGGTCATCGAAGGCACTTACCAGGTGGTGAAGGGGACGGTCAAGGGCGTTTATTACATCGGCAAGAACGCGGTGAAGGTGGTGTACTACACCGGCAAGGCGACGTACAAGATCGGCGAGTTCACCTTCGACGTCGTCACCGCACCGCTTGACTGGCCGCTGATGAACGACGAGATCGACACCATCGACGGGCTGCCGGTAAAGGAAGCCATCCGCCTCGGCCGCGTCAAAAACGCGCCGTACACGGTCAAGGGCAAGAAGTATTATCCCATGAGCGTCGAGCAGGCGAAGACGTACACCGAGGTCGGCATCGCTTCCTGGTACGGGCAGGAGACGTACGACCAGGACGACGGCCACATGACCGCCAACGGCGAGGCGTTCAATCCGGACGGACTCTCCGCCGCTCACAAGTTCCTACCGCTTCCCACCAACGTGCGCGTGACCAATCTCGAAAACGGACGGTCTATCATCGTGCGCGTCAACGACCGCGGTCCGTTTCCAAGTGCGCACAATCCCCGATCGGGTTCGCGCATCATCGATCTCAGCCACGGCGCGGCCAAGCGGCTGGGATTCGACGGCAAGGGTACCGTCCGCGTGAAGGTGGAAACGGTCGATCTGTGACGGTCTCGCGGAAATTCATCCTTCCACCAATTCCCCACGCCGTTCGGCCTTTCGTTTTTCGCACCATTGTTCCAGGGTAATGGTGGGGGCGCCGAGCAACCGGTTGGCCTCGATGGGGTTGCCATTTTCCCCGGCCTGGCCCAAAAACTCCATCAACTCCGCGACGAAGCGGATCCTCCGGTCGAACAGCAGATAGCCCATGACCTTCATCGCCCAGATGGGGATGCGGGCTATTTCCGCCTTGCCGTGCATGGCGGTGCAGTAGCGCAGGAGCGCTTCCTCCATGGTCATCGCCTCCGGGCCAAAAATGTCAAACTGCCGCCCAATCGCTTCCTCCAGCTGGTACGCGTTGAATATCATGCGGGCGTAATCCTCCGCCGCCACCCAGTGATAGTGGTGCGGCTGATCACCGATGAGGCACGGGGTGTGATCGCGAAAGTACAACGGCAGGGATTCCATGAAGTGGGTGGCGCGAAAGATGGTGTGCGGGATGGAGCATTCCGCTATAGCGTTTTCCACACGACGCTTGATCGCCGCGTAGGGGATGTGCGGGTAGTTATCCAGGTCCACCGCGTAGGAGATGGTGGACAGCCGCTTCACTCCGGCTTTTTCGGCGGATTTCAGTATGTTCAGCGTGCCGCCGTACTCGATGGCTTCCAACTGGCGGTCCGTGTTGCCGCCCTGGAGATTGATGTGGACCCCGTCACACCCTTGCAGAGCGCGGTCGACCGTTGCCGGGTCTTCCACGTCGCCCTGGCGCAGGTCGAACCCGTCCCCCAGCACCTCGCGTGCTCGTTCCAGATTGCGGGTGAAGACGCGGACGGCGCATCCTTCTTTCAGGAATTTATGTGCAACCGGGCGGCCGAGCGTTCCCGTTCCGCCGACGATGAGGAGGTTGGAAACCATGCCCCAAGTATAAGTCAACCGGGGACGGGCACAAGCCCAATCGTTATTTCCGGGAGAAGTCGATGACCAGCCGCTCGACAACGCGGCCGTTCTGCAGGTGCTCGGTGAAGATTTCTTCCATGTCTTCCACCGTTTGGGGAGAGTACCAGACGTCGTCCGGGTAGACTACCATGGAGGGGCCGTACTGGCAGGCGTCGAGGCACCCGGCCTTGTTGATGCGGATCTTGCCTTTCAGGCCGCTGTCGTGGACGCGTTTCTTGATGTGGTCGAGCAGGTCCATGGCACCGCGTGACTGGCAACAGCCGCGCGGGTCGTCTTCCTTGCGCTGGTTGTTGCAGATGAATACGTGGCGGGTGAATCGGCCCATGGATTATTCCGGGGAAAAGGGGATCAACTGTCCGGCTTGGTGGTGGAGTGGGTTTCCGAGTGTTCCTTGAACTTGCCGAAGTTGATGTAATTGGTGTCGCAACTGTCGGGGAAAACGGTGACGATGACGCCCTTCTTGATCTGAGCGGCAAGTTTGAGCGCTCCCACCATGGCCCCCGCCGAAGAATGCCCGACCAGAATGCCTTCCTCTTTTTCCAGCGTTTCGACCATGTCGTAGGCTTCTTCCGTGGCGACGCTGATCTTGCTGTCGAGTTCTTCTTCCTTGTAGATGCCGGGTACGATGGACGAGGCCATGTGCTTGAGGCCCTCGATGCCGTGCAGTTCCTCCGCCGGCTCGATGGGGTGGCACTTGATCTCCGGGTTCAGTTCGCGCAGGCGGCGTGTGTTGCCCATGATGGTGCCGCCGGTCCCGATGCCCGCGCAGAAGTGCGTGATGCGGCCGTCGGTCTGTTTCCAGATTTCGTTGGCCGTGTGCAGGTAATGCGCGCGCCAGTTGGAATCGTTGTTGTACTGGTCCGGCATGAAGTAGGCGTCGGGGTCGCGCTCGAGAATCTCCCGCGCCAGGAGAATCGCGCCGTCGGAGCCTTCGAATGGACTGGAGGTGACGATTTCCGCGCCGTAGAAGTCGGCCATCAACCCCTTGCGTTCCTTGCTGACGTTGGCGGGCATGACGAGTTTCACGCGGTATCCCTTGATCTTGCCGATGAGGGCGTAGGCGATGCCGGTGTTGCCGGAGGTGGAGTCGAGGATGATCTTGCCCTTGGTCAGCTTGCCGGAAGCCTCGCCGTCCTCAATCATCTGCAGGGCGGGCCGGGATTTCACGGAGCCGCCTGCGTTCCGCCATTCGGCCTTGGCGTAGATTTCCACGTCCGGAAAGTCCCGCGTCAGGTTCTGAATGGGGATCAGCGGGGTGTTGCCGATCTTCTTCAAGACCGACTCGTCCATGATCACCGGACAGGAAGGAGCCAGCACTTCCTCGGATAGCTTGAGCTTAGACATAACAATTAAATTGTATATCAAAACCCGGCTGGACCTGGAACCCGGTCCGGGTTTTTTGTAAAAACGGGGTTGTTAATTCACCGGGTGATCAAAACTCTTCGGAATCCAAGAATTCCGATCAGGCGGGGCGTTCAGCCGCTGCAGGGCGGTGGACAACCCGCTTCCCCCTTCGGGCCGCATTTCCCGGCTTCCAACACGTCTTCCGCGGGACACCCAGCCCGGTTGCCGGCGACCGATGTCCCTTACCTGTTTGATGCTCTTCTCAACCGGAAAGTTGCCAGCCATTTTAGCCTGGCATGAATCTTCGAACGAATCAGTTGCCCCCGGCGATGGCAGGGATGATGGACACCTCGTCACCGTCCTTCACCTGGGTGTTTTCCCCGTCCAGGAACCGGATGTCTTCTTCGTTCAGGTAAATATTGATGAAGCGGCGCGGCGTTCCGTTCTCCTCGCAGATGCGCTCCTTGATCCCGTTGAACTGGGATTCGAGGTCGCTGAGCAACTCTGCGATGGTGCCCCCGTTGGCTGCAACTTCGCTCTGGTTGTTGGTGAGCTTCATGAGGGGGTGGGAATCCTTACTTTTACCGCCATGGTTCGTTTCTCCTTGTTATACCGTTATACCGTTTGAATAGACTTCTTCGAAGCTGTGAATGTTGGGTTCGATGACCGCCGGTTCCGCGAACTTGTTGTCCAGCGCCTCCAGGGTTTTGAGGCCGTTGCCGGTGACGCAGACCACGGTCAGCTCGTCAGGCTTGATGCGTCCCTGCTCGACCAGCTTTTTGGTCACCGCCACGGTGACGCCGCCCGCGGTTTCCGTGAACACGCCTTCGGTCTCCCCCAGCAGTTTCATGCCCTCGATGACTTCCTCGTCGGTCACGTCCTCGCCCCAGCCACCGCTGTCACGCACGGTCTTGATGCCGTAAAAACCGTCGGCCGGGTTGCCGATGGCGATGGACTTGGCGATGGTGTCGGGCTTCACCGGTTTGTGCGTGTCCCAGCCGTTCTTGATGGCTGTCGATACCGGCGAGCATCCCGTCGCCTGTGCGGCAAACACCTTGGTGTTGACCTTGTCGATGAGGCCCAGGTCCTTGAACTCGTGGAAGGCTTTCCAGATTTTGGTGATCAGCGAGCTGCCCGCCACCGGCACCACCACGTTGTCCGGGGTGCGCCAGCCGAGCTGCTCGGCGATCTCGTAGCCGTACGACTTCGAACCGTCGCCGTAGTAGGCGCGGATGTTGATGTTGACGAACGCCCACTGGTGTGACCCGGCGATCTCACTGCACAGGCGGTTGACGTCGTCATAACTGCCGCGCACCGAGATGAGCTGGGTGCCGTAAACCTGCGTACAGAGAACCTTGCCCTGCTCGAGGCCCACCGGAATGAAAATACAGCTTTTCAAGCCTGCTTCCGCCGCATGCGCGGAGACCGAGTTGGCGAGGTTGCCGGTGGAGGCGCAGGACACGGTGTCGAAGCCGAATTCCTTCGCCTTGGTCACCGCCACGGAGACCACCCGGTCTTTAAAGGAAAAGGTCGGGTGGTTTACCGAGTCGTTCTTCACATATACTTTTTTGAGGCCCAGCGCCTTGGCCAGGTTCTTGGCCTCGATCAACGGGGTGAACCCGGTGTAGCGGCCGACCTGCGGCTCGCCGTCGATCGGCAACAGCGGCTGGTACCGCCACATGGAGGGCGGCCCGTCCTGAATCGATTTCCGGCTGATGACCTTGCTGATGCCTTCGTAATCGTAATCCACCTCCAGCGGGCCGAAACAGTATTCGCACACGTGGACCGGCAGTTTTTCGTAATTCTTACCGCATTCTTTACAACGTAAACCTTTGACGTATCCCATAGAAAACTTTTGACTAGAAGTATTGATAAAAACTGAAATAGCGTTCGCCCGTATCGGGGAGAATGACCACCACGTTCTGGTCCGGTCCCAGGTTTTCCGCCACCTGGTAAGCCGCGCACAGCGCCGCGCCGGAGGAGATGCCCGTCAGCAGGCCTTCTTCCTTCGCCAGTCGCTGAACATAACGGAACGCATCGTCGTCCGAGATGGGGCGGATGTCGTCCACGATGTCAAGGTTGAGCACCTTCGGCTTGAACCCCGCGCCGATGCCCTGGATCTTGTGCGGACCCGCCGCCCGGCCGGACAACACCGCGCTGGTAGCCGGCTCGACGCCGATGACCTTCGTATCACTGTAATGCGCTTTCAACGCTTCGCCCGCGCCGGTGATGGTGCCGCCGGTGCCGATGCCCGCGATGAACGCGTCCACTTTATCCCCTTCCATGGCGGAGATGATCTCCGGTCCGGTGGTCTGCCGGTGGATCTCCGGGTTGGCCGGGTTGTTGAACTGTTGCGGCATGAAGTAATCCGGATGCTCCGCCACCAGTTCTTCCGCGCGCTCGATGGTGCCCTGCATGCCGAACTCGGCCCGGCTGAGCTCCAGCGTTGCGCCGAAGCTTTCCAGCAACAGCCGCCGCTCGGTGCTCATGTTCTCGGACATGACCAGCATGACGTTGTAGCCCTTGAACGCGCCGACCAGCGACAGGCCGATACCCGTGTTGCCGCTGGTGGGTTCGACGATCGTCGCGCCGGGCTGAATGAGCCCTTTCTTTTCCGCGTCTTCGATCATCGCCAGCGCAATGCGGTCTTTCACACTGCCGCCGGGATTGTTCGACTCCACCTTGGCCCATATGGCCGCGCCGTTGGCGGGCACCACGCGGTTGAGCTTAACGAGGGGCGTGCCGCCTATCAAATCCAGCGTATTTTCTGACCTGATCTTGAATTTTTCCAGCATGCTGGGGAATGGTCACCTAAAAATAAGCAAAAGGGAAATTATAGGCTATCCGGCCGCGAAGTCAACACCTCGAAAGCGTCCTTAAACCGTCTCCTTACAATAACTTTAGGGGTTATGAAACCTGCACGATTATAACACGCCGCCCGTTCCCTTCCACCCAGTATCCATAAAATTGTGAGAATATTGTGCGGAGCGGGTGATGACCCCCCGCAAGCTGTGCTAAAATTCTTCGAAAGGGCGTCGATGCCCCACTTCCACCTCATTGATTTATAAGAAGCTATGAGCGCACAAAGCCTTTTGACCGAAATCAAGAAACACCTGCCCCTCCGGGCCTACGGCAACGGACCCGTCTTGGAGCTGATGCGGGCGATGGGCCTGCACGCCACGAAGAAGACGCCGCTCTCCCTCTCCGGCGTGTACCGCGACAGCGAGTCGGGCGAGATCGTCTGCGAGGTGTCGGTGGAGGGGAGCGAAAAATTCAGCGCCGCGCTCGCCAACCTGAAGCTTGACATCACCCACCCCCTCTACCGCCAGGTGAAGAACTACCGCGACGAAGTCGCCAACGCCCTCGCCGAAGAAGATTCCTCTAACGTCAACAGCCAGTCCTTCTCCATGCGCAATTTATATGGGAAAAAATAGCCAGCGAGGCGCCGGCCGCGCCAGGCGCGGTGCGAACGGGGCTGATGCCCGGTGGGCGAACGATGATCGAAATCGAATTTGAACCTCCCGGCCAAAGCACCTGCGACTGTTGCGGCGGCACCACCACCCGCCTCACC
This sequence comes from Nitrospina gracilis 3/211, assembly GCF_000341545.2. Lineage (NCBI taxonomy): Bacteria > Pseudomonadati > Nitrospinota > Nitrospinia > Nitrospinales > Nitrospinaceae > Nitrospina > Nitrospina gracilis. The sequence goes on from NZ_HG422173.1 coordinate 1,851,808, forward strand.
CGCTTCGTGTACCGTGATGGCAACGCCTTCGCGGTGTATTACGCGTTGTTCACAGACGGGCACGAGCGCAAGGTCGCGTATGCGCTGATCGGTCTCGGCGAGTGGGGAGTGGGGTCGTCTCCGGAAAAACGCACGGCGTTTTCCGTGAAGATCTGGCAGAACGATGCGGGCTGGGCGGTGACGGTGACCGACCGGTCGGAGTCGCCCTGGAAAAACGAAACCTTTCTCGGCACCATCCTCGACCGCGAACCCGCCCTGCAGCATCCTTTCATCAAGGACGTCTACCACCTCACCGACCACATGGTGGTCGAAGACCAGCCCCTCATCGAGTTTTTCAAATAGCCGGACCGCTTCCATCAGG